>CADBEF010000234.1 GCA_902793555.1 uncultured bacterium | reverse complement strand
GCGCGAGAAGAGGTGCTCGTTCATGAAGTAGCGGTAGCTCTGCGGGTGCGTGCCCGCGAGGCCGCGGTACTCGTCGAGGTTCACGGTCGTGCAGCGCGCAAAGGAGAGCCCCTCCTCGCGGTGCATGCGCGCGAGCTCGTCGTAGGCGCCGATGGGGGAGGATCCGGTCGCGAGGCCGAGGACGCAGTCGGGCTTGGCGCGGAGGACGTCCGCGATGATCTTCGCGGCGGCCTTGGACATTTCGGCGTAGGTGGGGAAGGTCTGGTAGTTCATTTTCGGTTTGGAGGTTGGAGGAGAATGCTGAATGCTGAATGCTGAATGATGAATGATGAATGATGAATGATGAATGATGAATGATGAATGATGAATGGGCGGTGCGGTGGGCTTGCCCGCCGCGCCGCTTCGCTACGAGAGGCTCGGGATCTGGGCGGCGGCGACGGACTGGCCGAGGCGGCGCGCCTTTTCGTCGGGCATGAAGATGTCGATCTTCTCCGCGAGGGCGGGGGCGACGCCCTCGAGGCCCATGCGCGCGGTCTGGAGGAGGATGTCTCCGCCGAAGCCGCTCGTCACGCGCCCGAGGATCATGAGGTTCGAGAAGTCGTAGAACTCGTGGTACCACGCGGCGGCGTTCGCGAGGTAGCGGCCGACCATGAGGTAGACCTTGAGGGCGGCCTCCTCGCGCTTCTCCATCGCGGCCTGGACGGCCTTGAGGCGCTCCGGGAGCTTCATGTCCTTCGGGAATTTCATCCCAAAGCACTGCGCGAGGTGGTTCGTCGCCTGCTGCGAGAAGTACATCGCGCCGACGCCGGCGTCGCCGCTCCATTCGTCGCGCGCGGCGGCGGGGTTGAGGTCGACCGGCGCGAACGCCAGCTCGCTGATGCGTCCGGTGAGCGCGCCGTTCGGGTCGATGTAGCCCACGGCCTCGGACGAGCCCATCGCGACGCCGAGGATGCCCGTCCGCTTCATCGTGATCGCGCCGGCCAGCGCGGTGACGTCGCCGTCGTTGAACACCTCGAACGGAACCTTCCAGTCGGCTTCGACGCGCTCGAAGAGCCCGCGCGCGACTTCCTTCTTCTCCGGCGCCTTCTCGAGGACGGCGCGGATGAGCGAGGCGGGGCCGAGGCGCTTGCCGACGAGCGTGCCGGCGGTGGAGCCGCCGATGGCGTCGACCTTGCCGCCGAGCGCGGCGGCGGCCTCCTTGAGGCCCGCCGTGAGCTTCTGGTAGTGGTATTCCGGGTCGGGCTGGTTGCGCGGGTCCCAGGGGAACTCCTTGGAGAAGACGACCTTGCCGCGCTTCAGGGCCGAGATCTTGAAATCGCTCGCGCCGAGGTCGAAGCCGATGCGGTTGCCGTCCGTGTTGTTCTTCACGACGACGCGGCGCTCCTTCGTGCGCGGGACCTTGGCGAGCGGGACGACCTCCGCGACGAGCGGGCGCGCGTAGAGGTCGGTGAAGAAGCCGACGTCGAACGCGCGGGCGCCCTTCTTCGCGTAGGCCTTCGCGACGGGCTTCACGATCGCGTCGGGGCCGGCGATGCGCAGGCGCCAGCCGCCGGCGCTCCAGAGGACGAACTTGGCGACGCGCTCGACGAGGTGGCGGACCTCCGGGAGGGCCTTCGGGGCGATGTGGGAGGGCAGCGGAACGTCGAAGCGGTAGACGTTGCCGTCTTCGCGCTCCCACGCGAGGGCGACCTTGTCCTTCGAGCCGCGCGCGGCGGCGCGCAGGTCGTTCAGGGCGGCGAGGGGGGACTGGAACGGGGCGAGATTCATGGCTGGTGGGGTGTTGGGTGGATGACGGGCGCAAAGTCTACCAAAACGCGCACCCGTCCGCAAACGGTCCATTTGGCCCCCCCCCCCCCGCGCCTACCGCGCGACCGCGTTCGTCGCCACCGCCCGGATCGCGTCCCGGACCGGGCCCTCGTCCCGAAGGACGCAGGGCCGCAGCACGGCGAAGCGGTCGCCGTCCGTCCACGTCCAGATCGTCGGCGCGGCGTCCGGGGCCGTCGGGACATCGTCCTCGCGGCGGAACGGCCGGCCGTCGGTCCGCCCGTAGAACAGCTCGGCCATCACGAGGTCCCGCCCGGGACTCGCCGGGGACAGGCTTCTCGGGACTCGCCGGGGACAGGCTTCTCTCGCGTGCGCGCGCGTAACACATTTCGCCGAAAAAGTGTCAATTCCCTTGAAACATTTTTCGGGGTTCCTTGTGGCAGTCTTTGCCTCGTGCCGCGGGAACCATCCCGCCACGCCGCCCCGGAATCCGCCGGGGACAGGCTTCGAAACCACAAGGAGACACACCATGAGAAGACCACGAATCACACGTCCCGGCGCATGCTACCATGTGACCAGCCGCTGCGCCAACCGGGAATTCTTCCTGCGCGGGCGCGAGGACTTCGCCCTCGCGCTGCTACGCCGAGCCGCCGCCTTCAGCGGCGTCGAATTGCTCGACTTCGCCCTGATGGGCAACCACTTCCACTTGCTCGTCCGCGTCCCGCCGCGCGAGCCTGTCCCCGACGAGCTGCTCGTCGACCGCATTCGTACCTTGTACGGCGACCGCCGCGGGGACAGGCTTCTCAAGACCTGGGCGGACTGGACGGAGCGTGGCGAGGAATCGCGCGTCGCGGAGGCGAAGGCGAAGCTGATCCGCCGGATGTACGACCTGGGCGAGTTCGTCAAGACGTTCAAGGAGAACTTCTCCCGTGCGTTCAACCGCGAGACCGGCCACGCGGGGACGGTTTGGGAGTCGCGCTTCCACAGCGTTCTGGTGGCGACGGAGTGGAACGCGCTCTACGCGGTCGGCAGCTACATTGCCGCGAACCCGTTCGTGGCGGGGTGCTCTCCGACCGCCGCGGCCTACGCCTGGTCGGGCTACGCCCTCGCCAAGCGAGGTGACAGGCTTGCGCAAGCGGGTCTCGTCCGGTTGGTACAGCTCGCGCAGGGGAACAGGCTTCCACGAGAGGCGGCCGAAGCGCAGGCAATCTACGAGAAGGAGCTGGAGGATCGGCGCCCGGGCGCGACGCGCGGACGCCTGCCGGCGGGCGTGGATCTGGCGACGCTTGGCGCGCGCCTGGCTCGGGGACAGGCTTGCTCGATGGCGGAGCGGTCGTACTGCGAAGATGCGGCGCTGTGGCGCGGCGGCGCAATCGGTTCGCAGGCGGCGCTGGCGCGGCTCGCGGTGGAGAAGCCTGTCCCCGTCGAGTGGGCGGAGGGGCTGTACGCGCTGCGGGGCACGGCGGCGCGGGGATTGCCGGATCGGGCGGGGCCGTTTCGCGTGGCGGGGTGACGGGGACAGGCTTCGTTGTGTCCTGGTTGGCGCGGCCGCCGGGGGCAGGGCGGGGCTGCCAGACGGGGCTAGAGGAGCTGGCCCATCTTGTCGCGCTTGGTTTCGAGGTAGCGGGCGTCGAAGGGGGTGGGGGGCGCGACGATGGGGACGCGCTCGACGATCTGCAGGCCGTAGCCCTGCAGGCCGGAGATCTTCTGCGGGTTGTTGGTCATGAGCCGCATCTTCGTGATGCCGAGGTCGCGCAGGATCTGCGCGCCGATGCCGTAGTCGCGCAGGTCGGGCGCGAAGCCGAGCTTTTCGTTCGCTTCGACCGTGTCGAGCCCGCCTTCCTGCAGGCGGTAGGCGTGCAGCTTGTTCGCCAGCCCGATGCCGCGGCCCTCCTGGCGCATGTAGAGGACGCAGCCGCGGCCCTCCGCGGCGACCATCTCCATGGCGCGGTGCAGCTGCTCGCCGCAGTCGCAGCGGGCGGAGCCGAGGACGTCGCCCGTGAAGCACTCGGAGTGCACGCGCACGAGCGGCGGCGGGTCGCCGGCGAGGTCGCCCATGAAGAGCGCGAGGTGCTCGAGGCCGTCCGTGCGAGAGCGGTACATGCGGAGACGGAAGCGGCCGTGGCGGGTGGGCATGTCCACCTCCTCGACGCGCTCGACGAGCGATTCGTTCTTCGTGCGGAAGGCGATGAGGTCGGCGATGGAGCAGAGCGGAAGGCCGTGCGCGGCGGCGAACGCCTCGATGTCCGGCAGGCGCGCCATCGTGCCGTCGTCCCGCATGATCTCGCAGCAGAGGCCGACGGGCTTCAGGCCCGCGAGGCGCATGAGGTCCACGTCGCCTCCGTGTGGCCGGCGCGGCGGATGACGCCGCCCTCGCGCGCCTCGAGCGGGAACATGTGGCCGGGGCGGCGGAAGTCCTCGGGGCGGGCGCCGTCCCCGACCGCCTTGCGCGCGGTGAGGGCGCGCTCGGCGGCGGAGATGCCGGTCGTGGTGTCCCCGTGGTCGATCGAGACGGTGAACGCGGTTCCGAGCTTCTCGGTGTTCTGCGACACCATCTGCGGGAGGCCGAGCTTCGCGGTCCACTCGCGGGACATGGGCATGCAGATCAGACCGCGCGCGTGCGTGGCCATGAAGTTGACGTTCTCCGTCGTCGCGAACTCGGCGGCGCAGACGACGTCGCCTTCGTTCTCGCGGTCCTCGTCGTCGACGACGAGGACGCAGCGGCCGGCGCGGAGCGCGGCGAGGACTTCCGGAATGGGCGCGAACATGGCGCGGGATTCTAGCAAAAACGCGCGCGGTTGCGCAAGATTGCCGCGGGGGGCGGGTTGTGGTAGACTGTCCCCCATGAAACGATTCCTGCCCGTTCTGCTTTTTCTCGCCGCCGGCGTCGCGCCGGCGGCCACGAACACGTGGGTCCGCAAGGCCGGGACCGACGCGAAGGCGAGCAACCCCACGAACTGGTCGCTCAAGCGCGTCCCGAAGAAGTCCGACGTCGTCGTGTTCTCGAAGCGCCACGCCAACGCGGCGGTCTGGGACAAGGCCGCGCCGCACGCGGTCGCGGGCTGGGTGCAGGAGGAGGGCTACGTGGCGGTCGTCACGCTCGAGACGTCGCCCAAGGGCTTCCCGCAGCTCGAGGTCGAGGGCGACGTGCGGATCCTCGGCGGCGCGCTCACGCACCCGCAGAACGGCGACTCCGCGGACTGGTGGCTCCGCATCAAGGCGGGCGGCACGATCGAGGTCGGCCCCGAGGCGATCGTGTCCGTCTCCGGCAAGGGCTTCGCGCCGGGCAAGGGCCCGTCGCCCGGGCTGGTGGCGGGGTGCGGCGCGTCGCACGGCGGGCAGGGCGCCCCGAAGAACATGGCCGAGGTGTCGGGCGTGGCGCGCTGCGTCGGCTCGATCCGCGAGCCCGTCCTGCCCGGCTCGGGCGGCACGGGGCCCGCGGGGCGCGAGGCCGAGGGCCCGCACGGCGG
>CADBEF010000233.1 GCA_902793555.1 uncultured bacterium | reverse complement strand
AAACAGTGCCATGACACCATTCGAATCGCTGATCGCCGAATTTGCCAAGAACACCGGGCTGCCACTGGAGGCAAATGCGCAGGAATCCTGCTCGCTGGAGACGGAAGACCTTGTCATCACGCTGCAGTACCGCCGCGAGCGGGACGACGTGGTGCTCTTTGCGCCCGTCAGCGAGCCCGGCGAGCAGCTGCCGCCCGAGACGCTCCGCGCGGCCCTCGAACTCGCCTGCAACGGCATAGGGACGCGCGGCAGCTACCTCGGCCTCTTCGCTGGCACGCTCCTGCTCTCGAGATTCATACCGTTCGACGGCCTGACCGCCGACGCCCTCGGCGACCGCGTGCTCGCCTTCGCGGACGCCGCGCTCGCCGTCCGCGACGCGCTTGCCGCACCCGCCGCCCAGGAACCCGCGCCCACACCGGCCGCCGTCCCGCCCGACGATGGGTTCCGCGTCTAATTCCCAATGCAGTCTCCATTGGCAATCGGCAACATTGGGATTGGCAACATTTAACTTCCTCCGGCGATGCTTGTAGAATGTTGCCAGTGTGGAAGTGTTGCCAGTTGACAATTCCAATTTTCAATGTGGATCGCGGTGTTTGTAACCTTTTCCCCCGCTTTCGTGTAGAATGGGCGTCACCCACACTCCATTGTGCATTGTGCATTGCGCATTCAGCATTGAAAGGACTCCGCCATGCCTCTCCCTCCCGTCAACGCCAACGTCCCGAACCCCGTTCCCGTCCAGCCGCCGGTCGGCGGCGCGCAGGGCCCCGTCCCGCCCGCGTCCGTCGGCAATCCGCCCGTCGCGCCGGAGCCGCTGGATAATCCGCCGCCCGAGGCGCCCCGCATGCCGGCGGGCGAGCTCGTCGCGAAGCTCGATTCGCTCCTCGTCCGCGCCGCGAAGACGGCGACGGCGTCGGTCGACGCCGCCGCGCTCGAGGCGGCGGCCGGAGCCGCCAAGCTCGACGACCTGACGCGCCAGGAGCTCTCCACGCTGGCCGACCGCGCCCGGGCCTCGTTCGCGGCGCTCGCGGCCTTCACCGGCCGCGAGATCGGCAACGCGCTCGCGCTCAAGGACGGCGCGTTCGACTGGAAGGAGGGGGACGCCGTCGCCACCGCCATCCGGAAGGCGCTCGACGACCAGGCGGAGCTGGCGGAGAAGCTGCACGAGCTCGTGAACCGGCGCGGAATCTCGGGCGAGGCGTTCGACTCGCTCTGCGAGCTCGCGTTCCAGTGCGACCGCCGCGGGAGCGAGATCCTCACGCTCGCGATGGAGCTCGCGGACGCCGCCGAGCAGGCCTCCCGGAACCAGGACGCGGCGGCGGACGCGCGGCTCGACCGGCGCCTCGACGCGCTCCTGCCGCGCCAGGCGCTTTCGATGCACGGCACGACGGCGGACCTCGGGCTCGTCCACGATTCGCTCCGGCCGCTCGTCGACCGCCTCGACGCCCTCGCCGCGCGCGGCCCGGCGGAGATCACCGCGGAGGAGCTCGCCGCCTACACGCGCGAGATCCGCGAGACCGCCAACGCGCTCGCCCGCGCCGGCCGCGAGGGCATCGCCGTCGGCGCGGACGGCTCCCGCGTGATGCCCGACCGGCAGCTGCTGGACGCCGCCGCCGCGGTGCTGCGCGGCCTCGAGGAGCGGCTCGCGGGCATCCGCCGCGAGGTCGTCCTCAAGGCCCTCGGGAAGCACGTCGAGCTCGCCGACTTCTCCTCGATCCGGCGGGCGCCGGTCGTCGGCGACCCCGCGTATCTCCCCGGCCTGTCGGCCCGCGCCCCGATGCTGGCCATGGCCGCGAGCCTGCGACACAAGCTGGCCGGGCTGGCCGAACAATACGCCCGGAACCCGACGCGCGCGCTCAAGGCGGAGATGGAGGCCGTCCTGGAGGCGCTCCAGCCGATCCACCCCGCACTGATCAAGAAGGAGATCTCGGGCCTCGACCAGAAGGATCCCTACAAGAACGTCACGACCGAGCAGTGGAACGTCGTCTACGGCCAGGCCAAGAACACCAAGGTCCTCGCCGCGATGGTGGCGCACCTGGTCGCGATCGGGGAATCGCTCGAAGGGCCGCTCCCGCCGGAGAAGTTCCTCACGGCGGCGTCCGCGCGGGCGCTCTTCGACGGCGACCTGCCGCTCACGACGCTCGTCGAGGCGCGCATCCGCGGGATGGACGACGCCGACGTCGACCCCGCGCTCGACCCCTCCCGCGTGGAGAAGGTCGAGAAGCTCGGCTCCGGCCAGGCCAACACCGTCTACCTCGCGAAGCTCAAGGACGGCTCGGAATACGTCTTCAAGCCGGAGGTGCCCGGCCGCAAGGGCATCGAGCCGCTGAACCTCTCGATGGACTACCGGCCCGAGACGCAGGTCGCGCACCTCAACGTCGCCACCGCGAAGGCCGCCGAGCACTTCGGCCTCGGGGACCTGATGGTCAAGACGACGGTCGGCGTCCTGGACGGCCAGTACGGCACCTTCATGGAGAAGGCGCCCGGCGAGACCTGCTCGGATTTCCTGAAGCGCGTCGAGAAGCAGCCCGGCTGCCTGACCCCGAAGGAGATCCGCCACCTCCCCGACGAGCAGTACGGCAAGGTGCTGGGCCGCATCGTCCGCCAGACGAACCGCCTCGAGTGGTTCGACATGCTCACCGGCCAGGGGGACCGCCACTCCCGGAACTACATGGTCCAGGTGAAGAGCGACCTCACCGTGACCGTGAAGTGCATCGACAACGACGCCTGCTACCCGGCCTACCGCACGGGCCTGAGGAAGGTCGTTCTCGCCCCGGTGGAGGCGAGAGTTTTCAAATCGTACTTCAACGCCATCGTCAACGAATACCCGCCCGAGCTGCGCGACGAAATCCGCCGGAAGCTCGAGTCGGACCCCGGCATCAAGGCGCTGCCCGGCAACCGCCTGGAGGTCGACCCCTCCAAGTTCGCTGCCGGCGAACTGCACTGGGCCTTCCGCAGGGTCACCGGCTCGGACTGCGACGTCCTCCCGAGCTACATCGACGAGGACCTCTACAACCACCTCGTGGCGATGGCGCCGGGCTCCGAGGCCCGCGAGGCCTACCGGCAGGACCTGCTCAAGCGCCTGCCGGCGGACGCCGTCGAAAGCGCGATGCTGCGGCTCGACGAGGCGATCGCGCTGGCGGAGCGCTTCAAGAACGAGGGCAAGGTCATCTCCGCCGAGGACTTCGAGAAGCGCGAGGTGCAGAAGCTCATCCTGGGCGACGAGCTGCTGCACAGGCCGTCGAGCCCGATCCGGCCGATGGACAACGGATTCGACCTCAGGAAATCCGAGTCCAAGCAGGCCAAGAACATCTGCCAGGAGAGCCGCCTCCAGTTCCACGGACTCTTCACCGGCGACCTCGCCTACAGCGTCTGCCGCAAGGACTGGTTCCAGTAGCCGCCCCGGATGCGGCCCGCGAAGGCGCGTCAGATTTTTGTTACATTCCCGAGCGGTTTCGTGTAGAATCGGCAACCGCACCCCGCGAACCCGACGGGCGTGCGAAGGGGGGGGCAACACCCCGCCCGCCACGCCCCTCCGATATCCCGAACAAGAAAGCACGACATGACGTTCGACGAACTCGTTTCCGCCTTCGCGGCCCAATGCGCGGTCGAAGGACTCTCCGCCGAGGACGGCGCCGCCACCCTCTCCGTCGACGGCACGCAAGTCTCGCTCCGCGAGAGCGCCGACGGCGCGGCGGTCGTCCTCGCCGCCGACGTCGGGGAGATGCCGCCCGACGCCGGCGGCGCCTTCGCCGCGGTCGCGCTCCAGGCGAACTACGCCGCGGCGGGCGGGACGGCGCTTTCGCTCGACGCCGAGGCGGGCGAACTCTTCGCCACGTCGTCGATCCCGCTCGCCCTCGCGGATCCGGACGCACTCTCCCGCGCCGTCGAGGATCTCGTCGACACGGCCGCGGAATGGAGCCGGCTCGCGACGGCATTCCTCGACGTGGACGAGGAGGCCGCGCTCTCGAGGGCGGACGAGGAGGACGCCAGCCCCCTCTCCGGCGTCCCCGACTTCATCCGCGTGTAACCTCCGACCGCCGCCGCCGAAACAAAACGGCACAGCAAGACACGATGGACTACGCCCAGCGCATGAACGCCTTCGCCGCGAAATGCGGGCTCCCGCCGCCGAAAACGGCGACGGGTGCCGTCGTCATCGACTTCGACGGCATCGCGGTTTCCTTTCTCGACCACGCGTCCGACGGCGCGATCCTGCTCCACGCCGGGATCGGCGAGGCCCTCGGCGGCTCCGGGGGCGCCGTCGCCCGCGACATGCTGGCGGCGAACGCCGCCCTGCGCGAAAAGCCGGGCGCGATCCTCTGCCAGGACCCGGAGACGAAGGCCTTCGCCGCGAT
>CADBEF010000232.1 GCA_902793555.1 uncultured bacterium | reverse complement strand
GACGCCCGCTTCGCGCAGGGCGCACAGGCGCGTGTCGCCGTGGCGCTTGGCCAGGCGCCGGCCGTCCTCCGCCACGACGAGCGGCACGTGGCAGAACGCGGGAACCGGCAGCCCCAGCGCCTCCAGCAGCTGGATCTGGCAGTGCGCCGCGTCGACGAGGTCGGCGCCGCGCACGACCTCCGTGACGCCCGCGGCCGCGTCGTCGACGGCGCACGCGAGCAGGTAGCCGGCGCCGTCCGGGTCGCGCGCGAAGGCGAAGTCGCCGATGTCGGAGCGGTCGAGCTCGCGGCGGCCGAGGAAGAGGTCGTCGAAGGCGGAAAGCCCGGGCTCCGAGCGGAAGCGCCACGCGGGCAGGCGGCCGTCCGGAAGCGCGGCGCACGCCTCCTCCCACGAGGCGAAGCGCCCGCGGCACCGGCCCGAATACGCGAGCGTGTGCGGATCGCGGCCGTGCGGCGCGGACTGCGTCTGCTCGACGTCGCGCCGCGAACAGACGCACGGGTAGGCGCGGCCGGCGGCGACCAGGCGCGCGAGGGCGTCGCGGTAGACGCCGAGCCGGGCCGACTGCACGACGGGCGCGCCGTCCCAGTCCAGCCCGAGCCAGCGCAGGTCCTCCAGCATGGCGGCGGCGGCGCCGGGCTTCTTCTTCGGGTGGTCGAGGTCCTCGATCCGGAACAGGACGCGCCCGCCGCGCGAGCGCGCCGAGAGCCATGCGAGCAGGAACGTCCGCGCGTTGCCGAGGTGCAGCGCGCCCGTGGGGCTCGGCGCGAGGCGGCCGACGACGGTCCGTTCCGTTTCCATGCCGCTTCGCGGGCCCGCCTCAGGCGCGGGCGAAGAGGGCGGGGGAGAGGTCCGCCGGCGCGCGCCAGTCGCCGCGCGGCGAGAGGCCGATCGTTCCGACCTTCGGGCCGGCCGGCGAGGCGTCGCGCTTGAACTGCTGCGTCGCGAAGCGCCGAAGGAAGACCGCGAGCGCGGCGTCGATCTCCCTGGCCGTCGCCTCCTTCCCGAAGGCGCGCCGCGCGAGCGCGCGGAGGTTCTCCGGCGTCTCGCCCCACTTGAGGAAGTGGTAGAGGAAGAAGTCGTGCAGCTCGTAGCGGCCGAGGATGCTCTCGGTCTTCTGTTCGGCGGCGCCGCCCGGGACGAGCTCGGGCGAGACGGGCGTCGCGCACACGTCGCGCAGGACGGCGGCGACGCGCGCGGGGGCGGCGTCCGCCTCGCTCTCGACGACCCAGCGCACGAGCGTTTTCGGGACGCCGCAGTTGACGTTGTACATCGACATCTGGTCGCCGTTGTAGGTCGACCACCCGAGCGCGATCTCGGAGAGGTCGCCGGTGCCGACGACGAGGCCGCCCTCCTGGTTCGCCAGGTCCATCAGCACCTGCGTGCGCTCGCGGGCCTGGGCGTTCTCGTAGGTGACGTCGCGCACCTCCGGGTCGTGGCCGATGTCGGCGAAGTGCCGCTTCACGGCGGGGCCGATCGGGACGGCGCGCAGCTCCGCGCCGAGCAGCTTTGCGAGCTTCTCGGCGTTGCCGCGGGTGCGCGCGGTCGTGCCGAAGCCGGGCATCGTGACGGCGAGCGTCGCGGCGCGCGGGAGGCCGAGCCGGTCGGTCGTGCGCGCGCAGACGAGCAGGGCGAGCGTCGAATCGAGCCCGCCGGAGACGCCGAGGACGAGCCGCTTCGCGCCGGTGCGCTCCACGCGTCCGGCGAGACCGGCGCTCTGGATCGAGAGGATTTCGCGGCAGCGCGCCTCGCGCGCGGCGGGGTCGGCCGGGACGAACGGGCGCGGGTCGACGCGCAGCCGCGCGAGGTCGGGCGACTCCGGGAGCGCGGGCAACGCGACGGTGCGGAGCCCGGCCGGGACGGGGGCGTCCGCGAAGCCGGACCAGGCGCGGCGCGCGGCGTCGCACCAGGCGGGGTTCACGTCGGCCATCGTGGCCTCGCCCTTCCGGGCGAAGCGCCCGTTCTCGGCGACGACGCGGCCGTTGAACGCGACGATCGCGTGGCCGGGGAAGACCATCTCGGACGTGGACTCGTGGACGCCCGCTCCGGCGAGCAGGTAGGCGCAGCCGAGGCGCGCGCTCTGGCCCGCGACGAGGGAGCGGCGGTAGTCGGCCTTCGAGACGAGCTCGTTGCCGGCCGAGAGGTTGAGGACGATCTGCGCGCCGCCGAGCGCGAGCGCCTGCGAGGGCTGCACGGGCGCCCAGAGGTCCTCGCAGATCTCGACGCCGAAGCGCGCCGCGCCGGCGCCCTCGCCGCACGCGAAGACGAGCCCCGCGCCGGCGGGGACGTCCGCGCCGCCGAGCCGGACGGAGCCCTCCGCGAGCTCGTGCGCGGGGCGGAACCAGCGCTTCTCTTGGAACTCGCGGTAGTTCGGGAGGTTCTCCTTGAATGGGAGGCCGAGCACGCGGCCGCCGCCGAGGACGGCCGCCGCGTTGAAGAGGCGGGCGCCGACGGGCACCGGGACGCCGACGACGAGCAGCGCGCGGCGGCCCTCCGTGGCGCGGGCGAGGGCGAGCAGCTCCCGCTCCGCGGCGGCGAGGAGCGTGCGGCTCGCGAAGAGGTCGCCGCACGAGTAGCCGGTCACGGAGAGCTCCGGGAAGGCGGCGATCGCGGCGCCCTCCGCCTCGGCCCTGCGGTAGAGCTCGAGAATGCGGGCGGCGTTGAAGGCGGGGTCCCCGACGCGGAGCTCGGGGACGCAGGCGGCGAGGCGGAAGAAACCGTTCATGGCTGGAATCCAGAGGTGTTCGTGCAAGCGGGAATTCTACCAAAACGGGCCGTCCCCGGCAACCGGACGCCCGGTTCGCGGAATTCCCTTGCTTTTCGCGCGCGGGAAGCCTATACTCCCGCCGCATTCCGCGCGGGACGCGCACGGAAAAACAGCAGGAGCCATCCCCCATGAAGAAGGTCCTCATCCCCACCAAGCTCGATTCGCTCGCGACCAAGATCCTCGCCGACCACGGCGGCTACGAGGTCGTCCAGGAGCCCAAGACCCCCATCCTCGACCTCGCCAAGGCCCACCCGGACGCCCACGCGCTCATCGTCCGCTCCGAGAAGGTCACCGCCGAGGTGATCGACGCGCTGCCGAACCTCAAGGCGGTCGTCCGCGCCGGCGCGGGATTCGACAACATCGACGGCAAATACGCCCGCTCCAAGGGCATCGACGTCATGAACACGCCCGGCGCCAACTCGAACGCCGTCGCCGAAGAGGTCGTCGCGCTCATCCTCGCCGACCTGCGCCACGTCGTCCGCGCGGACGAGACCACGCGCCGCGGCGAGTGGGAGAAGGCCAAGCTCATGGGCCGCGAGCTCACCGGCAAGACCGTCGGCATCGTCGGCCTCGGCCACATCGGCCGTCTCGTCGCGAAGCGCATCGCCGGCTTCGAGTGCCGCGTCCTGGGCTACGACCCGCTCGTCCCGCCCGAGAAGGCCAAGGAGTTCGGCATCGAGCCGGCGGACGTCGAGACCATCTTCCGCGAGTCCGACTTCATCACGCTGCACATCCCGCAGAACGCCGAGACCAAGGGGTTCGTCGGCAAGAAGCTCCTCGCGCTCATGAAGAACGACGCGACGCTCGTCAACTGCGCCCGCGCGGGGATCGTCGACGAGGACGCCATCCGCGAGGCCCGCGGCCTCAAGTCGATCCGCTTCCTCAACGACGTCTACCCGAAGGACGCCGAGGGCCCGAAGTCCGTCGCCGACATCGCGGACCTCATGATGCCGCACCTCGGCGCCTCGACCGTCGAGGCGAACCGCAACGCCGCGGTCCGCGCCGCGGAGGAGCTCGTGGACCTGGACGAGAAGGGCGTCTCGCCCTTCGTCGTGAACCGCGACATGCCCGCCGGGCTCGACGCCTCGTACTGCGACCTGGCGTTCATGATCGCCCGCGTCGCCCGCGCCATCCTCGGCCCCGAGAAGCCGCTCTCCCGCATCGAGGTGAGCTGCTACGGCAAGCTCGAGCCCTACGCCAAGTGGCTCTCGCTCTCGCTGCTCAACGGCATCTGGGACGACATCAACCGTTCCTCCGACTTCAAGACCGTCATCGCCGACCTCGAGGGCCGCGGCGTCGCGTTCAAGGTGCGCGAGGCCGACGCCACGAAGAAATACGAGAACTCGATGACCGTCGACCTGGCGGCCGGCGCGGCGCAGGTCTCCGTGCGCGGGACCGTCGGCGAGGGCGTGAAGATGATCGCCCGCATCGACGAGTTCAACCACCTCTACTGGACGCCGACGCGCAACGCGGTGTTCTTCGAGTACGACGACCGCCCGGGCGTCATCGGCGCCATCGGCGACGCGCTGCACAAGGCGGAATCAACATCGAGGACATGCGCAACCCGCACAACCCCGCCACGGGGCACTCGATGGCGATGCTCTCGACGAACAAGCCCGTCGCGCCGGAGCTCGTCGCCTCGATCGCGAAGACGATCAAGTCCTTCAAGTCGAGCGCCCTCGCGTTCTAGTTTCCCCCGTCCACCCGCCACCCGCCACCCGCCACCGAACCAGCCATGCCTACGTTCCGCACCTACACCGTCGCACCCAAAGTTCCCGAGAACCTCGCCTTCCTGCCCCGCCTCGCCAACAACGTGTGGTGGTGCTGGAACGCGGACGCCTCCGCGCTCTTCCGCCGCGTCTCGCCCACGCTCTTCCGCGAGCTGGAGTTCAACCCGGTGCGCCTGCTCTCCCACGTCGGGCAGGAGCGCCTCGAGGAGCTCTCCGCGGACGCGTCGTTCCTCGCGCACATGAAGGCCGTCGAGGCGCAGTTCGAGAAGGAGGTCCAGACCTC
>CADBEF010000231.1 GCA_902793555.1 uncultured bacterium | reverse complement strand
GCCCGAGCCGGACGCGCCGCTCGCGGTCGTCTACGAGGACGCGGCGCTCGTCGCGTTCGACAAGCCCGCCGGGCAGGCGTGCCACCCCGTCGCGCCCGGCGAGCGCGGGACGCTCGCCGGCGCGGCGCTCGCGCGCTATCCGGAACTGGCGGGCGTCGGCGGCGACCCCGCCATCCCTGGCCTCCTGCACCGGCTCGACGCCGGAACGTCCGGGCTCGTCCTCGCCGCGCGCACGCAAGCCGCGTTCGACGCCGTGCGCGCCCAGCTCACGGCGCACACGGCGCGCAAGGTTTACCTGGCGCTCGTCGAGGGCGCCGTGGAGAAGGCGGGCGGCGTTTCGGGCCACCTCGCCCACGCCGATTCCTTCCGCGGGCGGATGCGGTGCGTCTCCGGCGGTTCGCTGCCGCACGGCGAGCGGCCGATGTTCGCGGAGACGTTCTACCGCCCGCTGCGCCGCGTCGGCGGCTGCACGCTGCTCGAGGTGACGATCCTCACGGGCGTCACGCACCAGATCCGCTGCCAGCTCGCGTCCGTCGGACATCCCGTCGCGGGCGACGCGCTCTACGGCGCGCGGCCCCTCCCCGCCCCCGCCGCCGGCCACCGCCTGCACGCGCTGTCCGCGACGTTCGTCCACCCCGCCACGGGCCGGGAGACGACGGTTCGCGCGCCCGCGCCTCCGTGGGCCGGAAAACCCGATTGAGCGCGGGCGCGGTTTGTGCTAGAATCGCGCGCCCACGAGGAAAACCGCCATGAAACTTCCCGTCAGCTGGCTCGCCGACTACATCGACATTTCCGATCTCTCCGTCCGGGAGCTCGCGGACCGCATCACGTTCGCGGGCATCGAGATCGAGGGCGTCGAAGAGGTCGGCGTCGATTTCACCGGCATCTGCGCCGCGCTCGTCAAGACCTGCGAGCCTCACCCCAATTCCGACCACCTCCACGTCTGCACCGTCTTCGACGGGAAGGAAGACCTCCAGATCGTCTGCGGCGCGCCGAACTGCCGCGCCGGCCTCGTGACGCCGCTGGCCCACGTCGGCGCCAAGGTCCCCGAGGGCGGCGAGACGCTGAAGAAAGGCAAGCTCCGCGGCGTCGAGAGCTTCGGCATGCTCTGCTCGGCCCGCGAGCTCAAGCTCTCCGCGGACCACTCCGGCATCCTGGAGCTCGACCCCGCCGTGAAGCCCGGCACGCCGCTCTCGGAGCTCTACGCGGACATGAAGCCCGAGACGGTCTTCGACGTGGAAATCACCTGGAACCGCGGCGACTGCCTCTCGATCATCGGCATCGCGCGCGAATTCGCCGCGATCCTCGGCCGCCCGCTCAAGCTGCCGCCCGTCGACTTCCCGGAGCTGCCGGACGCCGCCGCGAAGGACCTCTGCTCCGTCCGGATCGAGAACCCGGCGGCATGCCCCGCCTACACGGCGCGCGTCCTGCCGCACGTGGAGCGCCTCCCCTCCCCCGACTTCATGCGCAAGCGCCTCGAGCTCTGCGGCATGCGCTCGATCGACGTCGTCGTGGACGTCTCGAACTACGTGATGCTCGAGTGCGGCCAGCCGCTGCACACGTTCGACTACCGCCAGGTCCGCGGCGGCCACTCGATCGTCGTCCGCAACGCGCGCGAGGCCGATTGCATCCGCACGCTCGACGGGCAGGACCGCAAGCTCGACCCGTCGATGCTTCTCATCGCCGATCCGGAGGGCCCGCTCGCCGTCGCCGGCGTGATGGGCGGCGAGGGCTCGGAGATCGAGCCGGACACGACCTCGGTCCTGCTGGAGGCGGCGTCGTTCGCCGCGCCCGGCATCAAGTCGACCGCGACGAAGCTCGACCTTCACACCGAGAGCTCGCACCGCTACGAGCGCGGCGTCGACCCGTTCCTCGTCGACTGGGCCTCGCGCCGCGCGTGCCACCTCCTGGTGAAATACGCCGCGGCGACCGTCGCCTCCGGCACGGTGCTCGACGACCGCCGCGACCCGGCCCCGCGCGTCGTGCGGCTTCGCTTCAAACGCGCGACGGACGTGATCGGCATGGACCTGCCGGCCGACCGCCAGGTCTCGATCCTCGAGGGGCTCGGCTTCAAGGTCGAGTCGCGCGACGCGGAAGGCGCGTCGTTCGTCGTGCCGACCTGGCGCCTCGACTGCACGGACGAGTGCGACCTGGTCGAGGAGGTCGCCCGCATGAACGGCCTCGGCGCGCTGCCGGACGTCGTCCCCGCCTCGCGCGTCGTGCCGGGCGCGGACGACGCGCCCGCCCGCGCCGCGGCGCTCTGCCGCCACGCGCTTGCGGGGCTCGGCTTCAGCGAGATCGTCAACTACTCCTTCACCGCGCCGGCCGTCCTCGAGCCGTTCTTCTCGGCGCAGGCCGAGCACCGCATCCGCATCCCGAACCCGGTGAGCGCGGACTGCTCGGTGCTGCGCGACTCGCTCGTTCCGCAGGTCTTCTCGACGCTCGCCTACAACCAGTCGCGCGGCGTCGGCACGGCCGCCGTCTTCGAGATGGGCCGCGTCTTCACGGCCGCCGTCGACGGTTCGCCGCTCGAGGACGACCGCGTCTGCGCGGCCGTCATGGGCTTCGCCGGGCGCGACGGCACCGACCGCATGCGCAAGGTCGAGCCCTTCGAGTCGCTGCTCTGGCTCAAAGGGGCGCTCGAAGCGCTCTGCGCCGCGCTGCACGCGCCGGCCCTCCGGCTCGAGCCGCGCGACCTGGACGGTTTCGAGCCCGGGATGGCCGCCGTCGCGATCCTCGCCGGGCGGCCCGCGGGCATGTTCGGCCTCGTGAAGCAGTCCCTCTGCCGTAAGAACCGCATCGGGTCGCCCGTGGCGATGTTCGAACTGCGGCGCGCGCCGCTCCTCGCCAACGCGTTCCGCGTCGCGAAGGCCAAGGACGTCCCGACGCTGCCCGGCACCGAGCGCGACATCGCGCTCGTGGCCCCGGCGGGCGTCACGCACGAAGAGATCGTGAAGACGATCCGCAAGGCCGCGCCCAAGGAGCTTCTGGCCGACGTTTCGCTCTTCGACGTCTACCGCGGCAAGTCGCTCGGCGAAGGGAAGCTCTCGCTGGCTTACCGCCTGCTCTACCGGGCCGCCGACCGCACGCTCAAGGACGAGGAAGTCAACAAGACGCACGAAGAGGTGAAGAACGTCCTGCGCAACAAGCTTCACGTCGACATCCGCGACTCCTAACAACCGCCCGAACCGACCATGAAAGTCCTCGTCACCGGCGGTGCCGGCTACATCGGAAGCTGCGCCGCGAAACACCTCCTCGACGCCGGGCACGACGTCGCGATTTTCGACTCGATGGAGCTCGGCCACCTCGAGGCCGTCGACCCGCGCGCCCGCCTGATCGTGGGCGACCTGCGCCGCGAAGGCGAGATTCTCGAGGCGATGCGCGCCGAGAAGCCCGACGCGGTGATGCACTTCGCCGCCTACGCGCTCGTCGGCGAGTCGTCCGCCGATCCCGGGAAGTATTTCCGCAACAACGACATCGGCGGCATCCACCTCGCCGAATCGATGAAGGCCTGCGGCGTGAAGCGCATCGTGTTCTCGTCGACTTGCGCGACCTACGGCCAGCCCGACAAGATGCCGATCACCGAGGACACGCCGCAGCGGCCCACCAACCCCTACGGCGAAAGCAAGCTCCTTTTCGAAAAGATGCTCGGGTGGTACCAGCGCATCCACGGCTTCCGGCCGGTGTTCCTGCGCTACTTCAACGCCTGCGGCGCCGAGGGGAACCTCGGCGAGGACCGCGAGATCGAGACGCACATCATCCCGAACGTCCTGCGCGTCCCGCTCGGGCGCAAGGACAAGGTCGAGATCTTCGGCGGCGACTACCGCACGCCGGACGGCACGTGCGTGCGCGACTACGTCCACATCTCGGACCTGGCTCGCGCCCACCTGCTCGCGCTCGAGTCGGACTTCTGCGGCGCGCTCAACCTCGGCACGGGCCGCGGCTTCTCCGTGAAGGAGATCGTCGAGGCCGCGCGCCGCGTGACCGGCCACCCGATCCCGGCGGTCGTTTCCCCGCGTCGCCCGGGCGACCCGGACGAGCTCGTCGCCGACCCGCGCAAGGCGAAGGAGGTCCTCGGCTGGGCGGCCGAATGGACCGACCCCGAGAAGATCATCGCCTCCGCGTGGGCGTGGCACTCCGCGCACCCGTGGGGCTACGCCGGCAGGAAGGCGTAGGCGCCGCCATGCGCCGCTTCCGCGCGCCGCTTTCCCCCGCCGACCTCGACGAACTCGCCGCGCTCTTCCGCGCCGGCGGGATCGTCCTCGTGCCGACGGACACCGTCTACGGCGTCGCCGCCGCGCCCGGCCGCGAGGACGCCCTCGCGCGAATCGTCGCGGCGAAGGGCCGCGACCCGTCGAAGCCGTGCCAGCTCCTGGCCGCCTCGGCGGACGCCGCGGCGCGCGCCGGCATCCCGCTGCCGCCCCGCGCCG
>CADBEF010000230.1 GCA_902793555.1 uncultured bacterium | reverse complement strand
CGGGCGGGACGCTCGCCGTCGGCCGCGGGGGCGGCCGGCAGGTCGCCCTTCTCGGCGGCGATCGAAGCGGCGGCGGCGCGCTTGGCGGCCTTCTCGGCCTCGGCCTTGCGGGCCTCCTCGGCGGCCTTGCGCTCCCAGGACTCGGCGCCGGACTTGATCACGGAGGCGATCGAGTCGGCGACGAGCTTGATCGCGCGGATCGAGTCGTCGTTGCCGGGGATCGGGAAATCGACCGGGTCGGGGTCGGCGTTGGAGTCGACGATCGCGACGACGGGGATGCGCAGGCGCTTGGCCTCGGCGACCGCGTTCTTCTCGCGGACGACGTCCACGACGAACACGGCGGAGGGCAGGGGGCCGCCGTCCATCGAGGCGATGCCGGTGAGGTTGGCCTCGAGCTTCTCGAGCTCGCGGCGCAGCGACGCGTCCTCCTTCTTGTGCTGCGAGAAGACGCCGTTGTTCTCCTCGGAGATCCGCTTGAGCTGCTTCATGCGGCGGATGCTCTTGCGGATCGTGGCGGCGTTGGTGAGGGTGCCGCCGAGCCAGCGGTTGACGACGTAGGGCGAGCCGGAGGTCTCGGCCGCGGCCTTGACCACTTCCTGCGCCTGCTTCTTCGTGCCGACGAAGAGGATGCCCTTGCCGTCCTCGGCGAGGGACTTCGCGAACGCGAGGGCCTTGTCGAGCAGCTCGAGCGACTGCGTGATGTCGATGATGTGGATGCCGTTCCGCTTCCCGTAGATGTATTTCTTCATCTTCGGGTTCCAGCGCTTGGTCATGTGACCGAAGTGCAGGCCCGCGTCCATGAGGTCGCGGAGGGTGAGCTGGGAGAGGCTTTGAGCCATGGTATGCACCGTTTCCTTTGTTTTCGCCCGGGGTGCGGCGCGCGTCGTTTCCGCGCGCCGCGGTGAATCCGCTTTGGCCGGCTGGCGGGGCCGGCGCTCGCTTCCGCGCCGGGGGGCCGGGCTCCCGCTCGGGAGGGGTCGTGGCGCGTGTGGCGCGGAAGGATGCCATTTTCCGGCGGAAAGGTCAAGCGCGATTTTTGCCTTGACTCTCCCCCGCCGTTTTGGTAGTGTCACCGCCCCGCAACACGCAACCACACGAGGACGTTCCTCCATGAATCCCTACGCAGTCATCGAAACCGGCGGCAAGCAGTATCGCGTCGAAGCCGGGCAAACCGTCGAAGTCGAGCTTCTCCACGCCGAAAAGGGCGCCGTCGTCAAGATCGACAAGGTCCTCGCCGTCTCGGACGGCACGTCCCTCAAGGTCGGCACGCCCTACGTGGACGGCGCGGCCGTCGAGCTGGAGGTCGTCGAGAACTTCCGCGGCCCGAAGGTCCTCGCCTTCGACAAGAAGCGCCGCAAGGGCTACAAGCGCACGGTCGGCCACCGCCAGGAGCTGACGCGCGCGACCGTCAAGTCGATTTAACCCGCAGAACAGGAAAGGGTACAAGCCATGTCCAAGTCCCACCAGGGCGTCAACGGACGCGACAGCAACGCGCAGCGCCTCGGCGTGAAGCGCTTCGGCGGCCAGGCCGTCAAGGCCGGCGAAATCCTCGTCCGCCAGCGCGGCACCAAGTTCGCGCCGGGCCGCAACGTGAAGCGCGGCGCGGACGACACGCTCTTCACCGTCGTCGCCGGCACCGTGAAGTTCGAGAAGGACGGCAAGGTCGTTTCCGTCGACCCGGCCTAGCCTCCCCGGAACCCCGCCGTGCGGCCCCGTCGCGTTGCGGCGGGGCCGCTCCTTTTTCCTTGCGCCGCCCCCGCGAATGGGCTATCATCCCGCCGCATGAACGAACCGTCCAGCCAGCCCGACATCCGCCGCCGCCGTTTCGGCGCTTCGGTCCGCGCCGCGCTGGCTGTCGTCCTCGCGGCCGGGATCTTCGTCGCCGCGAACGCGCTTTCCGCGCGCCTGTACGCGCACTGGTCCACCGGTTCGGTCCGCGCGCTTTCGGACCGCACGGTCGAGGTGCTCCGCGCCGCGTCGGGCGTCGTCGAGGCGACCGCCGTCTTCGAGCGCGACCATCCGTTCCGCGACGCCGCGCGCGACCTGCTGCAGGAGCTCTCCGCCGCGGCGGGCGGCATGCCGGATCTTTCGTTCCGCGCGACCGCCCTCGATGTGAACCACGACATCGCCGAGGCGGCCGAGCTGTTCCGCCGCCACCCCGGGCTCGCGCCCAATTCGATCGTCTTCGAGCACCGCGGCCGGTCGAGCTCCGTCGACGAATACGAGCTGGCGGGCGAGGGCGGCTTCGACGGCGAGCGCGCGTGCGTTTCCGCCCTGCTGCAGATCGTCCGCCCCGTCCGGTCTCCGGTCTATTTCCTCTCCGGCCACGGCGAATACGACCCGGCGGACCGCCACCCCGTCACGGGCGCGTCCGCGATCGGCCGCGCCCTGGCCGTGAACGGCTTCGACGCGCGTCCCCTCGTGCTCGGCCCCGAGACGTCCGCCGTCCCCGCCGCGTGCCGCCTGCTCGTGGTCGCCGGGCCCCGGACCGCGTTTCCCCAGCGCGAACGCGAAATCCTCGCGGACTACCTCGCGGGCGGCGGGCGCCTGTTGCTGCTGGCCGACGACGCGTTCGCGGGCGGCCTCGGGCCGTTGCTCGAGATGTGGGGGCTCCGCTACGAGGCGCCGCCGCCCGCCGCGCGTCCGTCGGGCGCGCGCCGGTCGTCGCTCTCCTACGGCGACCATCCCGCCGTGCGCCGGATGGAAGGCGTCCTGTCGGTCTTCGTTTCGCCGTGCGGTGTCGCGGCCGCGCCGCCGCCCGCCGCGACGGCCGTTCCGCCGCGCGTGACGCCGCTCGTTTCGGTCGGCGCGGCGGACGGCGCTCCGCGTTGCGTCGCCGCGGCCTCCGAAGCGGCGCGCAGCCCGCGCGCGAACACCCGCATCGCCGCGTTCGGCGACGCGGACTTCGTCTCCAACGCGATGCTCGACGGCGGTCTCGAGGGCAACGCCCTGCTGTTCCTCTCGGTCGTCGAATGGCTCTCCGGCGACGAGCGGCCGGTCGTCGCCGGCGACTTCGGCGGCGCCCTCGATCCGGGGATCGGGACCGGCCGCGACTGGAACCGCCTGGGGCTCGCGCTCGCGATCGGGGTTCCCGCCGGCGTCCTCGCCTTCGGGCTTCTGCTGTACGTACCGTTCGCGAAGCGCCGCTAGAATTCCAGGCGGACGCCCAGAAGCGGAACGCCCGGCGCGCGGCCGACCGACGGAACGGGGCGGTCGCGGAGCGCGGCGGCCGCGTTTTCGAGTCGCTCGCGGTTGTACCGGTGCGCGGCGTCGATGCCGCCGTAGATGCTGCCGGTGTACCACGTGAGCTCGAAGAACGTCGTCACGGCGAACAGGCCCCACTCTTCCCGGTCGGCGCATTCGAACATCGCCCACCCGAACAGCCCGTTGAGGACCATCGAGCGGACCATGTTGCTCCATTCGCCGCTGTAGGCGTAGCCGAGGCCCGGGACGATTCCGAGCAGCCCGCCCACGGTCGGGGACTTGTCCGAACCGGCGGCGTAGTCCTCGACCAGACGCAGCTTGTCCGCGTCGCCGCGGACGGCGGCGCGCGCTTCGTCCGCCCGTCCGGCCAGAAGCGCGTCCGCGGCGCGCGCGCCGGCGGCGAAACGGCGGAGCGTCGCGTCGCCCGCGCGGTCCGCCGCCGTTTCGAGCGTTTCGGCGTAGAGCATCGCGGAGATCCATTCGCTGCGGCCTTCCGCGAGACGCAGGCGCAGGAAGGCCGTGGCGGGGTCGGCGCCCGCGCCGCCGTCTTCCGCCTTGTCGAGCATGCGTTCCATGCGGGACCAGTCGCCGCCGCGGCGGTAGGCTTCCGCGGCGAGCAGGTGGAGCCCCGGCCGCAGGGCGGCGTCGTCCAGGTCGGCCGCGAGGCGGCGGTATTCGAGCGCCGCCGCCGCGGGGTCGCCCGAGGCGAGGAAGTCGTCCGCCAGGCCGAGCGCGGCGGCCAGCCGGTCGTTCGCGGCGGGCGGTTCCGCCGCGGCCGCGGGTTCCGCGAGAAGCGGAAGAAGTGCAAGAAGTGGGAGAAACGTTGGTCTCATGCGGGAACTCCCGGGCCGTTGCCGGATTTCGGATTTCGGATTTCAGACACCGTGTCGCCGCCTTCCCGCTTTTTATCGCGCGAACCACCAGTCGTGGTCCTCGACCGGATCGGGATGGCGCCACCGGCCGGCGGCGTTGCGGACCCAGGGGCGGTCCGGGGCGGAGACGACCGGTTCGCGGACGAACCGGTCGGCGATCATCGGGACGCCGAGCCAGCCGTGCTTGCGCGCGGCGGCGACGAAGTAGCGCGAGCAGCTCGGCTCCACGACGCAGCGGTCGCCGATCGCGGGGCCGACGGCGATGCGGTAGAAGCCGACGACGGCGCGCGCGAAAAGCGACCCCCCGCCGGTCGTCTCCCCGTCCGGTCCGGGGCGGGCGGGCGCGGCGGCGAGGCGGGGCGCGAGCGCGTCGAGCGCGCCGTCGCGCCAGAACGGCTCCGCGCGCAGGCGCGCCGCTTCCGAGCGGGCTTCGGCGCCCG
>CADBEF010000229.1 GCA_902793555.1 uncultured bacterium | reverse complement strand
AGGCGAGCCGGGCGCGGCGGGCTTTTTCGCGGGGGGCGGGGCGGTGCGGATGCGCGGCGCGGGGGCCGCGGCGGCCGCACCCGCGGCTCGGCCGGGCAGTTTGAGCCCGGCGGCGCCGATCTTGAGGCCCTTGGGCTTGCCTTTTGCCGCCGCGGGCTCGGGCTCGGGCTGGGGCGCCGCGTCGGCGACCGTGCTGCGCGGGGAAATCCATGCGCCGCCGCCGGGCACGTAGAGGTCGCGGCCGGCGAGGGCGCGCTGGATGTCCTCGATCACGTCCTGCCAGAACGCGTAGCGGTCGCCGGGGCGCTTGGCCATCATCTTCTGGACGATGCGCGAGAACGCGACGGGGATCTTCGGGTCGAGGTCGGACGGAGCGGGGATCGTGCCCTCTTTCTGGAGCTGGAAAATCTGCATGTAGTCCCGCTCCTCGTGGAACGGGGAATGCCCGGTGAGCGCCTGGTAGAAGAGCGCGCCGACGGAGTAGACGTCCGCGTGGAAGTCGATCGAGCGGAGGCAGTCGATCTGCTCCGGTGGCATGTAGTTCGGCGTGCCGACGAGCATCCCGCCGTCGGCCGCGAGCGGGTCGGCGCCGGGGCGGATGACGGTCGCGTACATGAACGAGCTGATCTTCGCGGCGCCGTCCGGAAGGACGTAGACGTTGTCGGGCTTGAGGTTGCGGTGGACGAAGCCGGACTGCTTCCACGCGCCGTCCAGCGCGTCCGCAAGTTGGAGGACGACCCTCGCGGCGCGCTCGGGCGGGAGCGGGCCGTCGTTGTGCAGCACCTCGGAAAGCCGGCGGCCCTCGATCTTCTCCATGACGACGTAGGGCAGCCCCGTCGCCGTCTTGGCGATGTCGATGATCGAGACGATGTTGCGGTGGTGCAGGCGCGCGACGATGCGCGCGACGTCTTCGAAGTGCGCCACCTTCGCGGGGTCGTCCACGAGCTCGACCTTGAGCGTGAGCAGCACGACGCGACGGTCGAGCGAGATCTGCAGCGCCTCCCAGCTCTGCGTGCTTGTCGTCTCGCCGGCGACGGCCTCGATCTGGTAGCCGGGGATGACGGGGACCTCGCGCTCTTCGCGGTGCGAGCCGGCGGGGACTGGAATGGATGTGTCGGACATGGGGTGGGGTGCCTCCGGCGCCTAGTCGGCGTCGTCGACGTCGAACGCGTATTCGGTCACGCTGTGGTAAACGCGCCCCGGGTCGAGGCGGATCGACGGGAAGCCGGACTGGTTCGGGCTGTCGGGTGCGTGCTGCGTCTCGAAGCAGCACGCCCAGTGCGGGCCGTAGACCGCGCCGCCGCGGCCCTTGAGGCCGGGCGCGAGGAAGTTCGCGGAGTAGACCTGCATGCAGGGCTCGGTCGTCATGACGAACATCCGCCGGCCGCTCGCCGGATCGGCGAACGAGGCCATCACCTCCAGGCCGGACGAACCGTCCCGGTCGAGCACGAAGTTGTGGTCGAGCCCGCCGCCCACGAGCTTGAGCTGCGGGTCCTTGCGGGCGCGGGCGAAGAGGTCGCCGAGCCGCACCGGTTCGCGCAGGTCGAGCGCCGTGCCCTCCACGGACGGCACGCGGCCGGTGGGCAGCAGCGCCGCGTCCACCTCGGTGAAGCGCGAGGCGAAGACGGCGATTTCGTGGTCCGAGACGTCGCGCTTGCCGCCGGAGAGGTTGAAGTAGGCGTGTTGCGTGAGGTTCACGACGGTGGGCTTGTCCGTGACCGCCCAGTACTCGATGCGCCACGAGCGGCTGCGCGAGAGCGTGTAGACGACGCGCACCGCGAGGTTGCCGGGATAGCCTTCCTCGCCGTCGGGCGAGAACGTCGTGAGCTCCAGCGACGGGCCGTCCGCCCCCGCGAACTCGCGCGCGCTCCACACGTGCTTGTCGAAGCCCCGCGCACCGCCGTGCAGGTGGCACGTGTGGCGGCCCTTGCCGGAATTCTTCGCGATCGGGTAGAAGACGCCGTCCAGTTCGAAGCCGCCGCGCGAGACGCGGTTGCCGACGCGCCCGATGAGCGCGTTCATGTAGCCGTTGGCGAGGTGGTCACGCGCGTCGGGAAGCGAGAGCACGACGTTGCCGGGTTTGCCCGTGCGGTCGGGGACGAGAAGTTCGGTGACGATGCCGCCGAGGGTGCTGGCCTTGAGGACCATCCCGTCGTCGCCGCGGAGTGTGTGGATTGCGGGTTTCATGCGTTGCCGGGAATCTTACCGCAACGCGCCCGCGAATGCAAGCGCCGCGTTCGCGCGCGCGAGCGCCGGTCAGGGGGCGTCCGGGGCGGTGGCGTCGCCGTCGGGCGACGGGGCCTCCTCGCCTTCGGCGGGCTTTTTCGCGCGGGGTTTCTTGACGTAGTTCTCGGCGTTCTTGAGCTTGCGCGCGCCGGGGGGCGGCGGGGCCGCGAGGTCCGGCAGCTCCTCGCCCTGCGGCGCTTCGACGCCGACGCGCTTGAGGCGCATCGAGATGATGGTCGAGACGCCCTTCTCCTGCTGCGTCACGCCGTACACGATGTCCGATCCGGCGATCGTGTGCTGGTTGTGCGTGATGATCAGGAACTGCGACATCTCGAGGAAGTCCTTGAGGACGTCCACGAAGCGGCCGATGTTGCTGTCGTCCAGCGCGGCGTCCAGCTCGTCCAGGATCGCGAACGGCGAGGGCTTGATCTCGTAGATCGAGAAGAGCAGCGCGACGGCGGTCATCGTGCGCTCGCCGCCGGACAGGAGCGACACGCTCGTCGGCTTCTTGCCCGGCGGGCGCGCGACGATGTCGATGCCGCACTCGAGGATGTCCTCCTCGTCCATGAGGCGCAGCTCGGCGGTGCCGCCGCCGAAGAGGCGCGCGTACATCTTCTGGAAGTTCTCGTTCGCCTTGGTGAACGTCTCGCGGAAGCGCTCCACGCTCTGCCGGTCGATGTCCTTGATGAGCTCGAGCAGCTTCTCCTTGGCGTCGGTGAGGTCCTTCTGCTGCTTGACGAGGAAGTCGTGGCGCTCCTCGCTCTTCTGGCAGTCCTCGATGGCGACGAGGTTCACGGGGCCCATGTCGTCCATCTTGCGGCGCAGCTCGGAGACGCGCGCGGCGGCGTCCTCGGGCGAGGGCGGGCCGGCCTCGCCCCAGTCGCGCTCGGGCTCGGCGGCGAGCGTCTCGGGCGTGAGGTGCCAGTCGCGGTCGAGGCCCTCGGCGAGGGCCTGCAGCTGCAGGCGCGCCTCGGCGAGCGCGACTTCGGCCTGGTTCTGGCGCGCGGCGGACTGGTCGAGCTGCGCGCGGACCTTCTGGAGCGCGGCGGCGGCCTCGTCCGCCTCCGCCTGGCGCTCGGCGCGCGAGGCGCGGAGCGCGGCGACGCGGGCGTCGGCCTCGCGCGAGGCGGCGTCGAGCCCCTCCAGGCCGTCCTCGACGGCCTGCGAGTCCTCGACGAGCTTGGCGATGCTTTCGGCGTACCCCGCCACGCCGGTCTCTCGCGCCTCGATCATGGCGTCGAGCTCGCGGATGCGGGCGGTGGCGGCCTCGTGCTGCGTGCGCGCGGTCTCGGCGCGCTGGCTCGTGGCGGCGTGCGAGAGGCGCGCCTCGGTGAGCCGGGCCTGGGCCTCGAGGAACTCGGCTTCGGCCTTGCGGACGGTCTCGTTCTGCGCGGCGACGGCGTCCGCGACGCGGGTGCGCGAGTCGGACATGTCGCGAAGGCGCTGCGCCAGGCCCTGCGTGCGCTCGGAGGTCTCCTTGTTGGCGGCGGAAAGCTCGTCCAGCTCCTTCGTCGCGGCCGCGAGGCGGGCGCGCGTTTCGGAGAGCTCCTTGGCGAGCGAGCGCTCCTCGCCCTCCTTCTGCGCGGCGGTGCGGCGGCTCTGGTCGAGGCGGGCGCGGGCCTGCGAAAGCGCGTCCTCGGCGCCGCGGAGCGCCTTCTGGGCGGCGGCTTCGTCGTCCTCGGCGGCGGCGAGTTTCTCCTCGAGCGAGGCGTGCTCGGCCTCGGCGTCCTCGAGCTGCGCGTGGCGCGAGAAGGGGTTGGCCGCGGCGCCCTCGCCCCAGACGTCGACGAGGCCGCCGGCGCGCAGGACGGCACCGGCGGGCGTGACGAGCGTGGCGCCGGCGGGAACGGCCGCCGGGTCGTCCGGGAGCGCGTCGACGAGATAGACGCCGCCGAGCAGGCGCGCGGCGGCGGCTTCGAAGCCGGGGGCGACGGCGACGAGGGGAAGGAGGGGCTTTCCCGGAGCTGAAGCTCCGGGCACGGAACCGGCTTCGCGGGGCGGGGGCGGGGAACCGGCCGCGTCGGCGGCAACGAGGCGCGCGGGGGCGGAGCCGAGGGCGGAGAGGATGGCGGGGAGGTCGGCGCCGGAGCGGACGGCGACGGCGTCGAGCCAGGCGCGGAGCGCGGCCTGGAGGGCGGTGCGGAGCGCCTTGGGCGCGGAGCGGCGGTCGGCGATGGGGCCGAGGACGGCGCCGTCGGGCGCGCCGAGCGGATTGGCCGGGTCGAGGAGCTTGGCGGTGCCGGCGGGGAGGCCGTCGGGCGACGCGGCGGCGTCGCGCAGGATCTTGAGGCTCGCCTCGCAGGCGGCCAGGTCGGCGCGGAG
>CADBEF010000228.1 GCA_902793555.1 uncultured bacterium | reverse complement strand
CCTGCGCGGCGCGGGCGGCGTCGAAGTCGTCGGACGGCACGGCGCCGTCCCATTCGCCGGGGTATTCGCGGATCGCGAGCTCCAACGGCGTTCCGCCGGAATGCTGAATGCCGAATGCTGAATGCTGGATGGACCCGGAGTCTGGCGGGACCAGGTTGGCGGCCATCGAGAGGGCGTCGCGGCCGTCCCAGCGGGAGTCGTCGGGGACGAGGCGGCCGGCGCGGGCGGCGAGGAGGAACTTGACGCGGTTCTTGTGCGCGTTGGCCAGCAGAAGCGTGCCGTCGGGCGCGGCGGAGCCGGGCGCGGGAACGGGAAACATCATCTGGAAGCGACGGCCCTCGGCGAGGAAGTCGAGGCGCAGGCCGAGGCCGGGTCGGTCGGCGCGCGCGAGGATCGTGGCGGGGTCCGCGAAGACGAACTCCCACGCGCCCGCGGCGCATTCGGCGCGGAAGGCCTCGGGATGCGACTCGTAGCGCTCGAAGGCGAGCGGGGCGCCATCGGGGCCGAGCGGAACGAGTTGCGCGACGAGCGCCTCGTCGCGGCTCGTGCGGAGCTCGCGCAGGAAGAGACCGGCGGGGTGCTCGCACCACCAGTCGTCCTTCTGGTGGACGCCGAGGGCGAGGTAGGAGCGCGGCGCGCTGAACGGAACGAGGACCGGATCGAGTTTCATGGCGTCTGGATGCGGATTTCGGAACGAGGACGCGCAGGGGGCGCCCCCTCCCCTACTCCGCCGGCGCGGGCTTGCCGACGGTCTGCGCGAAGACCGGCTTGCGCGTATCCGGAAGGCCGAGCGCCTCGGCGAGCTTGTCCGGCTGCAGCGAGCCGAGGAACACGGTGTTCAGGCCCGCGGCGGCGCAGTGCAGGTAGACATTCTGCCCGACGAACCCGCAGTCGACGTGGGCGTACTTGAGGGCGTCCGCCGGGCGCGACTGCATGCCCTGGCGCTCGAAGTCGACCACGTAGACGAGCGCGACCGGCGCCGCGAGGGCGAAGTTGTTCGGTCCGGGGCGGCCCGTAAGGCCGCGCAGGTCGTCCTTGGAGACGCGCACGAGCGCGTTCTGCGCGGCGTCGTAGAGGAACGCGCCGTCCGCGCACAGGACGTACAGGTCGACCTCCTGGCGGTTGATCGCCGTCGGGGCGGTGCGCTTCCGCTCCTCCGGGCGGTTGTAGCCGTTCGCCGCCCAGAGCAGGTCCGAGAGCTCCTGGCCGGAGAGCGGCTCCGGGGAGAACTCGCGGTGCGTCGCGCGCTTCGCGAGCGCCTCCCCGAGCGGCATCGCCGCGCGCTTCGGCTCCGGGAGCGCGATCGTGGCGGGCCAGGCCGCGGCGTGGCTCTTGCGGAGCGCCGGCTCGAGCTCGCGCAGCTTCGCGGCGAACGCGGCGGCGATGACGCCGTAGCCGGCGTCGTTCGGGTGGACGCCGTCGCCGATGTAGGACGTCTCCGCGGCGGCCTTCGTCGCCTCGTAGGCGTCGACGAGCGGCAGGGAACGCTCCGCCGCGAACGCGCGCTGCCACGGCGCGAGCTCGCCGCCGACGATCTTCTCGCGGATCGAGAAGGAGTCCTTCTTCACGAACGGCGAGACGCCGACCACGACGACGGGCGCCGGTTCGCGCTCGAGGAAATCGTCGACGAGCTTCGCGTAGTCGCGCTTCACGCCCGCGCCGCCGTCCGCGTCCCAGTTGACGGGCTTGCTGTCGTTGGTGCCGAGCATGAAGAGGACGACGTCGGGCTTCGAGCGCATCGCCTTTTCGAACTCGGGCGACTTGCGGTAGCCCATGCCGCCCTGGCCGTTCCACTCCTTGCCCTCGTCCAGCGCCGTGCGGGCGTTGTGGCCGAAGTTGAGGACCTGCCAGCCGTCGCCGAGGAGCGCCTGGAGCTGCGCCGGGTAGCTCGTCTTGCCGCGGGCCGAGGCGCCGTGGCCGTAGGTGATGCTGTCGCCGACGCAGGCGACGACGAGCGGATCCGCCGGATCGGCGGCGAGCGCGGCGCCGGCGGCGAGCGCGGCGCAGAGGGGGAGGATGAGGTTCTTCTTCATGGTTGAGTCGCTCCTGGTGAAAAGACCGCGCGGACGACGGGCGCGCAGTCCGAGAGGACCGCGAAGAAACCTTCGCGGGAAAGGGTCGCGCCCTCGACCGACGCGGGCTCGAGGTTCGCGAGCGCGATGCGCAACGAACGGGGAGCCGAGCCCCCCGAACCCCCGCCCAGCCGGAATTCGAAGCCGCCGGGGATTTCCGCGACGTCGAGCGAAGCGACGAGGGCGCCGGCGCGGTCGAAAACCTCGCCGCGCGAGCCGGTGCGGGGTTCGAAGACGCGGAAGGTCGCGCCCGCGGCCCAGTCGTAGTCGGGCCGCTCGTCGCAGGCGCCGACCGCGACCACCGCGCCCGGCCGCGCGAGCAGCGGGATGCGGTCGTAAGGGACTTCGCGGCGGTACCACCGCCCGGGCCCGAAGCGCTCGCCGGTGAACCAGTCGGTCCACGGCGCCTCCCCTTCCGGCACGTAGAACTCTCCGATGCCCTGCGGGTTGAAGACCGGGGCGACGAGGAGGTCGTCGCCGAGCATGTACTGGTGGTCGAGGTGGAGGCAGGCGGGGTCGCCGGGGGCGGCGAGGACCATCGGGCGAAGGACGGGCAGGCCCTCCCCGTGCGCCTGCAGCGCGGCGCGCCAGAGGTAGGGAACGAGCCGCATCTTGAGGCGCGTGAACGCGCGGAGGACGTCGACGCTCTCCTCGTCGAAGTTCCACGGCACGCGGTAGCTGTTGCTGCCGTGCAGGCGCGAGTGCGACGAGAGCAGGCCGAAGGCCGACCAGCGCTTGTAGAGGTCGGGCGTGGCGGTGTTCTCGAAGCCGCTGATGTCGTGGCTCCAGAAGCCGAAGCCGGCGAGCGCGAGCGAGAGGCCGCCGCGGATGGTCTGCTCCATGCCGGCGTATGTCGCGAAGCAGTCGCCGCCCCAGTGCACGGGGAAGCGCTGGCCGCCCGCGGTCGCGGAGCGCGCGAAGACCACGGCCTCGCCGCGGCCGAGCCGCCGCTCGAGCAGCTCGAACACCGCGCCGTTGTAGAGCTGCGTGTAGTAGTTGTGCATCCGCGCCGGGTCGGAGCCGTCGGCCCACGCGGCGTCGAGCGGCATGCGTTCGCCGAAGTCGGTCTTCACGCAGTCCACGCCCATGTCGAGCAGCGCGGCGAGTTTCTCCTGGTACCAGCGCTTCGCGCCGGGATTCGTGAAGTCGACGATCGCCATCCCCGGCTGCCAGAGGTCCCATTGCCAGGCGTCGCCGTTCTTCCGGCGAAGGAAGTAGCCCTTTTCCAGACCTTCGTCGAAGAGCGCGGAGGCCTGCGCGACGTAGGGGTTGATCCACACGCACACCTTGAGCCCGCGCTCGTGGAGCCTGCGCAACAGGCCGCGCGGGTCCGGGAACGTGGCGGGGTCCCAGAGGAAGTCCGTCCAGTGGAACGGCCGCATCCAGCAGCAGTCGAAATGGAAGACCGAGAGCGGGATGCCGCGGTCGCGCATGCCGTCGACGAACGAGAGCACGGTCTTCTCGTCGTAGTTCGTGAGGAACGACGTGGAGAGCCAGAGGCCGAACGTCCACGGCGGGGGCAGCGCGGGGCGGCCGAGGAGCGCCGTGTAGCGGCGCAGGACGCCGCGCGGGTCGGGGCCGTCGAAGAGGATGTAGTCGAGGCGCTCGCCCGCGACGGAGAACTGCACGCGGTCGACGCGCTCGGAGCAGACCTCCCACGAGACGGGCCCCGGGTCGTTGGCGAAGACGCCCCAGCCGCGCGAGGAGAGAAGCAGGGGGACGTTCTTGTAGGCCTGGTCGGAGCAGGTGCCGCCGTCCTCGTTCCACATCTCGACCGTCTGCCCGTTTCGCACGAACGCGCCGAAGCGCTCGCCGAGGCCGTAGAAGCACTCGCCCGGCGCGACCGAGAGGCGCTCGCGGAAGAAGGCGTCGGAGCCGTCGTCGCGCGCGTAGGCGTGGTCCCGCCAGTCCGTGCGCAGGTAGGCCAGGTCGCCGGGCTCGCTCGCGCAGAGCTCCTCCTCGCGCCCCGCCGCGGTCCGCCAGAAGGAGAGTCGCCACGGGTTGCGCGCGATGCGAAGCTCGAGCGAGCCGGAGCGGAAGCGCAGCTCGTCGTCGCCGACGACCGGCGGCTCCGACCCCAAACCCCCGGCGGGGGCGAGCTCGAAGCGCGGGCCCGGGGCCTTGCGCCCCTTGTGGTGCACCGCCCGGATGCGGATCGCGCCCTCGCACGGCGCGGAGATTTCGAGGAAGAGCGCGGCGTCCTGGAGCGTGGAGCCCTTGTCGACGATCGGGTGCGTCGCGGCGATCAGCCGGAGTCCTCCGGGGATTGGTTCGGCCTCGAAGACCTGGACGGGGGAGAATGCCGCGACTCCCTTGCGCTGGAGCCAGCTGCCGTTGGTGAATTTCATGGGGTGCCTCCGGTTCGGGGCGTCTACTGGTTCCAGCGGTCGAGCGGCGACGGCGGGTTCGGCGCGGGGGCCGGCGCCGGGGCGGGGGGCGCATAGGGCTGCGCGGCGGGGGCCGGCGCGGCGTAGGGTTGCGCGGCGGGG
>CADBEF010000227.1 GCA_902793555.1 uncultured bacterium | reverse complement strand
GGCGTTCGCCGCCGCCCCCGCCGCGCGGCCGCGGCGACCGCCGCCGCTAGCCGGCGCGCCCGCACGCTCAATGCGCGTGCGGCTTCACTCCGGCCTCCGGCCGAGTGCGGAAACGCGGAACGCGGGCGCGGGAGAAATCCCGCGCCCGCGTCCGTCTTCCGCATTTGCCGTCTATGCGGAGGGAGCCTCCGGCGGCGGTGCCGCGGGGCGGGGCGGCGCGATGCGGATCGTGAAGGGATAGCGCATGCGCAATTCGCCGTCGAGGCTCACTTCGATCCAGTAGGTGCCCGTCTCGCGGAACTCGACGCCGAGAAAGGTTTCCACGGTCGTGTGCGTCTTGGATCCGTCGGCGAGGCGGACGGGGATTTCGCGGCCCGTGACGAGCGGCGTGTGGCCGTCCGGTCCCATGATCGCGGTCTTCTGCGTGAACGTCCCTTCGCCGCTCGTCCAGCGGTTGGCGACGTTGAGGCGGAAGAACCGGACGGGAAGCTGTTTGACGACCAGGTTGTCGGCGACGACGCCGAGAAACTGGAAGTTGCCGGACATTTCGCGGCGGACGTCCTCGCAAAGGAGGCTGAACTGGATGTCTGGGATCATCATGGCCGTGGGGCCTTTCGTTCGGGCGGGGCGGGAAAACAAGAGGCGTCCGCGGCGGGGGCCGCGGACGCCTCGGCGGTCGCGGACGGAACTAGCCGGCCTTGATGGCGCCGGTCGGGCAGGCGCCTTCGCAGGCGCCGCAGTCGACGCACTTGTCGGGGTCGACCTTGCACTTGTCGCCGTCCTGCGAGATGGCCTCGACGGGGCAGGTGTCCTTGCAGGCGCCGCAACCGACGCACTCTTCCGCGGTGATGATGTGGGGCATGACGTTTGTTCCTTTGCGTTTGTTCCGACCGTGCCGGCGCGGCGTCGTGCCGGCGCGGAGGGGTCGATGGGGGCAATACTACCCGACGCGTGGCGGTCTAGTCCAGTCTAACTTGCGCTGGCGTCCGGCGCGTCGCGCCGGAAGAGCGAGACCTGCGTCTTGCCGTAGTGCCGCGTGTCCAGCAGGTCGAAGCCGGGCGCGGCGGGGACGGGCGTCCGTGCGCGCTGCTCGGCGACGAAGAACGAGGTCGGCGCGAGGACGCCGGACGCGGCGAGCGCGGCCATGACGGGGCCGAGGGCGTCCGCGTCGCCCTCGCGCTCCACGTAGGGCGGGTCGGCGTAGACGACGGAGACGGACCCGGGCGGCAGGTCGGGGCGGCGCAGCCAGGCGGACACGTCCGAGCGGACGATCCGAAGCCCGCTCGGCAGCGGGTCGCCGCAGAGGGCCTTGGCGTTGCGCTCCAGCAGGCGCAGCGAGCGCGGCGCGCGCTCGACCCACGCGACGCGCGCCCCGCCGCGGCTGAGCGCCTCGAGCCCGACGGCGCCCGTCCCGGCGTAGAGGTCCAGGAACGAGCAGCCGGGCAGGACGGCGCGAAGCATCGAGAAGACGGCTTCGCGGACGGCGTCCTGCGTGGGGCGCAGTTCGTCCGAGACGGGCGCGGCGAGCGTGCGTCCGCGCATCGTGCCGCCGGCGATCCGCACGGTTAGAAGTTCTCCGCGAGGCGCTCGAAGTAGGCCTGCGGGTGCTTGCAGGCGGGGCACTCCTGCGGCGCCTCGGGCGCTTCGACGACGAACCCGCAGTTGCGGCAGCGCCACGCGATCGGCGTTCCGTTCTTGAACATCGTGCCGTTCTCGACGCGTTCCAGGAGGCGGCGGAAGCGCTCCTCGTGGTACTTCTCGGCGACCGAAATCATGCGGTACATCGCGGCGATTTCGGGGAAGCCCTCCTCGTCCGCCTTGTCGGCGAACGCGGGATACGCCTCGCTCCATTCCTCGTGCTCGCCGCCGGCGGCGGCCCGGAGGTTCGCGGCGGTGTCGCCGATCACGCCGGCCGGGAAGGACGCCGTGATCTCGACGGTCGAGCCTTCGAGCCACTTGAACATCTTCTTGGCGTGTTCCTTCTCCTGGTTCGCGATTTCGTCGAACACGGCCTGGACGAGGACGTAGCCGTCTTTCTTGGCCTGCGAAGCGAAGAACGTGTAGCGGTTGCGGGCCTGCGATTCGCCGGCGAAGCTCGTCAGCAGGTTCTTTTCGGTCTGGGTGCCTTTGAGGGGTTTCATGGTCTGGATGGTCTGGATGGTTTGGATGGTTCTGCGGGGCGTTCAAAGCGGCACACTACCATTGCGCGGCCGTTTCGTCAAGGCCGGAATCCGCTTCCTTTTTCCCCGTGGGCGTGGTATCCTTTCCCCCAATCACGGACACATCTCCGCCCCGCCATGAAAATCACGCTTCTCCGCGCCAACCACTTCGACCGCCCGCTCGGGTGCGACCTCTCGAACCTCTCCCTCTCCTGGATCCCCGAGTCCGACAAGGCCGCGAAGGCCGTCTGGTCGCGCGTCCGCATCGCCGCGGACGCCGGGTTCAGGCAGCTCCTGCACGACAGCGGCAAGGCGCCGCTCGATTCGCTCTCCTACGCCCCCGCGCTCGACCTCGCGCCCCGCACGCGCTACTTCTGGCGCGTCGACGTTCTTGCCGACAACGGCGAGACGGCGTCCGCGGACTCGTGGTTCGAAACGGGCAAGATGTCCGAGCCGTGGGAGGCGCAGTGGGTCGCGCGCGATCTCGCGAAAGGCAAGAACGGCTCGACGGGCCACTTCCGCCTGCGCGGCTCGTTCGCGCTGCCGAAGGGCGCCGACCCCGCCGCGGCGCGCGCCTACGTCGCCGCGCTCGGCGTCTTCGAGATCTTCGTGAACGGACGGCGCGCCACGGACGAGGTGCTGCTGCCCGGCTACCACGACTACCTCAACCACGTGCAGACGATGGCGTTCGACCTCGGACCCTTCCTCAAGCCCGGCAAGAACGAGATCGAGCTCCACGTCGGCAAGGGCTGGTACCGCTCCAAGATGGCCGGATGGGAGAAGAACATCCCGACCTACGGCGACCAGACCGCCGCGATCTGCGAGGTGCGCGCGGGCGCGAAGCTCCTCGCGAAGACCGACGCCTCGTGGGAGACCGCCCCCTCGCCCGTCACGGAGAGCGAGATCTACTACGGCGAGGACGTCGACGCGCGCATCGCGGCGGCGCCCGCGAAGTGGACGCCCGCCGCGGTCGTGCGGAAGCTCCCGCGCCGCGACCCGAGGAAGGCCGCCTTCGACGACCGCGCGCGCCGCGTGGGTCCGCTCACGGACCGATTCTCGCCGCCGATCCGCGTGACGGAGGTGCTCGAGAAGCCCGACGTCATCCGCACCCCCAAGGGCGAGGTCGTCCTCGACTTCCGCCAGGAGATGACCGGCTGGGTCGAGGTCGTGAACCGCGCGCCCGCCGGCGCGACGTGGAGCCTCGAGGCGGGCGAGATCCTCGACGCGGACGGCAACTTCTTCCGCGACAACCTCCGCGGCGCCCGCGCGAAGTTCGTCTACACCTCCGCCGGCGAGATCGGCGCCGTCGTGCGCCCGCATTTCACGTTCTTCGGCTTCCGCTACCTGCGCCTCGAGGGCGTCGCGAACCCCGACCCGAAGGACTTCCGCGGGCTCGTGATCCACTCGGACCTGACGCGCACCGGAAACGTCGAGACCGGAAACAAGAAACTGGACCGCTTCTTCCTCAACACCGTCTGGGGCCAGCGCGGCAACTTCCTCGACGTGCCGACCGACTGCCCGCAGCGCGACGAGCGCCTCGGCTGGACGGGCGACATCCAGGCCTTCAGCGGCACCGCGAGCTTCCACTACGACTGCGCCGCGTTCTTCAACAAGTTCGTCTGGGACATGATCGGGCTGCAGAAGGACAACCTCGGCAGCGTGCCCTTCACCGTCCCCGAGCCCGTGCAGTGGTGGGTCGACCGCCGCAGCCACGGCTCCGCCGCGTGGGGCGACGCCGCGACGGTCGTCCCGTGGACCGCCTACGTCCGCACCGGCGACAGGTCGCTCCTGCGCAAGATGTACCCCGCGATGAAGATGTGGGTGGACTACATCCAGACGCGCGACGACACGAACGACGGCGGCCGGCGCCTCTGGCTCAAGGACTGGCACTTCGCCGACTGGCTCGCGCTCGACAACTACAAAGACCCGCTCTCGTCGCTCGGCGCGACGGACCACTTCTACGTCGCCTCCGCCTACTACGCGCGCTCGACCGAGCTCACGCTCCGCGCGGCCGAGGCGCTCGGCCTCTACGCCGACGCGGAGAAGTATCGCGCGCTCCTCGCCGAAATCAAGGACGCGATCCAGAAGGAATACTTCTCGCCGAACGGCCGCTGCGCGATCGACACGCAGACCGCCTACGTCATGGCGCTCGCGTTCGACCTCGTGCCGGCGGCGTGGCGCAAGCGCTGCGCCGACACGCTCGCGAAGAAGATCGAGGACAACAAGTGGGCGCTCGACACGGGCTTCATCGGCACGCACCTGCTGTGCCGCGTCCTCGGCGAGACCGGTCACGCCGACATCGCCTACAAGCTGCTGCTGCGCGAGGAATACCCGAGCTGGATCTACGAAGTGGATAGCGGAGCGACGACCGTGTGGGAGCGCTGGAACGGGCAGGGCCCGGCCTCGCGGCCGGAGTTCCTCTCGATGAACAGCTTCAACCACTACGCCTACGGCGCGGTG
>CADBEF010000226.1 GCA_902793555.1 uncultured bacterium | reverse complement strand
TCCACGGGTGGAAGATGACGAGCCTGCCGTCGCTCGTCATGTCCACGTCGATCTCGATCATGTCCGCGCCGTGTCCGAGCGCGATGTCGTAGGAGGCGAGGGTGTTGCAGGGGATGTCGCCGCCCCAGGCGCCGCGATGGGCGACGAGCAACACGCGCCGCGCGGCGGCGTCTTTCCGGAGGTCGTTTTGCATGAAGCGCCATTCTACCAGAAACCGCGTCGCGCGCGAAGAGATTTCTTCGGAGCGTCCCGCGGCGCGAAACGCGTTGAAATCGGATGGCCTCTCGGCTATACTTCCCGCCGTTCCGAACTCCACGCGAAACCGGTTTTCCCCCATGAAGAAGAAACCCTCCCGCACCGACTGGTTCACCGAAGCCCGCTTCGGCATGTTCATCCACTGGGGCCTCTACGCGATGCCCGCCCGCCACGAATGGGTCCAGCACAACGAGCAGATCGCGCCCGAGGACTACCGCAAGTACTTCGAGCGGTTCGACCCGGACCTGCTGGACGCGAAGGAATGGGCCCGCGCCGCCAAGCGCGCCGGCATGAAGTACCTCGTCATCACCACGAAGCACCACGAGGGCTTCTGCCTCTGGGACAGCAAGTTCACCGACTACAAGGCGCCGAACACGCCCGCGAAGCGAGACCTGCTGCGCGAGATCGTCGACGCCTTCCGCGCCGAGGGCCTCCGCATCGGCTTCTACTACTCGCTCCTCGACTGGCACCACCCGCAGTTCCCGATCGACCCGAAGCATCCGCTGCGCAACCGTCCCGCCGCGGAAATCGCGGAGATGAACCGGCACCGCGACGTCCGCAAGTACGCCAAGTACATGCGCGACCAGGTGACGGAGCTGCTCACGAACTACGGCAGGATCGACATCCTCTGGTTCGATTTCTCCTACCCGAACGACGAGCTCAACGGCACGCGCGGCAAGGGGCGCGCCGACTGGGAGAGCGAGAAGCTCGTGAAGCTCGTGCGCAAGCTGCAGCCCGACATCATCCTCGACAACCGCCTCGACCTGCCCGGCGCGGGCGACATCACGACGCCCGAGCAGTTCCAGCCCGAGCATCCCCCGCGCCGGCCCGACGGCTCGATCGCACCCTGGGAGGGTTGCCAGACCTTCTCCGGCTCGTGGGGCTACCACCGCGACGAGGCGACGTGGAAGAGCGAGAAGCAGTGCATCGAGATGCTGATCCGCCACGTCGCCCGCGGCGGCAACCTCATCATGAACGTCGGCCCCACCGCGCGCGGCTACTTCGACCACCGGGCGATGGCGCGCCTCGACGCCTTCGCGAAATGGATGGACCGCAACTCGCGCTCCATCTACGGCTGCACGATGGCGCCGGAGGCGTTCAAGGAGGCCGACGGCACGCGCTACACGTGGAACCCGAAGACGAAGCGCCTCTACGTCCACGTCCTCGACTGGCCCTTCCAGCGCCTGCACCTGCCGGGCCTCGCCGGCAAGGTCGCCTACGCGCAGTTCCTGCACGACGGCTCGGAACTCTCGTGGTTCGAGAACGGCCACGCCAACTGGAACGGCGAGGACCTGCCCGCCGGCACGCTCACGCTGCGCCTCCCGGTCGTGCAGCCGGACGTCGTCGTCCCGACCGTCGAACTCTTCCTCAAGTAGGCGGCGCGGATGCCGCGCGTTCAGCGCGCCGGGGCGGATTTCGCGCGGAGCGCGAGGTACGGTCCGGCGAGCGCCCGGAGGGTTTTGCTGGAGGAACCCGCGGCCAGCGGCGCGAGCGCGAAATAGAGCGCGACCGCGGCGGCGGCGCAGCCGGTCCACGCGAGGGCCTTGCGCAGGCGGCGGTGGCGTCCGAGCAGGCGGGCGTAGCGCGCGGCGCGGAGTTCGCCGTCCTTCGTCTCGCCGCGGAATCGCAGCAGCAGGCGTCCGGCGACGGTCCAGTCGCGTTCCGCGAGCGCGCGCTCGATGCGGTCCAGATCGCGGCTTTCGACGAGGGCGGGAAGGCCTTCGCGCTCGCCCGCGTGCTGGTCCTCGGGCGCTGCGGAGAGCGTCCGCAACTCGTCGATCGCGGCGGCGGCGCGCTCGTAGTTTCCGGCGCGCATCTCGACGGGAATCGCCTCGCGCAGGCGGGCGGCGCGGTCGAGCGCGGCGCGGGACTCCTCGCGGCGGGCCCGGACGGTTTCGAGCAGACGGCGGCCGGCGGGGCCGGCGGGCTCGAGCGAGAGGGGCGACTCGGCGAGGGCGGCGGCGTGGGCGAAGTCGCGCGCGGCGACGGCGCGGTCGATGCGGCGCAGCAGGTCCTGGGCGGACTCGTAGGCGGCCTGGTTGGCGCCGCACGCGCCGCAGAACTGGATGCCGAAGCGCATCTCGGCGTCGCATTCAAGGCAGTGGACCTGGCCGTTCCAGCCGCAGCCGTCGCAGAAACGCTTCTCGATGGGGTTCACGGTCCCGCACCACTTGCAGCGCCAGGTGGTGCGGACGGTCGGGATCGCGGGGCGCGCGTCCGCGAGGCGGGCGGCGATGTCCGCGTCGAACGCGGCGGCGGTCGGGTGGCGGCGCGCCGGGTCGGTGGCGAGCGCCTTGGAGAGCAGCGGGCGGAGCGAGACGGGCAACTCGTCCTCGCGGAAAAAACGGGGGTTCTTGCCCGTGAGGGCGAAGAAGAGCAGCGCGCCGAGGCCGTAGACGTCGGTTCGCGCGTCGCAGCGGGAGGCGTCCACCTCCTGTTCGGGCGCGCCGTAGCCGAGCGTGAGGAGCTTTTCGCCGGGCACGGTGAGCGTGGCGCCGCCGGACGTTCCGGACGCGCCGTCGCCGGAGAGGTGCGCCAGCCCGAAGTCGGCGACCTTGGGCTCGCCGTCGGCGTCCAGGAGGATGTTGGACGGCTTCAGGTCCCGGTGGACGACGCCCGCGGCGTGGGCGGTCTCCATCGCGCGGCCGACCTTGAGCAGGAGCGCGAGCGCCTCGCGCGGACGGTAGACGCCGCTGGCCTGGACGCGCTGCTCGAGCGTCTGCGGCGGGCGCGGCGCGCCGGGCGAGGGCGGCGGGAGCGCGCTCTCCACGTATTCCATCGCGATGTAGGGGCCTTCTTCGTCCTCGCCGATCGCGTAGATGTGGACGATGTGGGCGCTGGAGAGCGCGGCGGCCGCGCGGGCCTCGCGCAGGAAGCGCCCGCGGACGGCTGGGTCGGCGCGGCGCTCGGGGCGGAGGCGCTTGATCGCGACGCGGCGGCCGAGGCGGCGGTCGACGGCGAGCAGCACGTCGCCCATGCCGCCGCGGCCGATCGTGCCGACGATTTCGTAGGCGTCCGCCGCGCGTTCGTCGCCGAACGCCTTCGCGTTCCGCGCGCCCGGAGCGGCGGGATGCGCGGGATCGGGCGCGACGGGGCGCTTGGCCTGTTCGGGGATGAGTTCGGTCACGATGGGTCCGTCCGTTGGATTGCGGGGATTCTACACCAAGGCGCGCGCCGGATTCAAGGTGCCCCGGCGCCTCGCACGAGACCGAGCCGGGCGAGGCGGGGCGCAAGCGCTTCGGCCGGCAGTCCCATGACGTTCGTGAACGACCCGTCGATAGCATCGACGACGCGTTCCCCGCAGGTTGCTACGTCGTAAGCCCCGGCCCGGTCGAGCGTTTTCGCCTCGTCGAGGTACGATTCGGCGTCCGCGCGGGTGAGCGGGCGGAAGCGGACGCGGGTCGTTTCCTCGAAGACGTCCGGCGTGGCGGATCGTCCCGGGACGGAGAGGGCGACCGCGGTGTGGACGCGGTGTTCGCGTCCGGACAGGAACAGAAGGGTCGCGATCGCGTCTTCGCGGTCTCGCGGCTTGCCGATCGTCCGGCCGCCGCATTCCACGAGCGTGTCGGCGGCGAGGACCGCGAGCGCGCCGTCGGCCATTGTCACTGCGGCGTCGTGCTTGGCGCGAGCGGCGGCGCGGACGGACGCGACGGGATCCGGGAGACGCGGCTCGGCCGCGTCCGCGGGACGGGCGAGGAAGTTCGCGCCGAGGTCGGCCAGGATCGTCCATCGCCGCGCGGACGCGGAGGCGAGCAGGAGCGATGGGCGGGCCGCACCGGACGCAAGCCAGTCGGCGACCGGCGCGTCGGCCGGGCAGAAGGGGAGTGAGCGGAGCGCGGCGGCATCCGCGAAACGGAGCTCGGCGTGCTCGAGCGCCCGCGGGTTGCCTCCGGCGAGCCTCGCCCAGAGGAAATCGATGCGGAAGGGGCCGTGCGGGCCGGAGCGTTCCTCGCGGCGCGCGAAACCCTCGGCGGCGACGTCGGCGCCGGTTTCCTCGCGGCACTCGCGGGCTAGCGCCTGCGCCGGCGTTTCGCCGGACTCGATTTTGCCCCCGACGAACTCCCACAGTCCCTCCCATGACTTGCCGGCGGGCCTTTGTCCGACCAGGAATCGGCCCTTCGCGTCGTGCAACAGCGCCGCGACCACGTGCATCGATTTCATGTTGGTTTTCTCTTCTTCTCCCATGTCCGATCGATCGTTCGTTCCGATAGATTTCCGACCGTGTTTTATCAAATTGTCCGGCTCCTGCGGCCGTTCGGCCTGCGGTGATTTGCGCCTAGCCCGTGCGCCGCCATTCGCGGCGCGCGAGCGCCTGCCGCAGGTCCTTCATCGTCCGGCCCGCGGGCGAGGCCAGCAGCGTCTTGGCTT
>CADBEF010000225.1 GCA_902793555.1 uncultured bacterium | reverse complement strand
GCCAGTGCCTGTTGCGCCGCCCGCCGCGGCTCCCGCGCCCGCGCCTGCCCCCGCGCCGGCCGCGCCCGAGCGCTGGGACTGGAAGGTCGTGCCCGTCCCGACGGTGACGATCCCCGACTGGAAGGCGATGCCCGAAGGAGGCGGCGACTTCCTCGTGCAGTCCGCGCACAAAGCCGCCGAGAAGGTCGCCTGCGAGCAGCTCGCCGCGTGGCTCGCGAAGGAGTCGGAAAACGGCTGGTCGTTCGCGACCAAGCTCCGCGCGCACATCGTCGGCGAAGCCTCCGCGCACGGTCCCGCGCCGGTCTACGAGCCGCTGATGTTCGTCTTCCGCAAGCCCGCGCCGTAGCCGGCCCGCCTTGTCTCCGCAGCGCGCCGTTTTCCGCGGACGCGGAAAACGGCGCGCCTCGGTTCCTTTCCTTGTTGACGGATCAAACCCCAATTCATCATCCATCATTCATCATTCTTCATTCATGAAAGCACTCCTCCTCGCCTTCCTCCTGCCCGTGGCCGCCGCCGCGCAGGACGTCGTCCCCGCTCCGGAACCACCGCCGCCCCCGCCGCCGCGCCCGTGGATCGAGGTCCCCCTCGAGAACACGGACAAGCCGTGCACCGTCGACGCGCTCGATGTCGACGCGAAGGTCGACGGCCTCCACGCCCGCGTCTCCACGACGATCACGATCCGCAACCCCAACGCGCGCGTCCTCTCCGCACCGCTCGTCTTTCCGATCCCGGACGGCGCCGCGGTCTGCGGCTACGCGCTCGAGATCAACGGCGCGATGGTCGACGGCGTCGTCGTCCCCAAGGAGAAGGCCCGCGTCGCGTTCGAGACCGAGCAGCGCCGCGGCGTCGACCCCGGCCTCGTCGAGGCCGTGAAGGGCAACGTCTACCGTACCCGCGTCTACCCCGTCCCCGCCAACGGCACGCGCCGCATCCGCATCGACTGGACCGCCCCGCTCGCGCTCGGCCCCGACGGCGACTCCGCCGCGCTCGCCCTCCCCATGCCCGGTGTCCCGCTCGCGCGTCGCGCCGTGACGGTCGAGGTCGCCGACGCGTCCTCGCCCGAGCGCTTCTGGCGCGTCGCCGGCACCGAGGAGAACGTCGCCCCGCGCGACGACCTCCTCATCGCCCTCCCCAAGCTCCCGCCGAGCCTCGTCTCCCTCGAGCGCACGCCCGATGGCGAGACCTGGTTCTGCGCGTCGCTCGCGGTCGACCCGCCGGATCCCCGGCAGGCCGGCGTCCTCTCCCCCCTGCGCGCCTTCACGGTCTTCTGGGACGCCTCCGCCAGCCGCGCGGGCGACCACGCGAAGGAAATCGCCGGCATCCGCGGCGCGTTCGCCGAAAAGAAGGGAACCTTCCGCCTCGTCGTCTTCCGCAACGCGGTCGAGCCCGCCCAAACGTTCGAAACGGTCGGCGCGCTCGCCGACGCGCTCGAGAAGGTCGACTACGACGGCGGCACGGACTTCGCCGCGGTCGCCGCCGCGATTGCCGCGACCGACGGCCCCGCGTTCCTCTTCACCGACGGCATGGACACGCTCTCCGGCAAACCGATCGACTTCGCCGGGCGCAAGGACGTCTTCGCGTTCGTCTCCGGTGCGGAGACCGACCGCGAATCGCTGCGCCAGTCGTGCGGCGGCCGCGTCTTCGGGCCCGACCTGGCCGAGGCGAAACTCGGAACCTGGCCGGACGGATCCCTGCACGGATTCAACGAAGAGCAGCTCGTCTCCGGCGTGACCGGAACCGGCATCGCGGACGTGCAGGGCGTCGGCAGGCCCTGCATCGGCCGCGCGACCGTTCTCGGCCGTCTCGTCGCCGACCAGTCCGAGATCGTCCTCGACTGCGGTGCGGCTCGGCTGCGCGGGGTCGACGCCCCGACGCCCGCCGTGAAGGTCGTGCTCCGCGCCTCCGCCGCGAAGCCCGGCAGTACCCTCGCCACCGCGTGGGCGGCGATGCGCGTGCAGCAGCTCGCGCCGCGCGCGAACGACAACGCCGACGAGCTCCTTACGCTCGGCCGCCGCTTCGGCCTCGCGAGTCCGGCGACCTCGCTCCTCGTCCTCGAGTCGCTCGACCAGTGGCTCCGCCACGACATCGAGCCGCCCGAATCGCTTCCGCAGATGCGCGAGCAGTGGCTGCTCGCCAAGAAGAACCGTCCCGGCGAAGATCCCGAGGCCAAGGCCGCCCGCCACCTCGAGATGCTGAAGGGCCAGTGGAAGAACCGGATGGACTGGTGGACCACCGACTTCTCGAAGGTCAAGCCCCCGTCGGAAGAAAAGGTCCGGGGGCGCGACACTGGTGTCGAGCGCCGTCTCGCCGCGGCCGACGGCATGGCCGCGCCGGAGGAAGCATACGAAGACGAAGCGGGCGATCCCTGGATGGCCGAAGAGGCCAATATTGCAGCGGACTCGCCGGCTGAACCCCTCGCCCTGGGGCGGATGCGCTCCGCCGTCCGCTCCGCCCCCTCCCCCTCCCCCGCCGCTCCCGCCGCGGCCCGCGAAGCCGGTTCCGTGCGCGGGGCTTCAGCCCCGCGTGCCGGCTCCATCTCCGTGAAGGCCTGGTCGCCCGACACGCCCTACCTCAAGGCGCTCGACGCGGCAGAGGACCCGCACGCCGCCTACCTCGCGCAGCGCGCCGAGTGGTCCTCCTCGCCCGCCTTCTTCCTCGACTGCGCGGGCTGGTTCTTCGGCAAGGGCGACTCCGACTTTGGCGTGCGCGTCCTCTCGAACCTCGCCGAGCTGCGAATCGAGGATCCCGTCCTCCTGCGCGTCCTGGCCTGGCGCCTCAAGGAGGCCAAGGCCTACACGCTGAGCATCGCGATCCTCCGCCGCGTCTGCAAGCTGCGGCCGGAGGATGCGCAGTCCTGGCGCGACCTCGCGCTGGCGCTCGATGAAGCCGGGCGCGCGGAGGCCGCAGAGGGAGAAGCTCACGCGGAGTCCGCAGAGGAAGAAGCTCACGCGGAGGCAGCGGAGTCCGCGGAGAGCGCGGATAATCCTGATGGCCGGGCTCCGTCCCGGCTGGAGAGGGGTCCGGGGGCCGCGGAGGCCCCCGGCATGCTCGCCGAAGCGCTCGACCTCTACCGCAAGGTCGCGCTTACCCCGTGGGCGCGCCACCCCGACTCCATCTCGATCTTCGCGGTCGAGGAGTTCAACGCCCTCTACGCCTGGTGCACGAACAGCGCCAATCTGATGAAGGCGTTCGAGCATTCCGAATCGCGCATCGAGCCCCTCCCCGAGGGGCTCCGGGGCTGCCCCGACTGCGACATGCGCGTCGTGATGTCGTGGGACGCGGACGAAACCGACGTCGACCTGCACGTGACCGAGCCCTCGGGCGAAGAGGCTTTCTACGGCCACCGCCGCACGCGGTCCGGCGGCGACGTCAGCAAGGACATCACCGACGGCTACGGCCCGGAGGAATACATGCTCCGCAAGGCGCCGGCGGGGAACTACCGGATTCGCGCGCACTACTTCGCCTCGCACCAGCAGGCCGTTTTCGGTCCCGCCACCGCGACCGCCACGATCTTCACCGACTGGGGCCGCCCGAACCAGCGCTTCCAGACCTTGTCGATCCGCTTGGACAAGGCGAGGGAAATGATTGAGCTCGGCACCGTCCGGATCGGCGCCGATGGCGCCGATCCAAGCGGTGCCGAGCAATGCATTGGGGGAAGTTCGGCCTCCAGTCTCCGCAAGGGCATGACCCTGGCCGAAGTCAAGGCGATCCTCGGCGAAGGCTCGGAGGTGCGCGGCAACGACGCGAAGGACATCCAGAACTGGACCTTTCCGCGCCCCGGCGGCCGCACGCTGGAGGCCGCCTTCAAGGACGGCGCGCTCTACTACGCCGCCGAAGTGCTTCCCGGTGGCGCGAAGACCATCCTCGTGCAGTAATCGAACCGTATGGCCCGGCGCGATGCGCCGGGCCATACGGCCGCCGCAAGGCCGGCTGGCCGCGCAACGCGCGGCCGCTCGGCCTTGCAAAGCCACGAGTCTGCTGTCAGCCCAGGAAGGGCGCGGCCGCGCGGAGCCAGGCGTCCGCGATCAGCTGGTGGCCGGCGGGCGTGGGGTGCACGCCGTCGGCCGTCCAGTGCCGCCACGGCGCGCGGGCGCACGCCTCGTCGAGGATCGACTGCAGCGGAACGAAGACGGCGCGGTCCGGGCCGAGGCGCTCCGCGGCGGCCTTCACGACGGCGCCGCGCTCGCGCACCTCGGCGCCGAAGTTCTTCCCATGGTCCGACTCGCCGGCGGTGAAGGGTTCGAGCAGGACGAACCTCACGGCGGGCAGCTTTTCGACGGTCCAGTCGAGCAGTTCGTTGTAGATGCGGGCGGCGCGGGGGACCTCGACGCCGTTGCCGTACTGCTCGTGCCACGAGTCGTTCACGCCGATCAGGATCGAGACGAGGTCCGGCGCGAGGTTGATGCAGTCGGAGCGCCAGCGGGCGTAGAGGTCGACGACGCGGTTGCCGCTGATGCCGAGGTTGACGAACTCGAAGCCGGCGTCTGGGCGGTCGCACGAGAGGCGCGACTTGACGAGGCCCGGGTAGCCGGGGCCCATGGCGCCCTGCTCGTAGCCGCAGCCGCCGCTGTTGCCGCGGCCGCAGTCGGTGACGGAGTCGCCCTGGAAGAGGATCTTCATTTCTTGTCTTCTTTCTTTGTTTGTGTCCTGCGGCGCGCGAGCGTCGCGAGGGTCGAGGGGCCGACCGTGTAGTCGCGCCCGCAGAGATGGCAACGGAAGGGAACGGGCCGCCCGGCGGCCGCGAGCGCGCGCAGCTCCGCGGCCGGACGTTCGGCGAACGACGCGAGCACGCGGCGGGCCGAACAGGAACAGCCGAAGGCGAGCGCGCGGGTGGGGCCGGTCTTGAGGTCCCATAGGTCGAGCACGTCGCGCATCGTCGCGAGCGTCGCGTCGAACGCGAGCTGGTCGGCGACCGTGCCGTCCGCGAACAGCGACGCGACGCGGTCGAAGTCCTTGTCCTCCGCGCCGGGCAGACGCTGGAGCGCGAGCGCGCGGACGCGGTCCGGCTCGCCGTCCCACTCCGTTGCGGAGAGGACGACGCGCGTGGGAATGGCATTGTTGAAGAAGGCGGTCAGAACGACGTCCGGAGTCGCGGGCTCGACGGCGAAGGACATCTGCGAGCGGATCGCGCCGCCGCCGTCCTGGACGCGCGTGATCTTCACCCGGGCGGCTCGGCCGCACAGCGCCGAGTCGGTCACCTCCCCGCCGGGCGGCAGGAGCGTCTCGGGGCGCGTCTCGAAGACGTGCCCGCGCATGTGGCCGCTGCCGTCGCGCTCGAGGTGGAAGCCGCCGAGCGGCCCCTGCAGGTCGGCGTCGAAGCAGAGGATCTCGTCGTCCTCCCCGACGTCCACGCCGAGCAGCCCGAGTCCCGCGAGCGCCTTGCCGAACAGGCGGGCGGCGGGGGCGGAGAGACCGTGCGCGGCCGAAAGCCGGCGCGCCGTCTCCGACACGTCGGCGTAGAGGAAGCGCAGGCGCTTGGAGGGGCTGAACGCCTCGAGGCAGGCGTCGTTGGTGCGGGCGAGGACCATGGCGGACGGACGGCCGTGGAGTCTAGCACACGGCCCCGCAAAACGCAAAACCGCGGCGCCGCGTAACCGGTCAGGAATCGGGGGGCGCATGCACCGGCGCTCCTGCGGCGGACGGCGGCGTCGGCTCCCGAGAAGCTGTTCCCGAATCCGGGGTCGCTCGCGCACGCTCGCGCACACCGCGTGGCGGCGGTCTCGCGCGCCTCCTCGGCCTCGCGGGGCAACTCCCGCTTCGGCCTCGTCGTCATCGCGATCCCATCCGCCACGCGGCGTGCGTTCGCTTTCCCCCCGTATTCGGGAACGGTTTCGCCCCTCGCGATCCCGCTTCGCGGTCTCGCTCGGCCGGGCTCCGCTTCGCTACGCGATCGAAGGCGGGCCGTCGGTCGGCCTCGGCGCGGCCCTCGCGGCAGCGCGGCCTCCGCTTTGGGCCGTGGGCGCGCGGCGGGCACGGACGCGGCGCGAAGCGGGCCGTCCGGCGGCTCGTTTCCTCGCCGCCTTTGCCCGGCCCGCCTCGCGCTCGCGCCGCATCCCGCCCCGCATCCCCCGGCCGTCGCTACGCCGCTCGCCCTCGGGCCGCGTCTCGTCCTTCCTCCGTCCCGTGTGGGCGGCCGCGCAGGTGCGCCGCCCCGAACGAGCGCCGTGCGCTACCATGCGGGACCGCCCAGAAGGGGCGAGCGACGAGGCGTAGCGGGCGTGGGCGCGCGGGGAGCACGGAGACGGCGAGGCGATGCGGGATGCGGCGCGGAGGCGGTGTGGGCCGGCGTGAGGCGCCGACGAAAGGAGGGGCCGGGCCGGCCCGCAACGGCCCGCGTCCGCGCCCGCAGCGCAAGCCGCCTCCGCGCGCACGCCGCGCAGCCTCAGCCCGCGGAGCCGAG
>CADBEF010000224.1 GCA_902793555.1 uncultured bacterium | reverse complement strand
GGGGTGCCAAGCGGACCGGATCGATCCCGCCGCCGGAAGGCCGCGGGTTTTTCTTTTTCCGCGCTACGGCGCGGGCAGCTCCGCCCGCGCGTGGCCGGTCGCGGCGAGGACTTCGTCCAGCGTCTTGAAGTGGCACTTGCAGCAGTCCGGCAGCGCGGCGACGCCGTGCCGGCGGACGATTTCCTCCGCGGCCTTCCGCACGTGCGGCGCGGCGCCCTTCGGGAAGGGCAGCGCGAATCGCGTCGAGAGCTCCGCCATCGCCTGCAGGAAACCTTCGCGCGCGAGCAGCGACGCCGCGGCGACGGCGACGTCGCTTTCGGCGCGGGGCCGGGAGCGGAACTCGATCCGGCGGCCGCGCTCGAGCAGCGCGTTCTTCACGGAGTCCGCGCGGCCGAACTGGTCGGAGATCGCCATCGGGCAGTCCGGGACGCGTTCCAGCACGTTTTCGATGCAGCGGGCGTGCGCCCACGAGAGGATGCGGTTCACGTTGCGCATCTTCGCGTGGAGGCGGTTGTAGGCGCGGCAGCCCATCCGGAGGACCGAGTAGCGCGAGGGGCCGAGAAGCGCGCGGATCTTCGCGGCGATCTCGCACGCCCTGCGGTCGCTCGTGATCTGTTTCGAGTCGCGGACGCCGAGCGCGACGAGTTTCGGCGCGAGGTCGGCGTCCGTGTAGGCCGCGGCCACGACGAGCGGGCCGAGGAAGTCGCCCTTGCCGCTTTCGTCCACGCCGACGTGCGGCGAGAGCGCCTCGGCGGTGAGCGCGGGCGCGCCGGCTTCGGCGGCGGAGCGCGCGGGCGGGGCGGGGGCGGGCGCGCCCGCGGCGTCCACGAGGACGAGCCGGCGGAGGACCGTCGGTTCCATCACGTTCTCGACGAACTCCCGCGCGCCTTTGCCCTGCACGACGCACTTGCCCGAGGCGTAGAGCACGACGTTGCAACGCCACGACGGGGACTCGCCGGCGGCGACGGCGTAGGCGGGAACCGTCGCGTCGCGGAACGCGCCGCCGCGCAGGACCTCGAGCAGCGCGGCGCGCTGGTCGGGGGCGAGCGGGAAGGAGAACGTCGCGGGGGCCGGCATCGCTCTAGCGGATCTTGACGAGCAGCAGGAAGAGCGCGGGCATGAGCGCGGCCTGGATCAGGACGAAGCGGACGAGCACCTGTTCGTTGGACCAGCCGAGGTTCGTGCGGCAGTGGTCGTGGAGCGGGAAGCGCACGCTCCGGAGCTTGCGCGCGAGCCAGTGGCCGCGCGACGCGTCGTCCGGCGAGCCGGTGTCCACGCCGAGCTTCGCGAGGCCCTTGAGAAGCAGGATCTTGAGCAGGCCCGTCGCGCCGTTGGCCAGGATGACGGGCGCGATGGCGAGTCCCACGAACGGGTTGCCGGTCGCGAGGACCGCCACGCCGATCAGAAGGCCGAGCGCGCGCGAACCGGCGTCGCCCATGAGCACGCGGCTCGGGGCGGCGTTGTGCCACAGGTACCCCGCCACGCCGCCGCCCACGACGCAGCACAGGATCGCCCAGCGGGCGCCGGAGGGGTCGTGAGGGACCAGCAGGTAGCGCGCGGCCTCTTCGTGGCCGATCACGCCGTAGAGGAACGCCGCGAGGCTGAAGAGGGCGACGAGCGAAAGCGAGCCCGCGAGGCCGTCCACGCCGTCGGTGCAGTTCGTGGCGTTCATCGTGATCCAGAGGATCGGAACCGCGTAGAGCGCGTGGAACCACCACGGGACGGAGAGCGGCGAATAGCCGGCGGCCGGATCGACGGGCGCGGCGCGCAGCACGGTGTCCAGCGGAAGCCAGACCTGCACGTCGGAGAAGCCCGAAAGGCACAGCGCGGCGGCCACGGAGACCGCCAGGTCGAGCAGGCCCTTCTTCGTCCGGCTCCACGGGCGGTCGGCGCGGTCGTCGAAGTACCCCGTCGCCATCGCGGCGAACAGGCAGACCACGACGCCCCACTGGCGCAGGTCGGGATCGCCCGCGCGGTCGCCGAGCGGCAGCACGAGGACGAGCACCGGCAGCACCAGCAGCAGCAGGACCATCCCGGCGCCCGTCGGCTTGCCGGCGGACGCCGCGCCGTCCTTCACGAGGGCCTTGCCGCGGTCGCGCGGAAGCATGTCCCAGAGCCGCGGCAGCAGGAGGACGGCGAGCAGCGCCGCGAGCGCCGCGCCGAAACTGGCGAGGAACGTGTGCGAGGAGAAGAGGCGGAACGGGCCCCACGCCTTCGCGAGGAACTGCAGGTGGTAGAGCATGGCGTCTTACTTGGCGGGGCGCTGGGCCCGGCCCCACAGGGCGGCCGTGAAGACCACGCCGCCGACGAGGTTGCCGATCGTGACGAAAAGCAGGTTGCGCGCGGCGTGCGCGACCGTGAGGGCGTCCGTCGCGACGTTCATCGCCGCGGCCTTCTCCCCGTACTCGGGCAGCGCCATCAGGCCGGCCGGGATGTAGTACATGTTGGCGACGGAGTGCTCGAAGCCGCCGAGCACGAACGCCATGATCGGGAACCAGATCGCGAAGATCTTCCCCACCGTCTGCTTGGACGACGCGGCCGCGAGGATCGCGAGGCACACGAGCATGTTGCAGAGGATGCCCGAGCAGACCGCCGCGCAGGGCGACAGCGCCGCCTTGCCCGCCGCGACTTTCACCGTGTAGGCGCCGAGCGCGCCGCCGTCCGCGCCCCACTGGCCGCTGCCCGCGACGATCGCGGCCAGCAGCACCGAGCCGGCGAGGTTCGCGAACCAGACGACGACGAGGTTGCGGAGCAGCCCCCCGACGCCGATCTTCTTCTCCCACCAGGCCATCGCCATCAGGTTGTTGCCCGTGAAGAGTTCCGCGCCCACGAGGACGATCAGGATCAATCCGACCGGGAACACCGAGCCCGCGACGAGGCGCGCCAGACCGTAGTTCTTCACGCCGAACGCGGCCATGCTGCTCGTGCACGCGCCGAAGGCGATGCACATGCCGGCGAGGGCGGCGAGCGCGACCATGCGGCCGAAGGGCAGGGTCGCCTTCTTGACGGCCGCCGCCACCTGGATGTTGTAGATTTCGGAGGGAGGGTTCATGTCGGGTGAGAGGTGGGAGGTGAGAGGTGGGAGGTGAGAGGTGGGAGGTGGGAGATGGGAAAGGGTGGAATGGGGGGAATTCTAGCAGAGGCGGAACGCGATGTCACGCGAAAGCCGGGGGGCGGGATTCGGGATTCGGGTTTCCGGTTTCGCGAGAGCCGGATTAGCGGCGTGCGGCGGCTTCTGCGGCGGCGCGGGCTTCGGCGTAGGAGCGGCGGAAGAAGACCGTCCACGCGGTCTGGAGGTCCGTCCCGCGCAGGCCTTTGGCGAGCGAGGGATCCTTGCGCGCGGCGGTGACGTTGGCCCAGTTCACCTCATAGGGCTCGTCCGGCATCCGCTCCAGCAGGCGCATCGCCTCGGGGCAGGCCTCCGGCCCGCCGGCGGCGAGGATCGCGCGCCACGCGGCGCGCAGCTCCTCGCCGGCGTCCATGCACATCGCGCGGACGAACGAGCGGAGGAACGAGAAGTGCGCCGCGGTCCAGCGCGGCTCGTAGGTGAACGCGCCGGCGAGCTCGTAGGCGTCGACCGCCGGGTCGAGCAGGTCGTCCGAGGTCGTGCCGGCGCGGGCCCGGGCGCGGGCGTCGACGGCTGGATGCGCGGCGTCGGGGTAGAAGTCGCGGCGGACCGGCAGGCGGCGCAACGCGTGCTTCTCCGGGCCGCCGGGCGTTCCGGGTTTGCCGTTCCAGAGCCGCTGCCCGTCCTCCGAGAGGACGAACTCGACGAAGCGCGTGCCGAGTTCGCGGTGCTCCGCGCCGCGCAGAAGCGAGATGGGGTCGCCGGAAATGGACGAGCCGCCGCGCGGCGTCACGTAGAGGAGCCGGTCAACGCCGTCCGCGGTGCGCGTCGTCTCGGCCTGCACGCGGCCGTAGAAGTCGATGCAGACGCCTGCCGCGGCGTCGCCCGCGGAGACGTCCTGCGGGGGCTTGCCGGCGGCGTCGGTGAAGTAGCGCGCGTTCGCGCCGATGCGCTGCAGGAGGCGGATGCCTTCGAGCCAGCCGTCTTCGACCGCGGACTGGTAGCCCTCCGCGAAGGGCGCGACGCGCCCTTCGCGGAGGGCGCGTTCGTTCGCCTCGATCTGCTCCGCCGTGAAGCCGGCCGCGAGGACGTGGTCGCGCATGGTCGAGTGCAGGATCATCTCGAACGCCTTGGCGATCGAGCCGGACTTGGTGGGATCGGAGACCGCGACTTGGCCGGCGAGGCGCGGGTCCGCCAGGTCGCGCCACGCGCGCGGCTGGTGCGCGGTGCCGTCGGCGTTCGTGACGCCGAGCTCGACGAGGCGGTCGGGGTTGGCGCAGATGCCGAAGCCGGAGAGGACCGCGGAGAAGTAGGCCTTCCCGAGCCACGCTTCGCCGCCGAGCGCCTCGGGGATCATCTCGACGCCGTCCGCGTCCTCGAAGAGCCCGGCGGGGATCGCGTCCGCGGGCCACGGCGGGACGGTGAGCCCCTGCGCCTCGGCGGCGCCGTGGTCGTAGGTGCCGCCGCCGAAGAAGACGTCGATCTTGCAGCCGTAGTCGGCCGGGTCGTCGTGCGCGCGGAATTCGTCCCACGCCGCGGCCGCGGCGGGGTCGGCGGGGCGGCGCGCGCCGAGCGCGCCGTCCGCCGGCGGCAGTCCGGAGCGGCGGCG
>CADBEF010000223.1 GCA_902793555.1 uncultured bacterium | reverse complement strand
CGCGCTCCGCGCTCTTCGACCCCGCCGCGGGGCTCTGGCTCGACGGCCTCGACACGCCCGACCCCGGCGCGCCCCCGTGGCGCCCCGCGAACCCGCGCGGCCTGCGCCGCCACGGCGCGCACGCGAACGTCCTCGCCGCGCTGTTCGGCCTGTCCGAGGGCGACGAGGCCCGCGCCGTCCTGCGCCGCGCGCTCTCGGGCGAGCTCGGCCCGATCCAGCCGTGGTTCGCGCACTGGGCGCTCGAGGCGGCGGCGAAGCTCGGCCTCTTCGGCGAGCTCGGGATGCCGCTGCTGCGCCGGTGGATCCCCTCCGCCGAGGCGTGCGGCAAGGGCCTCGCCGAAGGCTGGCACGCGCCGGAGCCGGGCTACGCGTTCGACCATTCGCACGCCTGGGGCGGGACGCCCGCGTGGCAGCTCCCCGTGCGCCTGCTCGGCCTGCGCGTCCTCGAGCCCGGCTTCCGCCGGATCGCCCTCGCGCCGGACCTCTTCGGCCTCGCCCGGGCGGACATCTCGCTGCCGACCCCCTTCGGGCTCCTCCGGGCGGACCTCCGCGCCGGGAGACGGCCCCGCGTCGTCCTGCCCCCGGGCGTCGAGGGGGTTTTCACGGCGGACGCGTTGTGCTAGAATGCGCGACGCCCAGCGCACACAGACCATGAAGAGAGCACACATCACGTTCCCGGTCGCGGCCGCGGTCTTCGCCGCGGCCGCGTTCGCCGCCGCCGGCGACGGCGACGGCCGCCCGTCCGCCGCCGGGAAGTTGCTCCAGAACGCCCCGCGCGTCGCGCGGGCGCTCCTGCGCGACCTGCCGGTCGCGCACGTCCGCCACCGCGCGTTCGAGGGGGACCTCGTGCCCGCCGCGTGGACCAACTTCCTCGACTCGCTCGACTGGGAGCACGTCTACTTCACGCAGGAGGACGTGGCCGAGTTCGAGCCCGACGGCCTGCGCTACGACCAGCTGATGAAGGACGGGCGGACCGACCTGGCCGAGCACGTCTTCGAACGCTTCGTTCGGCGCGTCGCCGAGCGGCGCGACTTCGTCGCGGCCGCGGTGTCGAACGACTTCGACTTCGCCGAGGACGACTCCTACGTCTTCCGCCGCCACCGCGAGCCGCGCCCCGCCGACCGCGCCGAGCAGGACGCGCTCTGGACGCGCCGCGTGAAGAACGCGCTCCTGGCCGCCCGCATCCGCGCGGAGCTGGCCAACGAGAACGCGTCGAACAAGCTCGCGCGCGCGGCGGCGGACGGCGCCGCCGCGGACGCGGGAGACCCCGCCACGAACGCGTTCAAGAGCGTCGAGGCCGCGATCGACGAGGCCCGCGAGGACGTGGTGAAGGCGCAGGACCGGTTCCTCGACCTGCTGCGCGACTCCGACGAGGAGTTCTGGCTCTCGAAGTACTTCAACGCGATGGCGATGTCCTTCGACCCGCATTCGGCCTACCTCTCCCCCGTCGGGACGGAGGACTTCAACATCGACATGGGCCTCTCGCTGCAGGGCATCGGCGCCACGCTGCAGAGCGAGGACGGCGCGTGCAAGATCGTCGAAATCGTCCCGGGCTCGCCCTCGGACCGCGACACGTCGCCGGAGCGGCTCGTCCCGGGCGACAAGATCGTCGCCGTCGCGCAGGGCGACGAGCCGTTCGTCGACGTGCGCCACTGGCCGCTCTACAAGGCCGTCCGCCTCATCCGCGGCCCGAAGGGGTCCACGGTGCGCCTGCGCGTGATCCCCGCCGCCGACCCGAACGCGGAGAAGGTCGTCACGCTCGTTCGCGACGAGATCAAGCTCGAGGAGCAGGCCGCGTCGGGGCGCGTCGAGTCGTTCGAGGACGCCGCCGGCGCCGAGCGCCGCATGGGCTACGTGAAGCTGCCCGGCTTCTACGCCACGATGGGCGGCGGCGGGACCTCGCGCCGCAGCTGCTCGGAGGACGTCGCGAAGATCATCGCCGGCTTCAACGAACAGGGCGTCGAGGGTCTCGTCCTCGACCTGCGCGGCAACGGCGGCGGCTCGCTCCAGGAGGCCGTCCTGCTCGCGGGACTCTTCCTGCGGACCGGCCCCGTCGTCATGGTCCGCGAGACGCGCCGCAAGGCCGTCCTGCCGGACAACAACCCGGCCGTCGCGTTCCGCGGGCCGATGGTCGTCCTCGTCGACCGGCTCAGTGCCTCGGCGTCCGAAATCGTCGCAGCCGCGCTGCAGGACTACGGGCGCGCCGTGGTCCTCGGCGACCGCGCCACGCACGGCAAGGGCACCGTGCAGGGCGTGATGCCGATTGAGGGCCAGGAGAAGACCCTCGGGACGATGAAGGCGACAACGGCCCTCTTCTACCGCATCACCGGCGCCTCCACGCAGCTGCGCGGCGTCGAGTCCGACATCCGCCTGCCCTCGTTCTTCGAGGCCTACGCGGACCTGGGCGAAGACAAGCTCCCCGGCGCGCTCAAGTGGTCGCACGTCTCCCCGGCCGTCTACCGCCTCGTCGACAACCTCGACCCCGTCCTGCCCGAACTGCGCGCCCGCTCCGAGGCGCGCCGCGCGACGAACGAGCTCTGGCGGGCGCGCATGCGCCTGCTCGACAACTTCGCGGCGTTCAACACCAACAACCTCGTTTCCCTTCAATACGAAAAGCGCCGCGCCCAGGCGGTCGAGGACGACCGCGTCGCGCGCGCCGTCGCCGAGGCCTCCTCCGGCGAGGAGCCGCCGGACATGACCGGCGCCGGCGGCGACCTGCGCGACGAGAACGGCGACGACCCCGCCGAACGCCGCCGCAAGCGCAAGGAGAACGAGCGCAAGGGCGACATCGTCCTGGACGAGGCGCTGCGCGTCCTGGCCGACCTGGCCGACCTGCACGGCGCTCCGCCCGCGCTCTCCTCGGGCGGAGCCGCCGCGCCCGCCCCCGACGACTTCCTCCGCTCGCTGCTGCCGTGAAGCCCCCGCGCTTCTGCCTGTTCCTGCTCCTCGCCTATCTCCTCGCGGCCCTCGCCGGCGAGGCGGCTTTCCTGCAAGCGCGCCGCGCGGACGAGACGCCGTCCTACAACCGCCCCTGCCTCGAGCTGCGCTACCTGCCGCCCCTCTCGCGCGGGACGGCGGCGGACGGCACGCGGCGCTTCTTCCTGCTCGGCTCGGACAACCTCGGGCGCGACGTCGCGCGGCGCCTCCTGCAGGGCGCCCGCATCGCGCTGCACGTCGGGCTCGTCTCGTCGCTCCTGGCCGTCCCGTTCGGGACGCTCCTCGGACTGCTCGCCGGCTGGTTCGGGCGATGGGTCGACGCGCTGTGCACGTGGCTCGCCGCGACGATCGCCGCCGTGCCGTCCCTGCTGCTCATCCTCGCAATCTCGCTCGTCGCCGGAAAGGGCCTCCTCGGCGTCTACGTCGGCATCGGCGTCACCACCTGGGTCGGCGTCTACCGGACGGTCCGCGCCGAGACGATCAAGCTGCGCTCCCGAGGCTACGTCCAGGCCGCCCGCGCGCTGGGCTACTCCGCCCCGCGCATCCTCGTGCGCCACGTCCTCCCGAACGTCGCCCACCTGGTGATCGTGGCTTTCTCGCTGCGCTTCCCGGCGGCCGTCTCGACCGAGGTCTTCATGAGCTTCCTCGGCCTCGGCGCGCAGGGCGAGCCCTCGTGGGGCGTCATGATCGCCAACGCCCGCGTCCGCCTCTGGCAGGGCATGTGGTGGGAGGGCGCCTTCGTGACGCTGGCCGTCTTCGGGCTCGTCCTCGCCGCCAACCGCGTCGGCGACTGGCTCCGCGACCGCCTCGACCCGACCTTCCGGGCCGCGGCCTAGGGCTGGTAGAAGTACGAGTCGCTGTCGGCGGAGCGCTCGGGCTTCCACGCGGACGCGTTGCGGCGGCCGAAGAGCGCCGTCCCGACGCGGACGAACGTGGCGCCCTCCTCGATGGCGACCTCGAAGTCGCCCGACATGCCCATCGAGAGCTGCGGCAGCGAGACCGAGAACTCGCGCTCCAGCGCGTCGCGGAGTTCGCGCAGCGCGCGGAAGTGCGGGCGCGACGACTCCGGGTCGGGCGTCCACGGCGGGATCGTCATGAGCCCGACGAGCCGCACCTCGCCCCCCTCGAGCGCGGCGCGGACGGCCTCCCGGACGGACGCTGCCGTGAAGCCGTGCTTGCTCGCCTCTTCGGCGACGTTGACCTCCAGCAGCACGTCCGGCCGGGCGCCCGATTCGCGCTGCACGCGGGCGAGCGCGTCGAGCGTGTCGAGCGCGTCGACCGCGTGGATCGTCGTGAAAAGCGAGAGCGCATGGCGGACCTTGTTCTTCTGCAGCGGCCCGATCAGGTGCCACTCGGCCGAGGGGCAGAGCGGCGCCTTCGCGAGCGCCTCCTGCACGCGGTTTTCGCCGAGGACCGTCACGCCGTCGCGGATCGCCTCCGCGACGACCTCCGGCGGGAAGGTCTTGGAGACCCCAACGAGCGTGACTTCGCCGCGGTTTCGCCCGGCGCGGTCGCAGGCGGCCTGGATGCGGTTCTCGATGGCGGCGTGGCGGGAGGCGAAGTCTTCTTCCATGGTTTTATTGCGGGAGGACGTAGACCGGTTGAGGCGCGGGCACGACGAGCGCGGGCGCGGGGGCCGGGACGACGAGTTGCTGGGCGGGAAGCGTGTAGACGGTCGCGCCCGGGGCGGCGGCGGGCGCGGCGAGCGCGGGCGCGGCGGGTTGCGCGCCGCCGTTTTCGGCGGC
>CADBEF010000222.1 GCA_902793555.1 uncultured bacterium | reverse complement strand
GTCGATCTGCCAGTCCTTGCTCGTGTTGAGCTGCGTCATCGTCCCGATCTTCGTGGAGGAGAGCGTCTGCGTGAAGGCCGCGTCCGAGCCGATCTCGGCGTAGACGTCGATTGAGGAGTTGCCCTGGCCCCACGACTCGACGAAGGCCGTGAACGTCGCCGCCTCGCCGGCCGCGGACTTGAGCCGGATGTCGACAAAGGGCTCCGGCCACGTGGCGGGGTCTCCGACGAAGAAGCGCATCACCTGGCCGCATTCGGAGATGTGGCTCACCTTGAGGCCGGACGCCGAACCGTCCGACCATCGGGCGCAGGCGACCGTGTCGTCGTTCCACACGCCCTTGTATCCGGAGTTCCGGATGTAGGTCGTCGCCGACGCGGTGTTGCCGGCGTACCACGGGTCGGTCGAGTAGCTGCGGGAAGAGCCGCGCTCGAGGTGGTAGGAGCCGTTGGCCTGCTCCAGCGAGAGCTCGTTGCCGAGGCGGTTCGTGGCGGCGAGGGCGTCGGTCGTGAGGGAGCTGAAGTAGGACGCGAGGCTGGACGGGCTCGTGTTGGCGCTCGAGGTGCCGGTGCCGCCGCCCCACTTGGTGCGCCAGATGAGGAGGCCGCCGTGCGTCAGGCCCGCGTCGATGCCGTCCTTCTGGCGGTTCTCGAAGAAGAACGCCTCGCGGGAGTTGGACGGGTTCACGTAGCGGTAGACGCTGTCGTAGGTGTTGGTGACGTAGACCCACCCCTGGTTCAGGGTGATGTCGATCGGCTCGACCCAGCCGGCGTGGTAGCGCGAATAGCAGTCCGCCGCGCCGGGCTTCGCGCCGCCGCCGAGGTGGTTCGCCGAACACATGAGCGACCACTCGCCGACGCCCTCGCCCTTCACGGTCTGGAAGGACGACTTCGAATACTGGTAGTAGTCGGGGAAGTAGCAGATCATGTGGCCGTCCTCGTGGCAGAGCGTGCCGATGACGGGCGTGCTGCCGCTCGAGAGGACCGCCGTGATCTGGTACTTGGAGAAGTAGGAGGTGGTGCCGCCCGGATTCGTCCAGGAGCACTCCGAGGAGAAATACCCTCCGGAGGACGAGTGGGCCCAGAGGCCGTAGTCCCAGTTGGAGGCCGATCCGCCGGCGAACAGGACGTTGAACGCCATCGGGTTGCCAGTGCTCCCGTTTTCGAGCGAGACGGCCCGGAGCATCGGGAGAATGGTCTTGTCGAAGTCGGATCGGGCCTTGAGGACTTTGAGGGCGTCGGAGATGAGCCGGCGGCCGCACGTGCCGCAGCTCGTCGTCGGAACGTCGTAGTAGGAGCGCTCGTGGGGGACGAGCACCCAGTCCGTCACCACGTTCGTGTAGACGAGCCGCCCCTGGGACATGGCGTAGAAGTAGTCGCGGACCGAAGCGACGTTCCCGTTCTCGTGCCAGCCCTCCTCGTTCATCATCGCCCGGATGTAGTCCGGACCCCAGGCGTTCCGCTCGCCCCGGACGGTCGCAAGGGTGTTCGTCACGTTGCCGTTGTCGTCGAGAAGCGGGAAGTCGACCAGCATCGTGAAGCCGACCATCGTGCCGACGGTCGTCTTCGTGCGGAGGATCTCGCCGCCATCGCCGGAATCGAGCGCCTCCTTCCGGGCGGCCTCGATGCGTTCGTTGTCCTCCTGGCGCTTCCGCCAGCCGGCGGAGATCCCCATCGCCGCGTCCCACGCCTCGGCCTTCGCGGCCGTCTCGGCGGCGTGCGCGGCCGACGTGTCGTAGAGGTCCCCGCCCGGGAGCGCGGCCAGGACGTCCGCCTTGGCCTCCTCGTCGCCGAGGAAGACGTCCACGCCGCGCAGGGCGCCGGAATCCTCGTCCTTCTCCACGTATTCGTAGCGGCCGACGGCGCCGTTGTAGACGATCGTCCGGCCGTCCTCCGTGCGGAAGTGAGCGTCGAACTCGTCGCCTTCGCCCCAGATCCGGGCGGTGGAGCCGTCCGGGAGCGTGACGTCGAACCATTGCGCGAACGGCGCGGCGGCGGCGGGGAGGGACAGGGCAAGGCAGGCCGCGAACGCGGCGAGCGGACGGAACGTCTGGAATGCTTTCATGTCTGGATTCTCGAATTCGACCGTGACCTGCGGCAACATGCGTGCGCGCGGGAAACGTGGATGGGGGAAGTATATCCCACGTCCCGCCGCCGTACAATGTGCAAAGACGCAATAATTGACTTGTCCGATTTTGCAATTTGTCTTGCCTTCCGACGAAAAGGGCGCTAGAATCGCGCGCCATGGAAAAGCATCCGTCCCGGCCCTTCCAGGTGGTCCTCGACATCGACGCGGGCTCCTGCGTCATGCGGGACGCGCTGAACGGCATCCTGCGATTCGTCCGCAACGCCCGGGACTGGTCCCTGGTGTCGATCGACCGCAGCCAGATCGATTCGTATTCAACGGGGATGGTCTTCGACGGGGCCATCGTCGGCGGGCGCTGGAACGCCCGCCGACCGCATCGGAAGGCGCTCCGCGGGCGCAGGACGGTTGAGCTGGTCCTCGACGCCGGATCCGTCGGGCGGCTGGCCGCCGAGCACTTTCGCGAACGGGGGTTCGAGCACTGCGCCTTCGTGGATCCCCCGCGTTCCAGGCCCTGGGCGAACGAGCGGCGGGAGGCGTTCTGTCGCGAACTGGCGTCCCGCGGGCTGGCCTGCGCCGTCTACCGGCCGCCGTCCGGGGGCGACCTCCCGTCCCGCCACCGCCATCTCGCGGCGTGGCTCGCGGCGCAGCCGCGGCCGCTCGCCGTCCTCGCCGCCTACGACGTCGAGGCGCGGCGGGTTCTCGCCGCCTGTCGGATCGCGGGGCTCGGCGTCCCGGAGGACGTCGCCGTCCTGGGCATCGACAACGACCTTCTGCGGTGCGAGACCGCGCTCCCGGCACTCTCCAGCGTCGCGATGGGCGGCGAGGAGGCGGGCCAGGCGGCGGCGGCGGCGCTGGACGCCGCGATGCGCGGCCGGCCCGGGGCGCCGGAGCGGATTATCCTCGGGGGCGTGCGCGTCGAGGCGCGCGCCTCGACCGCGCGGTTCATCGGGCGCGACCCGCTCGTCGCGAAGGTGCGGGCGGCCATCGCGGCGCGGATCGGGGAGCGGCTGCCCGTCTTGGCGCTGGCCCGTTCCCTGGGCGTTTCGCGCCGGTCCCTCGAGATGCGCTTCCGGGCGGAGACGGGCGTTCCCATCGGCGAAGCGATCCAGGACGAGCGCCTCGCCCGCGCGAAGGACCTGCTTCGGACGACGTCGCTTCCGTGCGAGGAGATCGCCGCCGCGTGCGGCATCTGCGACGCAAGCAGCCTGGCGCACCTCTTCCGGCGCAAGTTCGGCGCCTCGCCTTCGTCCTTCCGGAACGGAAGTTAGGGCGGGCCGCATGCGCGGCATTGCCGCGCATCGGTCCGCCCGGCGCTTCGGTGCGGCGGACGCGTCGTGGACGCGTTCCTTGTCAAACCCCTCGTCGGCCTTCCGTGCGTCGCGGGGAACCCGCGACGCCGGAAGGCCGACTCCATGCGCCCGTGGCGGGGTGCGGCGATCGCCGCACCCCGCCACGGGCGCCGAGGGGGACTAGAAGCCCAGCGGCGTGCCGGCGGGGACCTGCGCGTCGCCGGCGCCCACGCGGACGAACTTGACGTCCTCGTCGGAGTCGATTCCCCTGAACTCGAGGAGTCCGTCGGACTCCGCGCGAAGCGAGACGGCCGCGCGGTAGGTCCCCGACACGGCGTCGTTGGTGTAGACGGTGTACCAGGCGCCCTTCGCCGCGTTGGCGACCGAGAGGTCCATGGTCGAGCCGGAGACCGAGATCGGCGGAACGCCGTCCGCCGCGGGACGGCCGACGACGGGCGCGGCGAGGCCCTTGGTGCGGAAGACGAGCGCGGCGGGGTCGGAGGCGAGGCCGTTGGAGCCGCGCGCGACGACGGTGGCGGTGTAGGCGCGGCCGGGCGCGAGGCCGGCGAAGGAGACGGTCGCGATGCCGGTCCCGGAGAGGGAGACGGTCCGGCGCGCGCCGGTGTCGAGCTCGACCTCGAGCGTCGCGGAGGAGCTCCCCTCCCCCAGCCACGGGACGGCGACGGCGATCGACGCGTCGTTGGTGGCGACCAGGTCGGTGCGGACGGAGAAGACCGCGGGGGCGGTATTCGGCGCGCGGACGATCTCGTAGGCGCAGGTCGCGGCGGAAAGGTCGGCGCCGACGTCGGCGTCGAACGAGAGGACGCCGCCGGCGACGGTGCAGGCGACCTGCCGGACGCGCGCGCCGGTGGGCGAGAGCGCCCAGACGCGGACCTGGCCGGCGGCGCCGATCGCGAGGCGGACGTGCGCGACGCCGGCGCGCATCAGGTGCGGCAGCGTGCCGAAGGAGGTCAGGACGGTGCGGGAGCCGTTCTTGAACGTCATGCCGGTGTCGAGGGCGTCCGTGAGATGAGTGAGGAGGATGCGGTCGGAGGAGGCGAGCGGCCTGCCGTCGACGGAGATGGCGCAGACGGAGGCCGATCCGCCCTCGAGCTCGAACGAGAGCGGGCCGGCCTCGCCGGCGCCGCGGCTGGCGAAGCCGCCGGCGGTGCGCGGCGAGGCGATGCAGAAGAGGCCCGTGCCGCCGTTCGCGGTGACGGCGCCGCCCGCGGCCTCGACGCCGAGCGCGTTGGCCGGCAGCGCGTCGCCGAGGCCGAGGAGGGCGCGCACCTCCGCGTCGGAGCGCTGGTCCGCGGCGGGGTAG
>CADBEF010000221.1 GCA_902793555.1 uncultured bacterium | reverse complement strand
GAGGCGGCGCCGGCCGCGGCGGACGCCGCCGCCGCCGCGGCGGCGGGCTACGACGAGCTCGCGCCCTACGCGCTGCGCTTCCGCGAGCCGCCCGCGTTCGACCTCGTGCGCGAGTCCGACGGCCGCGCGGTCTTCTCCGGCCGCGCCGCTCTGACGCACAACGGGCTCGAGCCGGACGGCAACGCGAACCATTCCGGCTCCAACGTCTACGTGCTCGACTTCACCGCGTTCGACGAACCCGGGCGCTACCACCTGCGCGTGCCCGGCGTCGGCCGCTCGCTCGCCTTCGACATCGGGCCGGACGTCTACGCGCGCGCCTTCCGGGCGCAGGCGGCCGGCCTCTACGCGCAGCGGTGCGGCCACGCGCTCGACCCGGCCCGCGCCCCCGGCTGGCGCCGCATCGCGTGCCACACGAACGGCGTCCAGCTCTCGACCGTGAAGCGCTGGACGGTCGGCGAGTTCGGCCCGTTCCGCGAGAACCCCGTCCTCGTCCCCAACCCGCGCCTCGGGGAGCTCACCGCGCGGATGCGGGCGCTCGACGCGGACCCCGCGCTCGTCGCGCGCTTCCCGCTCGAGGGCGACGCGCGCAACGCCGTGGCGGGGTCGAAGGTCTCGCTCGAGCCGATCGGCGGCGGGAACGAATGGACGCCCGACAAGGAGTTCGGGACGAAGGTCCTCGTCTCCGGCGCGAAGGACAACGGCTTCCGCGGCGACGGCTTCGCGGTCGACCCCGCGGCCGGCGCCACGGTCTCCTTCTGGATGCGGCGCGACGACGCCGCCGGCAACAAGTGGGCCGGCGACGTCTTCCGGTGCGGCGCCGAAGGGACGCGCGGGTCGACGTGGTTCGGCCCCAACTGGGGCTTCCTGCAGCTCGACGGCAACGCCTTCAGCCGCGTGGGCGACAACGCGTGGCGCCACTACGTCCTGCGCATGTCGCCGGCCGCCGACGACGGGGGCGACGTGCTCTGGGAGCTGATCGTCGACCGCGAGCGCTGCAACGACACGACCCACGCGCCGCCATCGTCCCCGGCCTTCACCTTCGCCGCGATCACCGACGAGGCCGCCCCCGGCACGCACTTCCGCGACCTGCGCCTCTACGCGCGGGCGCTCTCGGACGACGAGGTCGGCCTCCTCGCCACGCGGATCCGCAAGACCGTCCCCGCGACGATCCCGCTCGCTGGAGGCCACCACGACGCCGGCGACTACAACCCGCGCTCGCACCTCGACGTCGCGCAGCTGCTGCTCTCCCTCTGGGAGCGGCGCCCGGACCGCTTCCGCGACGGCCAGCTCGACATCCCGGAGGCCGGCAACGGGCTGCCGGACGTCGTGGACGAGGCGCTCTGGGCGCTCCGCGTCTGGACGGCGCTGCAGGACGACGACGGCGGCGTCCGCGACGGCACGGAGTCCGACGGCGACCCGGCCTTCCACCATCCGGTGGAGCTGGACCCGAAGGGCGACTTTGCCTTCGACAAGGACTGCCGCGCCTCGTTCAACGCCGCCGGCGCCTTCGCCCAGGCCTCGCGCGTCCTCAAGGCGTGCGGCCGCAGGAAGGACGCGGACGGCTTCCTCGACCGCGCCCGCCGCGCCTACGCGTGGGGCGCCGCCCACGCGCCCGACGGCATCGCGAGCGCGTCCGCGTTCGCCGAGTACCGCTACACCTCGCGCGCCTACGCCGCCGCCGAGCTGCTCCACGCCACCGGCGAGAAGGCGTTCCTCGAGGACTTCCGCGCGTACGCGCCGTGGGGGAGCAACCCGGACGCGGCGCTCTCCATCTACGGCCGCTACGACGCGTCGGACGCCGCCTTCGCCTTCCTGCGGATCCCGGCGGAGCGGCACCCCGACCCGGCGCTGCGGGAAACCGTCCTCGCCGTCGTCGTGCGCGAGGCCGACTACTACGTCGCCGGCTCCGACAAGATGGCGTACAAGTTCCTGCGCCACCCGGACGCGCCGATCGTGTGGGGCGTCGGGGCCTACTCCGTGCACATCCGCCCCGTGCTCGTCGCGTGGTTCGCGACCGGCGACCGGACCTACCGCGACTGGATCGTGCGCTCGTGCGACAACACGCTCGGCGCCAACCCGATGGGGCTCTCGTGGATCGTGGGGCTCGGCGAGCGCACCATCCGCGCGCCGCTTCACAACAGCCGCTACCGCCCGGCGGGCGTCGTCGCGGACGGCATGCAGTCGGAGGGCCCGAGCGCCCGCGCCGGCGGCTACAACTACAACGAGACCGTCTACCCGGAGCACCGCGACGACTTCGCCCCCCTGCACGAATACGCGGACTGCCACTTCGCGATCGCGATGGACGAGGGCGTCGTCCGCAACCAGGTCCTCGCGATGGCGATCTTCGGCACGCTCCTGCCGTAAGCGGACCGGCGCGGCCCCGCCTGTCTTTTCTTTCGCGGGAATTTGCCTATAATGAAGGGCTCTCCCGCCCCAATGAAACGTCTTCCGCTCCTCCTCCTTCTCGTGCCGCTCCGCGCCCTCGCCCTCGCCGGCGAGCCGGACGGAGTCGCCCCCGAGTCCAATGCGGGCCTCTACGTCTCGACGATCGACGGCGTCTTTCTGCCGCGAACACTCGGCCTCAACGGCGCGAGCTGGACCCCGATCCACGCGGTGGACGGCGCGGCGTCGGGCAACACGCGGAACTTCACGCTGAACACCGTCGCGGACGGCTCCGGCTCGGTCTTCTCCGGTACGGTCTCCTACGCGATCGTCGACGACTCCACCGTCACGGCGTCGTGGCGCATGTCGCCCTCCGCCGACGTGCGGCTCAACGCGCTCACGGTCGGCTTCAAGACCCCGGTCACGCTGTTCGCGGGCGGCAAGGTCTCCCTCGGTTCCGGTACGATCGACATCCCGACCCAGAAGCTGGAGCAGGACAACGAGTTCGTCCACGCGCCCACGCGCGTCTTCGAGCTCTACGACACGGACGGCGTCCGGCGCCTGCGCATCGACTTCGGCGCGGAGGTCTGGGCCACGGTCCAGGACAACCGCATGTGGACGGAGCAGGTCCTCGAAATCCGCTTCCAGAAGCCCAACGCGGCCCGGAACGGCTCGCTGAAGGACTTCTCGCGCGGGACGACCTACGCGTTCGACTACACGATCTCGCTCACGGGCGACGGCGTGGTCGACCTCGGCTCGGAGTTCGTCGCGCAGGCCGGCGCGGACTGGATCCCGCTCGCGCCGATGGGGTGGGTCGAGCCGGGCTCGGCGCTGGACTTCTCCGCGTTCCGCGGGCTGCCGGGCGAGGCGGGCCGCCACGGCCGCGTCGTGCGCCGCGGGGACCACTTCGAGTTCGAGGGGCGTCCGGGCGAGCCCCAGCGCTTCTACGGCGTGAACCTCTGCTACTCGACGGCGCGGCCGCGGTCGAACGAGGTCGCCATCGCGCAGAACCTGCAGCGCATCGGCTACAACGCGGTGCGTCTCCACCACGTGGACTTCGAGCTGACCTACGGCCAGGGCGCCGCCTACACGAACCTGCAGGCGTGGGGGACGGGGCTCTTCGACCGGCTCGTCGCGGCGTGCGTCACCAACGGGCTCTACCTCACGACCGACGTCTACACCGGCCGCGAGAACGTCCCCTGGCGCGAGCTCGGCGTCGACCGCGACGGCGTGGCCGGCGTCCAGGGCTACAAGCGCATGCTCCTCGCGAGCGAGCCGGCCGTCTCGAACCTGCTCGACTTCGCGCGCAACTTCTTCGGGCACGTGAACCCCTACACCGGCCGCACGCTCGCGCAGGAGCCCGCGATGATCGGCATCTCGCTCGTGAACGAGGACTCGATCTCGCCGCTCGCCTCGCCGCAGGAGCTCTGCGCGGAGATCCCGCCCCTCGCCCCGCTCTGGCGCTCGTGGATCTCCGCGAAGAAGGCGGCCGACCCCGCTGCGTGGGCGGACGCCTCGCTCGACCCGCCCGCGTCGATGGACCGCTTCTTCCTGCGCTTCCTCGAGGAGCGCCGCGAGGCCCTCCTCGCGCGCATCGCCGCGGTCCTGCGCGACGAGCTGGGCTGCCGGGCGCCGTTCTCGGACCTCAACGGCATCCAGATCTCCCTCTCCGACCTCGCCGCGCGCGGCGCGCTGCTCGACTACGCCGACGACCACATCTACTACGACCACCCGACCTTCCTCGGCAGCGGCAACGGCACTCCCTCCTCGCTTCCCAACGACCATCCGTTCCGCGGCGCCGCGCTCGGCGTGACGCCCTACGCCGCGCTCCGCCTCGCCGACCGCCCCTACACGATCACGGAGTTCAACTTCACCGCGCCCGGCAAGTACCGAGCCGGCGGCGGCCTCTCGATGGGCGCCACCGCGGCGCTGCAGGACTGGTCCGGCGTCTGGCGCTTCGACTGGGGCAGCGGCGACGCCGGCACGCCCTGGACGCAGACGATGGCCTACTTCTGCGCCTCCGGCGACCCGATCCAGCAGCTCTCCGAGCGCGTCGCCTCGGCCCTCTTCCTGCGCCGCGACATCGAGCCCCTCGGCCCCTCGCTCGTCGCGCGACTCCCGACCGCCGTCGCCGCCGGCCCGCACGCCGACGCCCGGCTGCAGATCGCGGCGCCGTGGCGCTGGGCCGGCTGGTACGCGCGCCTCGGCTACGTCCTCGCGGACGAGTCGCCCGCCGGCGCGCTCGACCTCGGCGCCTACCCCGCCGCGGACCAGCGCTCCGACGCGGAGGTGCGCGCCCTCCTCGGCCTCGGCG
>CADBEF010000220.1 GCA_902793555.1 uncultured bacterium | reverse complement strand
CGCCGTCCTCTTCGTCGACGCCGCCACGAACGCGCCGTCCGGCGCGCCGGCGCGCTACCGCTCGCTCAAGCTCTTCCGCTCGCGCTACTCGCCGGAGGAATACGGCGAGCTGCGCGCGGCGCGCGAGGCCGAGGAGCGCGCCGACCGCGCGCCGCTGCGCCTCGAGGGGCCCGGCGTCGCCGCGCTCTTCGAGGGGCGCGCGTTCGGCGACGGCCTCTCGAACGTCCTCGCGCGCGCCGTCGAGCCCGCGCCGACGGACGACCTCTACACGGAGTTCTCGCGCACGACGGTCGACGTCTCGCGCGCGCCGGAGGAATGGACGGTCAAGACGACGACGCGCCGCCGCATCCTCACCTACGCCGGGCAGCGCAAGGCTGGCGACCTCACGTTCCGCTGGAACCCCGCCACGACGGACTTCGAGGTCGTCGACGCGCGCGTCATTTCGCCCGACGGCGCCGAGACGCCCGTCGATCCGAAGCTCGACCTCTTCGAGGGCGACCAGGAGTGGGTCGCCGACGCGCCGCGCTACCCCGCCGGCCGCCTCGCGACCGTCTCCTTCCCGAAGCTCGCGCCCGGGATGTCCGTGCAGTGGACCACGCGCCGCCGCGCGCACGACCGCGACCTCTTCTCCTTCTCCGAGACGCTCGGCTCGCTCGGGTCGTTCGGCGAGATCGCCGTCACCGTCGCCGGCACGAACGACCTCGCGCGCGCCTTCCGCGTCGAGGAGCCGTTCTGGAAGACGATCGCCGGCCGCTTCCCCGTCGAGACGAACGCGACGGACTCCGCCACGACCTACCTCGTGCGCGGCGGCGGCCCCGGCTCGCAGATCGTCTCCGAGCCGAACATGCCGCCGCTCCACCGCCTCGCGCCCGTCCTGCGAGCCTCGTCGCAGACCGCACCGGAGCGCGCCGCCGCCCTCGCCGCGCGGATGTGGGCGCTCTCCGACCCCGCCACGCAGACGAACGCCGCCGCGCTCGCCCGCTCGCTCGTTGCGACCAATGCGACCGTGCGCGAGGCGTTCGTCGCGCTCCGCGACTGGTGCGCGATCAACCTGCGCGAGGCCGGACCCGCCTACTGGGACCTGCCGCTCTCCGCGCTCTCGCCCGCGGACGCCACGCTCGCCGCGCGCTACGGCCACGAGGCGGATCTGCGCATCCTCCAGCTCGCGATGGCGCGCGCGCTGCCCGCGACGCTGCGGCCGACCTTCCCGGACGACACGCCGCCGGACGGCCCCGCGGAAGGGACGGCGCGCTCGCGTTCCCGGTCCGGGGAGAGGCCCCGCATTCTGCTCCGCCTCTACAACGGCGATTGGGACGGCTTGCCGGAACGGCGTCTTGACAACCATCCCGAACCGGCCACCGGCAACTTCTACGACACAATCGCCGTCGCCCTTTCGGAGTCGCGGAGCGATGGTTGCGTCCTGTGGACCGACGACTACCTCTTCGACGGTTCGTCGCAATACGCCCCCGCCCTCGCGAGCCGCCACCGCGGACGGGTCTATGTCGAAGCCGATCCCGCGCAGGGATACGTCGCGCCCTGGACGACCGTCGATGAAAGCCATGGGATTCGAACCGCCGAAATGGAGCCCGCCTACGAGAGCATGGACGGCACCTTCACCGAATACGACATCGCGCTGCGCGAGGACGGCTCCGCGCGCATCGGCGTCCGGATCCGCCACTCGGGGCGGGATTTCGAGACGTTCCGCAAGCGCTACGAGCAGATCCTCCCGGAGGAGCGCCGCCGCGACGCGCAGCGGCTTGTCGCCGCCCTCGCGCAGTCCGCCCGCCTCGTCGGTTCCGTCGAGACCGAGACGCCCCCCGAGGGTCCGTGCGTAATGCGGTTCGAGGCCGAGGTTCCCGACCTGGCCGTGCGGGACGGCGACCGGCTGGTCCTGCGCGTTCCCGGACCGCCGCCCCTTTCCCCGGCCGCGCGGACGCGGCGCTTCCCGTTCCGCCGGACGTCCGGCACGTTCGCGGGCGTGACCACGATTCTGCGCCCCCCCGCGGGCTGGCGCGCCGTCTCGCTGCCGTCGCCGGGCCGCGCGCACATGTCGCCCAACGACGGGTTCGGCGCACGGCGCGACGTCTGGAAAACCGACGGCCCGGACGGCGAGCTCGTCTTCCGCGGCGTGCTCGAACTGAAGCGCACGGAATTCGGCCCCGAACGCTACGACGCCTTCCTTCGCGTGGCGCTCGGCATGCGCGGCCCGGACGCGGAGACCGTCATCCTCGAGCGCGTGCACTGAGCGCGGCATGCCCGCCGGGATTTCCGCGATGGACGAAGTCTGCACCTACACCGACCGGATCGGGCCGGACGCCGAGGGCGAGACGGTCGCGCGCTTCTACGCGGCGCGCTACCGGCATTCGTCCGAGGCCGATTGGCGCGCGCGCGCCGAGGCGGGGCTCGTGCTCCGCAACGGCCTCCCCGCCGCACCGGACGACCGCCTCCGCGCGGGCGACGTCCTGCGCTGGAACCGCCCGCCGTGGCGCGAGCCCGACGTTCCGCGCGACGTGCGCGTCGTCCTCGCGGACGACGACGTGGTCGTCGTGGACAAGCCCGCCGGCCTGCCGACCATTCCGGGCGGCGGCTTCGTCCGGAACACGCTCGCCGCGATCCTGCGCGAGCGCTTCCCGGGCGAGGCGCCGGTGCCGGTCCACCGGCTCGGGCGCGGTACCTCCGGACTCGTGCTGTGCGCGCGGCGGCCGTCGGCGCGCGACGCCCTCGCGCGCCAGTTCCGCGAGGCCGGCGGCGAGGAGCGCGCCCTGCGCAAGCGCTACCTGGCGCGGACCGCGCCCGTCGCCGATCCGCCGGCGGGCGACCTCGAGATCGCGGTCCCCATCGGACGCGTCCCGCACGCGCTCCTGGGCTCCGTCTGGGCCGCCGCGCCCGGCGGCGGGAAGTCCTCGCTCACGGTCTGCCGCCTGCTCGAGAACGGCCCCGACGCCGCGCTCTGGGAAGCCGAGCCGCGGACCGGCCGCCCGCACCAGCTCCCGGGCGGCGGCGCGCGCCCCGACGTCCTCCCCGGCGAGACCGGCTACTTCCTCCGCGCCTGGTCGCTCACCTTCCGCCACCCCGCCACGGGCCGCATCGTCGAGTGCCGCGTCCCCGCCGACCCCAACGAGGAGGCCGCGCCGTGAAGCGCCTCTGCGTCAGCGCATGCCTGCTCGGCGTGCCGTGCCGGTGGAAGGGCGACGCCAAGCCGTGCGAAGCCGTGCAGCGGCTTGCGGACGATCCGCGCGTCGAGCTCGTTCCCTTCTGCCCCGAGCTCGCGGCCGGTCTCGGCTGCCCGCGCCCGCCGATCGAACTGGTGGCCGACGGAGCGCGCGTCCGCGCGCTCCGCGTCGACCGAACGGGCGACGCGACCGGCGTGCTCCGCGCGGCGTGCGAGGCCGAGGCGGAGGCGCTGGCGCGCGCGGGCGGCGTGGACGGCTTCGTCCTGAAGTCCCGCTCGCCGAGCTGCGGACTGGCCTCGCCGTTGCACGACATGCAGGGGCGCGAGACCGGCACGGCGCCGGGGCTCTGGGCCTCCGTCGCGCGCGAACGCTTTCCCGCCGCGGAATTCCGCGACGAAACGACCGCGGGAAAAGCTACTCCTCCGAGTCTTCGGTGACGCGGACGACCTCCTCGACGGAGGTGAAGCCCTTGAAGACCTTGGCCCAGCCGTCGTCGCGCAGCAGCGACATGCCTTCCTCGACCGCCTTGGCGCGGATCTCCGAGGAGGGGCGGTGCGCGGTCACGAGCGAGCGAACGGCATCGCTCACGTGCAGCACCTCGAAGATGCCGCCACGCCCCTTGTAGCCGGTCTTGTTGCACCACGGGCATCCGACCGGAGCCCAGACCGTCTTCCCCTCGAAAAAGTCCGGCGAGACGCCCGCCGCGGCGACGAGACGCGCGTCCGGCGCCTCCTCGCGGCGGCACGCCGGGCAGAGCCGGCGCACGAGGCGCTGCGCCAGCACGGCGACGACGGAGGACGAGACGAGAAACGGCTCCACGCCCATGTCGATCAGGCGCGCGAACGCGCCGGCCGAGTCGTTGGTGTGCAGCGTGGAGAAGACGAGGTGGCCCGTGAGCGAGGCGTTGATCGCGATCTCGGCCGTCTCGCGGTCGCGGATTTCGCCGACCATGATCACGTCCGGGTCCTGGCGCAGGAACGAGCGCAACACGCGCGCGAACGTGAGCCCGATGTCCGGCTTGATCGGCACCTGCATGATCCCGGCCATCTCGTACTCGACCGGGTCCTCCGCCGTCATGATGTTCTTGTCCGGCGTGTTGATCTCGTGCAGGAACGCGTAGAGCGAGGTCGACTTGCCGGACCCGGTCGGGCCGGTGACGAGCATGATCCCGTTCGGGCGGGCGATCGTGTGGCGGACGACGCGGTCGTCGCGCTCCTCGAAGCCGAGCTGCTCGAGGCGGATCACGCCGCCGCCCTTCTGGAGGAGTCGCAGGACGACCTTTTCGCCGTAGACGGTCGGGCAGGTCGCCACGCGGATGTCGATCTCCTTGCCGTTCACGCGGATGCCGATGCGGCCGTCCATCGGGAGGCGCTTCTCGGCGATGTCGAGGCCGGCCATGACCTTGATGCGGGAGATGACGGCGGCCTGGAGGCGGTGCAGCTGCGGCGGGACGTCGACCTTGTCGAGGAGGCCGTCCACGCGGTAGCGGATGCGCAGCTCCTTCTCCATCGGCTCGAAGTGGATGTCCGTCGCGCCGCGGCGGTCGCCTTCGGCGATGATCTGGTTGACGAACTTGACGATCGACGCCTCCTGGCCGACCTCCGAAAGGTCGAACTTGTTGGCGGCGTCGCCGTCGGAATCCACGTCGTAGCGGCCGTCCGCCGCCATCTGCGCGAGCGTGTCGGCGCCGACGCCGTAGACGCGGTTGGCGAGCTTGAGGATCTTCTCCCTGGCGCAGGCGACGAGGACGACCTCGCAACCGGCGGCGAGGCGGAGCGCGTCGGCGAGGCGCGTGTCGAAGGGATCGGGGACGGCGACGGAGAGGACGCCGTCCGCGAAGCCGACCGGAACGACGCCGTACTGCGCGACGGCGCGCGCGGGGAGCTTCTCCGCCAGCTCGGGCGGGACTTCGAGCTCCTCCACGTCGCGGTATTCGACGCCGAGGACGGGCGCGGCGGCGCGCAGGAACTTCTCCTCGTCCGCGATGCCGAGGCGGACGACGGCGGCGACGAGCCCGGACCCGGCGTCCGGGTCGGCGGCGAGGCGGGCGAGGTCGTCCTCGGAGAGGACCTTCGTTTCGCGGAGGATCGAAAGGGCGGAGGTGTCGGACATGCGGGAGAGTCTACCACCCCGCGCCGCCCGCCGCAACCGCAAAATCGGGACGGCTGGCATTTCGGCCCCGGATGTGGTAGAATGGGACGCATGAAACCCATCCACGCCCTGTCCGTCCTCGCCGCGGCGGCCGCGTTCGCCGCGGGTTGCGCGTCGGCGCCGCCGGAGCTCGACACGTCCCTCGAATCCTTCACCCCGGTTTCCGCGGCGTCCCGCAACGTGCTGGCCGAAGAAATCCGCGAACCGGAAACGGTCGTCGCGGCGCTCGTCGACGTCGACATGCGTTCGAACCGGCGCCTGACGCTGCTGCACTACACGCCCGTCCGGTTCGCCGTCTCGGCGACCGGGGACCTCCGCCTGCACGCGCTCGCGCCGGAGGAGACGTTCACGTCGATGTCCGGGCTGCGGGACGCGATCCGCAAGCGCCACGCCAAAGGGACGGTGGGCGTCGTCGTGTACTACAACGGGTTCGCGGCCGGCACGCCGGGCCGGACCCTTTCCGACGCGGAATCCGCCGCCCTGGCGGAGGTCCTGACCGCGCACCTGCAGCCGATGCTCGAGGAGTCGGGCATTCCCTTCGCGTGGATCGTCCCGAACTCGGCCCGCCTCTTCCCGATCCTGAAATGAACGCCGCGCGCGAAGTCTACGAGGTCCGCCGCGCGCCGGAGGGCGGGCCGTCGATGGAGCCCGACCCGCGGCGTCTGCCGCCGGGTTGGGAGGCCGCGGCCGAGGGGCGCGTCGAGCGCTGCGCCGCGGCGCATTCGCTCTTCTTCCCCGACATGCGCTTCCGCGTGCTCTGGGACGAGGCGTGCCTCTACGTCCGCATGGTCCTGCGCGACCGCTGGGTCCGCTCGGTCGTCACGGCGCCGCAGGGTCCCGTCTGCACGGACAGCTGCTGCGAGTTCTTCGTGAAACCCGCCGCCTCGCCCGGCTATTTCAACTTCGAGACGAACGCGGGCGGCTGCCTGCTCCTCACGCACGTCACGGACCCGCGGCGCCTGCCGGGCGGCGGGCTCGCGGCGGCTGAACCCGTCTCCGCGGCCTGGCTGGAGCGGCTCGAGATCCACCACAGCCTCCCGCGCGTCGTCGACCCCGAAATCGCGGCGCCGACCGACTGGTGCATCTGCTACGCGATTCCGCTCGAACTGCTCGAGGACTACGCCGGCGCGCCGTGCCGCCCGGGGCCCGGCGCCGTCTGGCGCGGCAACTTCCAGTGCTGCGCCGACGCCACGAGCCACCCGCGCTGGTGCTACTGGGCCGACTTCGGGCCGGGCGAACCGAACTTCCACCAGCCGGACAAGTTCGGCGACCTCGTTTTCACGGCGTGAAGAGCAGCAGCACCGCCGTGAGCGAAAAGGCGGAATAGACGGTCGTGAGCGCGACCGCGGAACCGGCGAGGCGCGCGTCGCCGCCCATCGCCTCGGCCATCACGTAGGACGCCACCGCGCTCGGGCACGCCAGGTACGTGACCACGATGAACCGGTGCAGCGGCGGCAGCCCCAGCGCCGCGCAGACGCCGACCCCGAGCAGCGGGCAGACGGCGAGCTTCAGGAGCGCCGCCTTGTGCGCGTCGGCGAGGGAGGCGCGGAGGCGGTCGCGCGTGAGCGTCGCGCCGAGGGCGACGAGCGAGCCCGGCGTGGCCATCGTCCCGAAGAGGCGGACCGTCTTGAGGAACGGGTTGCCCGACGCCGCCCACTCCGCGGGCGACAGGCCGAGCCGCTGCCGCAGCGCGAGCAGCGCGAGGCCGGCGAGGCACGCGAGGACGAGCGGGTTGCGCAGGATGCCGAGCAACACGCGCAGAAGGCGGCGCAGCGGCGGAGCCGTTTCGTCCGGCCGCGTGAGCACGACGACCGCCATCCCGTTGTACAGCAGCAGGCACGGCGCGAGCGTGAGCATCGCCAGCGCCATCCCTTCGGCCGCGAAATCCTTCCCGGCGAACGCGAGCGCCATCACGGGCAGCCCGACGTAGGCGTTGTTGCTGCGGAAGACGCTCTGGCAGAACGACGGACGCGAGGCGCGGGCGACGCCCATCGGAACCGCCGCCAGCCACGCGACGGCGGCGATCCCGACGGTCGCGAGCGCGAGCGCGAGCGACGCGCGGCCCGAGCCGGCCGTGGGGTCGGAGCGCGAAATCGAATCGACGAGGAAACACGGCAGCGCGCCGTAGAAGACGAGCTTGTTGAGCCCCGCGGCGAACGCCTCGGAAAGGAAGCCCGAATGGCGCAGCCACGCGCCGAGCGCGAGCATCGCGAAGACCGGGAACAGGATGGCGAGGACGGAAATCATGGCGTCTGGCGGCCCGCGGCGTAGGCGGCCGCTTCGAGTTCGCGCAGGCGCGCCGGATCGGCGCCGGGGGCGTCCACGACGACGACGGCGGGCGCGTCCGGTCCGTCGCGGAA
>CADBEF010000219.1 GCA_902793555.1 uncultured bacterium | reverse complement strand
CGCGCGGGCAGCGCGGCGCGAACGCGCACGGCAGGGCGGCCCAGTCGCGCGGCGGCGGGACGCGGCCCGGAATCGTGGCGAGGTCCTCCGGGCGCGTGCCTTCGATGCGCGGAACCGCGCGCAGCAGCGCCGCCGCGTAGGGGTGCGCCGGACGCGCGAGGACGTCCGCCACGGGGCCGTCTTCGACGACTTGTCCCGCGTAGAGGACCGAAACGGTCTTCGCGTACGTCGACACGAGCGCGAGGTTGTGCGTGATGAGCAGCACGGCGACGCCGCGGGCTCGGCAGAGGTCCCGCAGCAGGTCCAGCACGCGGCGCTGCATCAGCACGTCCAGCGCGGTCGTCGGCTCGTCCGCGACGAGCAGCGCCGGCTCCTGCGCGAGCGCCATCGCGATGCACGCGCGTTGCGCCATGCCGCCGGAGAGCTCGCAGGGGTGCGCGCGGAGCGCGGCGCGCGGATCGGGCAGGCCGACTTCCGCGAGGAGCGAAACGAGCCGGTCGTCCGCGGCCCCGCGGGAAAGCCCGCGCGGGAGCGCTTCGCGCATCTGGGTCCGGAGCCGCAGCACCGGGTTGAGCGCCGACATGGGGTCCTGGAAGACGTAGGCCAATCCGCCCGACCGGCGGACGGCGCGCAACTCGTGAGGGGAAGCCGCGAGCAGGTCCCGGCCGCGGAAGAGGACGCGGCCCGAGACGCGCGCCGCGGCGTCCGCCGGCGGCAGCCGCGTGAGAGCCATCGCGGTCACGCTCTTGCCGCAGCCGCTTTCGCCGACGAGCGCGTGGAAGCCGCCGGCGTCCACGCGGAAGGAAACGCCGCGGACGACCTCGACGGAATCGCCCCCGGGAAACGGCAACGCGACGTGCAGGTCCCGCACGTCGAGCAGGGGCGCCGCGGTTCCGTTCGCCGGTTCGTCCGTTTCCATCGTTCGGGCGGGAGGCGGGGCTAGAAGGCCGGCGCCTCGAACTGCAGCTTGTGCAGGTGCGTGAAGATGCCGTCCGGGTTCTTCAGCAGCTCGGCGTGCGTGCCGTATTCGGCCAGGCCGCCGTTCGCGACGACCGCGACGTGCTCGCACTTGGCGATCGTCGAGAGGCGGTGGGCGATCACGAGGATCGTCATCTTGCCCATGAGTCCGTCGATCGCGGCCTGCACGGCGCGTTCGCTGTCCGTGTCGAGCGCGGAGGTCGCCTCGTCCAGGACAAGCAGCTCCGGCTTGCGGATGAGGGCGCGGGCGATGGCGATGCGCTGCTTCTGGCCGCCGGAGAGCGCGACGCCGCGGTCGCCGACCGTGGTGTCGTATCCGTTCTCCTTGGCGAGGATGAACTCGTGGGCGTGCGCGAGCTTTGCGGCTTCTTCGATCTCCTCGCGCGTGGCGTCCGGCTTGCCGTAGGCGATGTTCTCGGCGATCGTCGCGTTGAAGAGGAACGTGTCCTGGAGCACCAGTCCGATGCGCGAGCGCAGCGAGGCGATCGTGGCGGTGCGCAGGTCGCGGCCGTTGCGCAGGATCGCGCCGCCCTCCGGGTCGAAGAAGCGCATGAGCAGGCTCACGAGCGTCGTCTTGCCGCCGCCGGAGGGGCCGACGACGGCGAGGCTCTCGCCGGCGCGCAGCGAGAGGTTCAGGCCGTCGAAGACGCGTTTTTCGCCGTAGGAGAAGGCGACGTCGCGGAACTCGAGCGTCTCGAGCGGGCCTTCGAGCGGGACGGCGTCCGGCGCGTCGTGCACGGTGACGGGCGCGTCGAGGATTTCGAAAATGCGGTCCGCGGCGCCGGAGCTCTGCTGGATTTCCATCGCGATGCGGCCGATTTTCTTGATCGGTTCGTAGAGCGCCCAGATGCAGGCCGCGAAGATGACGCATTCCTCGATCGGCATGCGTTCGACCATCGCGTAGACGAGTACGAGCAGGCCTCCGAGGCCGCCGATCGTGTGCGAGATCGGCTCGTTGAGGGCCTTGGCCTTCGTGGCGCGGATCATCTGCCGGAAGAAGCCGTGGCAGAGCGAGCCGAAGCGCTCCTTTTCGCGCTCTTCCTGGCCGAACGCCTTCACGACCGCGACGCCGTCCAGCGCCTCCTTCATCACGGACGTGAGGTCCGCGAGGCGGCGCTGCGCGCCGCGCCCGATGCGGCGCAGCACCTGGCCGATGAGGATGATCGGGACGGCGACGAGCGGGAACGCGACGAGGGCGACGAGAGCGAGCCGCCATTCGAGCAGCAGCACGTAGGCGAGCACCATGAAAAGCTTCGCCGGCTCGCGGATCGTGTCGACGAGGACGCTCGAGACGGTGCTCTGCAACAGCTGCGTGTCGGCCACGACGCGCGAAATCATGTCGCCCGCGCGGGTCGAGTTGTAGAACGCCACCGGCAGTTCCTGCAGGTGCCGGAACACCGACAGGCGCAGGTCCATGACGACGCGCTGCCCGACCCAGCCGAGGAAGTACATGCTCATGAACTGGCAGGCCGAGTTCACGGCGATCACGACCAGCATGACGACGCCGATCGCGAGCAGGCCCCGCACGCCGGCCTTTTCCAGCATGGCGTTCTTTTCGCTGTCGAGCATCCTGCCGGCGACCGAGTGGGTCATGCGGTCGAGGAAGCCCGGGCGCTTCGCGGGCGGCTCCTCCGGCGAAACGGCGGGATCCGGGTTTCGGGACCCGGGATTCGCCGCGGGATCCGGAGTCCCGGGTTCCGCGGGGCCCGTTTCCGGAAGCGGCGCCCGGTCCGCGAAATCCGGAATCCGGTCCGGTCCGCCGGCCTCCGCGCCCTCCGAGCGGACGACGGCCGCGGCGGGCGCCGTCCCGTCCGCCTGCGGGCGCGGGTTGTTGTCGATCAGGAACGTGAGCAGGTTCTGCGCGATGAGGAACAGCGCGATGAGCGAGCCGCCGCCGACGACGGACGCGGCGCCGCCGACGGCGATCCGCCACGCGTAGGGGCGGGCGAAGCCGAGCAGGCGGCGGAAGGTCCGCAGATCGTCCTTGCGGAGTTTCCGTTTCGGTTTCTTGTCGTGGCCCATGTCGGCGCCTCCTCCGGACTAGGACTGCTTCTCGGCGTGGCGCTCGCGGTCGCGGCGCATCTGCCGCGTCTCGCGCTCGGGGGGAATGACCTCGGTGCCGTCCGCCTGCGTGAAGGACGCGGGCCGGCCCTTGCGGCGCGCGCGCCAGATGGCGGCGATGGCGATCGCCTGGGAGACGACCCAGTAGAGGCCGAGCGCGGAGGCGAACGGGTAGCACATGACGAGCATCATGACCGGCATGAGGACCGTCATCATTTTCTGCTGCGAAGGATCGCCCGCCGTCGGCGTGAGGCGGCTCTGCAGCGTCATCGTCACGGCCATGCCGATCGGCAGCAGGTTGAGGCCGAAGCCCAGCGTGTCGCGGAAGAGGTTCTCCGGTTCGGAGAGGTCCCGGATCCAGAGGAAGCTCTCGTGGCGCAGCTCGACGCTCGTGCGCAGGACCATGAACAGGGCGATGAAGACCGGCAGCTGGATCAGCATCGGAAGGCAGCTCGAAAGCGGGTTCACTTTCGCTTCGGCGTAGAGCCGCATCTGCTCCTGCTGCAGTTTGCGCTTGTCGTCCTTGTATTTCTTCTGGAGCTCCTTGATCTTCGGCTGCAGCTCCTGCATCTTCTTCATGGAGTCCATGCTCTTGCGCGTGAAGGGGTAGAGCACGAGGCGCACGAGGATCGTCAGGATGATGATCGCCAGGCCGTAGCTCGGGACGACCGCGTGGATCGCGTTCAGCAGGTCCAGCAGGTAGCGGCAGAAGAAGCTCCACGTGCCGAAGCGCATCACGGCGAGGTGGTCGCGCCCCTCCTTGCGCAGCTCGGACATCTTGCGCGGCCCGACGTAGAGCGAGTAGTCGCAGACGAGCGTCCCGTCCGCGCGCGACTGCGGGGCGAAGCCCATCTCCGCGCCGAGCGCGTCGAGCGCGAGGTAGGCGCCGGGCGCCGTCGGCTTGCGCGAGAGGACGGTCTCGACCGCGCCGGAGCCCGGCACGGCCGGGGTGAGCACCTGCGCGAAGAATCGCTCGCGCACGCCGATCCACGCGACCGGGGCGCCGAAGCCGTGGCTCGAGACGGCTTGCATCGGGGCGGAGGGCGACACGATGCCGCCGCCGCCCGCGCAGCCGCCGCCCGCGCAACCGCCGCCGCCCGCGACGCCGAACATCTGCGCCAGCGACGGCGCGCCCTTGGCGAAGCCCGACGCGATCGTCTGTTCGGGCGTTTCGCCGCCGACGGCGACGTCCACGCCCATGTCCGCGTCCTTGTCCGTCGGCGCGACGGAGCGGATCCCGCCGAGCGCCACGCGGAACGCGGGCAGCGCGACCGGCGCGCCGTCCGCGGCGGAAAAGACGTCCCGCACGGCGAAGTGGAAGCCGTTCGTGAGCGCGACGGTTCGGACGAGGCGCAGGCCGTCCGCGTTCTCCGCGGTCATCCGGACGACGCCCGGCGCGGCCTCCTCGAGCCGGAAGTCCGCGCCCGCGCCGAGGCCGGGGATGCCGGACAGGGCGAGCGTGGGCGTCCCGTCGAACGAGAGCTCCACCGGCCCGTCCGCGGCGTCGAGCGTGCGGTCGTAGCCGGGCAGGACGACCGAGCGGATCGCGCCGCCCTTGCTCGTGAACGTCACGCGCGCCGCGTCGTTGGAAACGGCGAGCAACTCCTCGGGGCGGCCCGAACCGGGCTCGGCGGCGGGTTGCGCCGGCGCGCCGGCGGGGACGGGCGCCGGGGCGTCCGCGGCGGCC
>CADBEF010000218.1 GCA_902793555.1 uncultured bacterium | reverse complement strand
GCCGCGCTCCTCGCGCGGCGCGGCGGCGCCGACGCCGCGGACGCCGAGCCCTGGGCGCGCGTGCAGCGCGGCCCGCTCGTCGTCGACCTCGCCGAGGACGGCGAGATCAAGCCCAGCGAGCAGCTCATCCTCAAGAGCGAGGTCGAGGGGCGGCATTCGATCCTCTACATCATCCCCGAGGGGACGATGGTGAAGAAGGGCGACCTGCTGGTCGAGCTCGACGTCGCGACGACGGTCGACGAGAAGGTCAACCAGGACATCGCCGTCACGAACGCCGCCTCCGCGCTCGAGATGAAGCGCGAGGACCTCGAGATCGCGAAGAACCAGGCGGCCTCCGACGTGGAGCTCGCGGAGCAGGACCTCGCGTTCGCGCGCGAGGACCTCGTCAAGTACGAGGAGGGCGAATACCCCAACAAGCTCGACGAGACGAAGGGCTCCGTCACGCTCGCCGAACAGGAGCTCGAGCAGGCCAAGGAGAAGTACGAGTGGTCGAAGAAGCTCCACGCCGAGGACTTCCTCTCGGAGAGCGAGCTCAAGGGCGACGAGCTCTCCTGGCGCCACAAGGAGCTTTCGCTCGCCACCGCGCGCGGCAACCTCGCGCTGCTCGAGACCTACACGCACAAGCGCGAGCTCGCCAAGCTCCAGAGCGACGTGCGCCAGAAGGAGGCCGCGCTGGACCGCGTCCGCCGCAAGGCCGCCTCGTCGATCCTCCAGGAGGAGAGCTCGCTCCGCGCCCGCGAGAGCGAGTTCAACCGGCAGAAGCAGAAGCTCGAGAAGCTCGAGCAGCAGATCGCAAAGGCGAAGATCTTCGCGCCGATGGACGGGCAGGTCATCTACTCGACGAGCAACCAGCGCCCGTGGGAGAACAACGAGCCGCTCAAGGAGGGCGTCGAGGTGTGGGAGCGCCGCGACCTGATCATCCTGCCGACGGCCGACACGTTCGTCGCCTCGACGGTCGTCCGCGAGAGCGCGCTCAAGAGCCTCGCCGTCGGGATGCCCGTGCGCGTGACCTGCGACGCGGTCCCCGGCAAGGTCTTCTCCGGCACGCTCTCCAAGATCGCGCCGATGCCCGACAACGGCCGCCGCTGGATGAACCCGGACATCAAGGAGTACCCGGCCGAGGTCCGGATCGACGGCGGGGTGGGGGAGCTCAAGAACGGCATGGGCTGCCGCGTCCGCATCATCCTCGCCGAATACGAGGACGCCGTGTCGGTGCCCGTCCAGTGCGTCGTGCGCGTCGGCGGGCAGTCGTGCGTGTGGGTGAAGACCCCGCGCGGCCCGGAGCGCCGCGCCGTCGAGGCCGGCCTCGACAACAACCGCTTCGTCCGCATCCTCTCCGGCCTCGAGGGCGGCGAGGAGGTCCTCCTCGTCCCGCCGCTGGAACAGTCCGCCCCGGAAGGGAAGTGATGACCCTCCCCGCCGTCGAATTCACGGACCTGACGAAGGTCTACGAGATGGGCGCGGAGCGCGTGCACGCGCTCCGCGGCGTGTCGGCGCGCTTCGAGCAGGGGAGCTTCTGGGCGATCATGGGCGCAAGCGGATCGGGCAAGAGCACGCTGCTCTCGATCCTCGGCTGCCTCGACCGGCCGACCTCCGGGACGTACAAGCTCGGCGGGGAGGACGTCTCGCGCCTGGAGGACGACGCCCTCTCGGACATCCGCCTACGCCACCTCGGCTTCGTGTTCCAGAGCTTCAACCTCGTCCCCCAGCTCACCGTCGCCGAGAACATCGCGCTTCCCCTGTATTACCAAGGAGTCCCGGAGCGCGAGAGCGCCGCGCGCGCGGCGGAGTTCGCCGCCGTGGTCGGGCTGGAGGGCCGGCTCGGCCACAGGCCGTCGCAGCTCTCCGGCGGCCAGCAGCAGCGCGCCGCCATCGCCCGCGCGCTCGCGACCGACCCCACGGTCATCCTCGCGGACGAGCCGACCGGCAACCTCGACACCGCCACGAGCGTCGAGATCATGAAGCTCTTCCGGTCGCTCCACGAGCGCGGCAAGACGATCGTCATGGTCACGCACGAACCCGACATCGCCGAGTGGGCGGAGCACCGGCTCGTCCTGCGCGACGGCCTCGTGAAGGAGGCGACATGACGAGGCGCGCATGGGCGGTGCGGGCCGCGCGGGACGTGCGGCTCGGGGTGAAGAACCTGCTGCTGCACAAGCTGCGGTCGCTCCTGACGATGCTCGGGCTCGTCTTCGGCGTCGGCTCCGTGATCGCGATGCTCGCCATCGGCGAGGGCGCGAGCGAGGAGGCGATCGGGCAGATCCGACGGCTCGGCTCCCGCAACATCCTCCTGCGCGCCGCCAAGCCCGCGGCCGACCAAAACTCGAACACGGGCCGCGCGTGGCTTTCGGTCTACGGGCTTCTCTACGACGACGCGGTCCGAATCGCGGAGTCGATTCCCGGCGTCGTCCGCGTCGTGCCGGTCAAGCAGCTGGAGCAGTCCGGTCGCCTGCGCGGGCGCGACATGGAGATGCGCATCGTCGGGACGACGGCCGACTGGTTCGACCTCGTGCGCCGGCCGCTCGTCGCGGGACGCGTCATCTCCGCGGAGGACGTCGCGGCGCGCGCGCACGTCGCGGTCCTGACGGAGTGGGGCGCGCGGCGCCTGCTCGCCACCGAGCACGCGCTCGGCGAGACGCTCACGCTCGGCGGAAACGCCTACGAGGTCGTCGGCATCGTTCGCAGCGAGGAGGGCGACGGGCAGGGGATGCAGGCCCCCGACGCCCGGACGGACGCCTACATCCCGCTCTCGACGGCGCGCGAGCGCCACGGCGACGTCTTCTCCAAGCGCACCCAGGGCGCGCACGTCCGCGAGCAGGTGCAGCTGCACCAGATCCTCGTCGAGACGGCGGACGAGGCGCTCGTCGAGCGGACCGCGCGCGCCATCGAGCGCGCGCTGGAGACCTTCCACAAGAAGAAGGACTACGAGGTCTCGGTCCCGCTCGCGCTGCTGCGGCAGGCGCAGGCGACGCGGCGGACGTTCTCGATCGTCCTCGGCGCGATCGCCGGCATCAGCCTGCTCGTCGGCGGCATCGGCATCATGAACATCATGCTTGCGACCGTGACGGAGCGTACGCGCGAGATCGGCATCCGGCGCGCGATCGGCGCGCGGCGGTCGCAGATCGTCGCGCAGTTCCTCGTCGAGGCGCTCGTGCTGTCGGCCGTCGGCGGCGCGATCGGCATCGGCCTCGGGGTCCTCATCCCGAGGCTCGTGACCGTCTTCGCGGGCATGCCGACGATCGTGACGGCGTGGAGCCTGCTGCTCGCCTTCGGCATCAGCGTCGGCGTCGGCGTCGTCTTCGGGCTCTATCCGGCCGTCCGTGCCTCGCGCCTCGACCCGATCGTGGCGTTGCGGCACGAGTAGCGGCGCGCTAGCCCAGCGCCGCGTAGAGCGGGTTCCGCAGGCCCCAGGTGAGGTTTCGCGTGGTGAACGGCGGCTCGTTCTGGATCATCACGACGAGCGAGAGCTTCTCGACCGGGTCGACGAAGCTGTTGGTGCCGAGCGCGCCGTCCCAGCCGAATGTGCCGGGGTTGCACGGGTTGGACGACGGCGCGCCCGCGACCTTGACGTGGTTGAAGAACGCGTAGTTGTTGCCGGGCTGGTCCTGCCAGTTGAAGAACTTCGCCTGTTCGGCCGTGAGCATCGGGCTCGTCATCAGCTTGAAGCCGTGGGGCGAGAGGAAACGATGCCCGTTCCACGTGCCGCCGGCCTGCAGCATCGCCATGAACTTGCACCAGTCGCCGATGGTCGAGACGAGCCCCGCGCCGCCGGCCTCGTAGCCGGTCTCGGGCACGTAGTCCGCGAGGCCGAGACGGCGCCCGACCTCGGGCATCGCGCGCGGCGAGCCGTCCTCGCCGGGGACGCAGTGGTAGCACGTCGCCATGCGGGCGCGCTGCGCCGGCGTGACCGTGAAGCCGGTGTCGTCCATCCCGAGCGGGCCGAAGACCTCCTCCCTGAGCCATTGTCCGTAGCGCTTGCCGGTGACGACCTCGATCACGGCCGCCATCACGTCCGCGTTGAATCCGTAGGCCCAGCGCGAACCGGGGAAGAACGAGAGCGGGACGGCGCCCATGCGGTTCATGAGCTCGACCGTGCCGGTGTAGACCCCGCGGTCGACCTCGGCGGCCTGCTTCTCGATGAGCTTTTTCCGGCCGCGGTCGCCGGCGTCCCAGTCGCCGACGTAGGTGATGCCGCTCGTCATGTTCAGGAGGTCGAAGAGGTAGACCGGGCGTCCGCCGGGGCCGATTTCGTGCAGCTTCTCGCCGTCCCACCAGCTCTGGTTGCGGAAGCCGGGCAGGTACTCGTAGACCGGCGTGCGGAGCGAGACAAGCCCGCGGTCGGCGCACATCGCGGCGGCGAGGCCGGTCACGCACTTCGTGGACGAGAACATCCGGAAGACCGTGTCGCGCGCCATCGGGCGGGCTGCCGCCAGGTCGGCCATGCCGGCGGCGGCGTGCCAGACTTCGCGGGAGTCCTTCACGACGGCGGCCTGGACGCCGGCGCACTCGCCGCGGTCGACGGCGCGCTGCATCATGTCGGAGAGGACGGAAAGGCGGGAGAGATCGAGGTTCATGGTGAAACCGGTTCCGTGATGCGGGGGAGGGGAGCGTTCGCGGAAACCGAGTCTACCACATCTTCCTTCGCCGGACAACAGCGCCCCTTCTGGACGGACCGAGCGCGCGCAGGAGCCCGGCGGACGTCCCGCCGGCGCGGGCGAGAAGCGCGCGGGCGG
>CADBEF010000217.1 GCA_902793555.1 uncultured bacterium | reverse complement strand
CGCGACGGCGCGCGCGCGCCGCAGCTCGCGGCGCGGCGTGGCGCCGGCCGCGACGACGAAGAGCACGCTCCCCGCCAGCCCCAGCGCCTGCTCGAGGAACGGCCCGCCGCGCAGCCCCGCGGGCGCCTCGACGAACACGTCGTCGAACGACCCGCGCAGCGCCGCGAGGTCCGCCTCGAGCATCCGCACCTCGGTCTGGTCGAGCGCGAGCAGGCCCGAGAGCGGGAACCAGCCGCGGTCGCCCTTGCGCACGACGCCGGTCATCGTCTCGCTCCCCTCCGGCGGCGCGAAGCCCGCGCCGGGCACGAGCTCGAGCCGGAAGCGGCGCCGCCCGGACATCGCGAGCGACCAGTCCAGCGCCTCCGAGAACGCCTCCGGGACCGCCGCGCCGGCGAGCGCCTGGACGAGGACGACGCCGCGCGACTCCTCCGCGCGGCAGAACGCGAGCGCCGCGGACCGCGCGGCGTCGCGCTCGGCCGCCTCGCCGGCCGCGCCGGGCGCGGGCAGCGCGCCGAGCACGCGGACGTCCTCCGCGGCGCCGAGCTCCGCGGCGTCGCGCACGGTGCCGAACGCGAGCTCGAGCGCGAGGATCCAGATGGCGAGCACGAACGCGCAGAGCGCGGCGGCGGCCGCCGCCGCGACGAAGTTGGAGAGGCGCAGGGGGCTGCGCTCGGAGGCGCCGCCCGCCGCCTCGATCTGGCGCAGGTCGCCCGCGGCCGTGGCGGAGAGGTAGCGGATGTCGCGCCGCTGCTCCTCCAGGTCGCGCAGGCCGCGCGAAAGCTCGTCGCGGTCGACGCGGATGCGCTCCAGGACGGGGATCGCCGCCGTGATTCGGGCGATGCGCGCCTCGTTCTCCTCGATCTCGCGCTCCAGCGAGCGGCGGCTCGCCTCGAGCGCCTCGACGCGGGCGGCGGCGTCCGAGAGGCCGGCCGCCGCCTTCTCGATGCGCTCCACGTCCGCGGGGCCGACGCCGTCGAGGCCGTTCTCGCGCAGCATCGCGAGGAACGAGCCGAGCAGCGCCTCGCGGTCCGCGATCTTGCCCTTCACGCGCGGGTTCTCGTCGGTGTACCTCTCGCGCAGCTTCGCGATCTCCGCGTCGAGCGCGGCGAGCTCGGCGGAGGCGCGGCGGATCTTCGGCGCGCAGTCGGCGACGACGGACGCGCGGTCGCCCGCGGACTCCTCGAGGCGCTTGCGGCGCGCCTCCTCGTCGGAGAGCTCGAAGCCGAGCCGCGAGAGGTTGCGGCGCTGGTCGGAGACGAGGCCGTTGAGGAGCGCGAGCGTCTCGGCGGGCGAGACGGTCCCCGCGCCGCCCTTCGCGACGGCCTCCTCGGCGTCGAGCGCGGCGATGCGTTCGGCGAGGTCGCCCGCGCGCTCCTCCAGCGTCGCGGCCCAGGCGTCCAGGTCGCGCGAGCGGTAGGCGGCGTATTCGTCGATGAGGACGGCGGCGTAGGCGTTCACCTTCGCGACGGCCTCCTCCGGCGTGGGGGCGTCGGCCGAGAGCGTGAAGAGGTTCGTCGGCTTGCGCTCCTGCTCGATCGAGAGGTCGCCGTCGAGGCGCGCGCGCGACGCGTCGGAGAGGTCGGCGAGGCGCTCGCCGGCGGCGCGCTTGAGGGACGCGCGGTCGAGCACGCCCAGCAGCTGGCGGTCGCCCATCGGCGGGACGTTCGGCGCCTGGCGCGGCGAGAAGAGCAGGCGCGTCGCGGCGCCGTAGCGCGCCGGGCTCGCGGCCGAGCGCCGCACGATCGCCGCGGAGAACGCGGCGGCGAGCAGGCAGAAGGCCAGCGCGAGCGGCCACGCCCACTTGGCCAAAATCCCCGTCGAGACGCGCCGGAACGCGTTGAAGCGGCGCATCTGCTCGCGCTCCGCCTCGGTAGGTTCGATGTCATCCATGTCTGTTGGCTCCCTTCGGAAGGGTTTCGTAGAAGTCCGAGAGCCGCGCGGCGAGCGCGGTCCAGTCGTAGTCGCGCGCGGCGGCGCGGCCGGCGGCGGCGAGGGAGGCGGCGAGCGCCGGGTCGGCGAGGACGCGAGAGAGGGCCGCGGAGAGCGCGGAAGGGTCCGCCGGGTCGAAGACGAGCGCCGCGCCCGGATGCGCCGCGCACAGGCGGCCGAGGCCGCCCACGTTCGAGGCCACGACGGGCAGCCCCGCCGCCCACGCCTCCAGCACGACGATGCCGAACGGCTCGTGCCGGCTCGGCAGCGCGAAGACGTCCGCGGCGCGGTATTCTGCCGCGAGCTCCGGGCTCCCCGGCGGCAGCGCGCCGGCGACGGAGAGCCGGTCCGCCGCGCCCAGCTCCGCGGCGCGGGTGCGCAGCGCCTCGAGGTAGTCCGGTTCCGTCGCCGGCCCCACGAGCCGGACCGCGAGCCGCGGGTCGCGCGCCAGCGCCTCGACGAGCGCCATTTGGTTCTTCTGGCGGTCGATGCGGGCGACGCAAAGAATGGTCGGATGGTCGGATGGTCGAATGGTCGGATGGTCGGACGGTTTCGGCTCGAAGAGCGCGACGTCGACGCCGTTGGGGAGGAAGAGGACGCGGGGGTGGCGGGCGCGCCAGAGGTCGGCCTCGTCCTCGCCGACGCAGACGATGCCGCCGGCGTCCTCGGGGATGCGGCGCGTGCGGCGAAGGGCCTTGTCGAGGATCTTTCCCCACGGCAGGAGCCGCCGCGTCGGGGCGCGCAGGCTCGCGGCCTCGGCGGCCGGGACGTTCGCGCCGCCGCCGTGCAGCGAGACGGCGCAGCGCGCGCCGGTCGTCTCCGCGACGCGGATGCAGAGCTCGGCGATGCGCCCCATCGCGTGGCAGTGGATCACGTCCGGCGCCCACTCGCGCAGCGCGCGGGCGAGGCCGGGGACGAACGGGTTGCCGCCCTTGCGGTCGAGGCGGGCGCGCGTCGCCGCCGTCATCGGCCACCACGGGTAGACCGGCGGGAAGCGCAGGATCTCGAGCCCCTCGCGCGTCTCGCGCGGCGTCGGGCACAGCGCGGTCGTCGCGAAGACGCGGACCTCGTGGCCGGCGCGCACCTGGGCGCGGGCGAGGTTCCAGACCACCTGCTCGGTGCCGCCCCAGTCGTCGAAGGAAAGGCGGCGCAGGACGTGCGCGACCCTCATCGGCGGTAGCCCCCCAGCAGGTGCAGCAGCGAGAGCCACGAGAACTTGACGAGCCCGTAGGCGTAGCGCCTCCAGAGGCGGCCGGGCTCCTGCGCGATGCGGTGGACCCACTCCAGACTGCACTTCTGCATCCAGCGCGGCGCGCGCTTCACGCGGCCGGCGACGAAGTTGAACGAGCCGCCGATGCCGAGCGCGACGGGGACGTCGAGCGCCGCGGCGTTGCGCGCGAGCCAGAGCTCCTGCTTCGGATTGCCCAGCGCCACGAAGAGGATGTCCGGCTTCGCCGCGTTGATGCGCTCGACGATCTCCGGCTGCTCCTCGCCGAGCTTCACGAACGAGTGGTCGGACCCGGCGATCGGCATCGGGAAGCCGGCCTTGCGCTCCATCGCGGCGAGCGCCTCCGCGAGCGCCTCCTCGGCGCCGCCGAGCACGTAGAAGCGCAGCCCCTCCGCCTTGCAGCGCGGGCAGAGGTCGGGGACGAGGTTGGACCCCGCCACGCGCGCCGGAAGCGGGTCGCGCAGCAGGCGCGAAAGCAGCACGATCGGCATTCCGTCCGCCACGGCGAGGTTCGCCTCGCGGAGAATGCACCACTGCGTCTCGTCGCCGCGGAAGGGCCACCCGCGGACGGCGTTCACGATGAAGTCCACGTTCGGCGTGACGACGATCTTCGGCGGGCCGGCGCGACCGCCGGCCGCGCGCCGGTCGCGTCCCGCGCGCGCCATCGCGAGGATCGTCTCCGCCGCCTCGGGCTCGGTGGTCTTCGCGAAGGGGATGCGGAAGAGGCGGGCGACGGCCTTCCGGTCAGCGGCGTAGTCCTCCAGGAGCTTGACGATCCCGCGCGCGTGGTCCGGCCAGGAGAAGAGCGCCGCGCGGCGGCGTCCGCGCTCGATGCGCGCCGCGCGCGCGGCGGGGTCCTCCGTGAGCAGCGCCTCAAGCGCCGCGGCGATCGCGCCCGCGTCGAGCGGGTCGAACGTGAGCGCCGCGTCGCCGGCGATCTCGCCGAGCGAGCCGTTCTCCGAGCAGGCGCACGGCACGCCGCGCGCCATCGCCTCGGCGAGCGAAAGCCCGAAGCCCTCGAACAGGCTCGGGAACACGTAGAGGCCCGCCTCGCGCCAGAGCGGCTCCGCGTCCTCGACGAAGCCCGTGAACCGGATCCGGTCCGCGTGCGGCGACGCGGCGGCCGCCGCGTGGACCGCCTCCGCGTCCTTCCAGTCCGCCCCCGCCAGCACGAGCGGATGCTTCTCCGCCAGCGCCCGCGGGAGCCGCCCGTAGGCCTCGATCAGGCGCACGTGGTTCTTGCCCGGATGCTCGATGCGGGAAATGTAGAGGATGGCGGCTCCGCCGCCGTTTGGTCGTTTGGTCGTTTGGTCGTTTGATCGTTTGGTCTCCTCCGTCGGCGGACCATCGGACCATGCGACCATGGGACCATGCGACCATCGGTCCGGCAGTCCGTTGTAGAGGACCGTGACGTCCTCCTCGCGGCAGTGCCAGAAGCGGACCATATCGGCCTTGGTTGCGCCGGAGACGGCGACGAGGCGCTGCGCGCGCTTGGCGAAGAAGGGCAGCACGTGCGCAAGGTAGAACATCCGCGAGCGCGAATACTTGCCCGGGACGTGGAAGTTCGCCAGGTCGTGCACCGTCG
>CADBEF010000216.1 GCA_902793555.1 uncultured bacterium | reverse complement strand
GCGACGGGCCAGTCGCCGATCGAGTCCACGCCCGCGTCGGGCCCGACGGAGCGGAAGATGCGCGTGCTGTTGTTGCGCAGCGCGTTGAAGTGCAGCTGCCAGGTCCAGTCGGTCTCGGCGTCCATCTCGCCGCAGAGCACGAGCAGGCGCGAGCGGAACTTCGCCTCCTCCTCGGGCGTCACGGCCGCGCCGCCGCGCGCCTTCGCGAAGATCGCGCGCAACTCGGCGTCGGTGCACGGTTCCGCGAGGACGGCGTTGAGGCCGTAGTCGGAAATCTTGCATCCGCGCGCCGCGAAGAACGCGTGGCGCTTGCGCAGCGCCGCGAGGAAGTCCTCGAACGTCGCGATGTCCGCGTCCGCCGCGGCGGCGAGCTTGTCCACCCACGCGTTCCACGCGGCGCCGCCGCCGATCGCGAAGCCCTTGTCGGGGCGCCAGGCGGGGAGGACCTTGGTCTTGAAGGACGCGTCGGCCGCGACGGCCGCGTGGTGCTCGAGCGAGTCGACGGGATCGTCCGTGGTGCAGAGCGCCTCGACGTTCGAGCGCGAGATCAGCCCGCGCGCGGAGAACCACGGCTGCGCGACGACGGCGTTCGCGCGCTCCCAGACGGCCTCGGCCGTGTCGCCGGAGAGCAGCAGGTCGTCGATGCCGAAGTAGCGCGCCAGCTCCAGGTGGCACCAGTGGTACATCGGGTTGCGCAGCGCGTGCGGCATCGCCTCGGCGAACTTCTGGAACTTTTCGCGCGCCGGCGCGTCGCCCGTGACGAAGCGCTCGTCGACGCCGTCCGTGCGCATGACGCGCCACTTGTAGTGGTCGGCGCCGAGCCAGACCTCGGCGATGTCCTTCCAGCGCTTGTCCTGGGCGATCTCCGCGGGCGGGAGGTGGCAGTGGTAGTCGATGATCGGGAGCGACTCGGCGTAGCCGTGGTAGAGTTCGCGGGCGCGCCCGTTCGAAAGGAGAAAGTCGTCGTGGATGAATTTCTGCATGGCTGGAAGGTCCGTTCGGGATGGCGCCCATTCTAGCAGACCCCGCCGCGCAAGTCACGCGGAAAGGGTCCTCGCGGCGCCGGCCGGACGCCGCTTGCAATCCGGGATGCCGGATGGTATCCTTCCGCTCCATGTTGGGCAAAATCAGGATCACCGCGCTGCCGAACGGCTGCCGCGTCGTCACCTCCGCCATGCCGGGGGTCGACAGCTTCTCCATCTGCTTCGACGCCGGCACCGGCGGCCGCTTCGAGCGGCCCGCCGAGGGCGGCTTCAGCCACTTTCTCGAGCACATGCTCTTCAAGGGATCGCGCAAGCGGCCGACCACGAAGGCCCTCTCGCAGCCCCTCGAGCGCGTCGGCGGGCAGTTCAACGCCTACACGTCCGCCGAGCACACGTGCTTCTACGCGCAGGTCCCGGCGGACGCCGCGGCCCTCGCGGCGGACGTCCTCGGGGACATGTTCGCGCATCCGCTCTTCGACCAGTCCGAGATCGACCGCGAGCGCCAGGTGGTGCTCGAGGAGATCAAGATGTACCACGACGATCCGGCGTCCCACGCGGCGGACCTCTCGCTCGCCGGGCTCTGGCCGCGCCACCCGCTCGGGCGCCCGGTCCTCGGCACGCCCCGCACGCTCGCCGCCGCGGACCACGACGCCCTCGCCGCCTACCACCGCCGCCGCTACACGGCGCGCGGGACGATCGTCGCGGCGGCCGGCAAGCTCGAGCACGAACGCGTCGTGGACCTCGTGCACCCCTTCGCCGAGGCGCTCCCCGCCGGCCCCGCGCCGTCGTGCGCGCCGGCCTCGCGCGCACCCGCGCCGGCGCCGCTGGTCGCCGACCCGCGCGAAACGCAGCAGGTGCAGGCGGTCGTCTCGTTCCGCTCGTTCGGCCGCACCGACCCGCGCCGCTCCGCCGCGACCGTGCTCACGCACGTGCTCGGCGGCGGCCTCACGTCGCGCCTCTTCATGAGCGTGCGCGAACGCCACGGCCTCGCGTATTCGATCTCGGCGGGGCACCAGTCGTTCCGCGACACGGGCGCGTTCCAGGTTTACGCGGGGCTCGACGCCGCCCGCGCGGGCAAGGGCCTCGCGCTCGTCGCGCGCGAGCTGCGCGCCGTCGCGGAGAAGGGACTCGGCCGGCGCGAATTCGCGGACGCCCGGAGCGCGCTCGCCGGCATGCAGCGGCTCGGCGGCGAGACCTCCCAGAGCCAGATGTCGTGGATCCTCTCCAAGCTGCGCTGGTTCGGCCGCGTCGAGACGCCCGACGAGGTCGTCACCCGCCTGCGCGCCGTGAAGGCGGACGAGGTGCAGGCGCTCGCGCGCGACCTCTTCCGCCCGGAGAACCTCTCGCTCTCGCTCGTCCTGCCGCGCGAAGGCGCCGGCACGCCCGAGTCCCTCCTCGCCGCGGTTCGCGGCGGCTAACGCGGCGCGACCGCGGACGGAGGAAAAGAGACGGCGCGCGCGGCCGGGCCGCGCGCGCCGTCTTCTTCGCGAGGACGCGATCTAGTCGCGCTTGTTCTCGTGGTACACGGTGTGGAGCAGGTGGTGGGCCTTCTCCGAACCGGGTTCGCCGAGATACTCGGCGTAGAGCTTCTTGATGTCCGGGTTCTCGTGCGAGAGGCGGATCGGCTTGCCGGCGTCCTCCGCGTAGAGGCCTTCCATGCGGCGGGCCAGCGTCTCGGAGCGCTCGCCCTTGATGTAGGGCTGGCCGCCGCCGTTGATGCACCCGCCCGGGCACGCCATGATCTCGATCGCCTGGAAGCGCGTGCGGTCGGCGCGGACCATGTCCAGCACCTTGCGCGCGTTGCCGAGGCCCGAGGTCACCGCCACGTTCACCGAGAGGCCGGGGGCGACTTCGACCTTCGCCTCCTTGACGCCCTCCAGGCCGCGGACGGCCCGGAAGTTGATCGCGTCGCCGGCGAGGTTCTTGCCCGTGAGCATCGTGTGGACGCTGCGCAGCGCCGCTTCGAGCACGCCGCCCGTCACGCCGAAGATCACGCCGGCGCCGGTGGACTCGCCCAGCGGGCTGTCGTAGTCCTCGTCGTCGCGGTTCGCGAGGTTGATGCCGGCCTCGCGCAGGAGGCGCACCAGCTCGCGCGTGGTGATGACGTAGTCGACGTCCTTGACGCCGCCCGGCGCGAACTCGGGGCGCGCGGCCTCGTACTTCTTGGCCTGGCAGGGCATCACGGAGACGACGATCAGGTCCTCGGGCTTCACGCCGGTCTTCTCGGCGTAGTAGCTCTTGGCGACCGCGCCGAACATCTGCTGCGGGCTCTTGCAGGAGCTCGGGATGTCCAGCAGGTCGGGGAAGTGGTGCTCGAGGAAGTTGATCCAGCCCGGGCAGCACGAGGTGAGGATCGGCAGGTGCGCCTCCTTCTGCGCGTCGGCGTCGGACTTGCCGGCGCCCTTGAGCTCGAGGTACTTCTTCACGCGGCCGACGAGCTCGTTGCCTTCCTCCATGATGGTGAGGTCGGCGGAGAAGTCGGTGTCGAACACCTTGTCGAAGCCCAGCATGCGGAGCGCGGCGACGAGCTTGCCGGTGACCGGCTCGCCCGGCTTGAAGCCGAATTCCTGGCCGATCGCGACGCGGACCGCGGGCGCGGTCTGGACGATCACCGTCTTCTTCGGGTCGTGGATCGCGGCCATGACCTTCTTCGTGTAGCTCACGCCCACGATGGCCCCGACGGGACAGACGTTGACGCACTGGCCGCAGAAGGTGCAGGAGGAGTCCGCGAGCGGGATCATCGAGGCGGTGCCGACCTTGGCGGGGAAGCCGCGGCCGTTGCCGGTGAGCGCGCCGACGGTCTGCACCTTGTTGCAGACGGTCTCGCAGCGGCGGCACATGACGCACTTGCTCAGGTCGCGCATGATCGCGGCGCTCTCGTCCACCGGGAAGCTGTTGCGCTCGCCCTGGAAGGAGATTTCGCGGATGCCGAACTCGGCGGCGAGCTTCTGCAGCTCGCACTCCTGGTTCTTGGCGCAGGTGAGGCAGTTCTGCGGGTGGTCCGAGAGGAGCAGCTCCAGGACCGTCCGGCGCGCCTTCATCGCGCGGGCGCTGTTCGTCCACACCTCCATGTTGGGGGCGACGGGCGTGGCGCAGGCGGGCGCGAGGATCTTGCGCGGGCCGCGGATGCCGGTCGCCTCGACGAGGCAGAGGCGGCACGACGCGGGCTTGTTCGCGACGCCGCACCCGACGTCCGGGCAGTAGCACAGCGTCGGGATATGGATGTTGAGCTTGTTGGCGGCGTCGAGGATCGTGGACCCGGCCGGGACCTCGACCTGCTTGCCGTTGATCGTGATGGTGATGTTGGCCATGGGAAATTGCCTTTCGAGGGGGTCGGTTATTCCTTGACGATGGCGTGGAACGGGCAGTTGTCGATGCAGGCGCCGCACTTGATGCACTTGGCCTGGTCGATGACGTGCTGCTTCTTGATCTCGCCCGTGATCGCGCCGACGGGGCAGTTGCGGGCGCACTTGGTGCAGCCCTTGCACTTGTCGGTGATCTTGAGCTTGAAGAGCCGCACGCAGGTGCCGGCGGGGCACTTCTTGTCACGCACGTGGGCGATGTACTCGTCCTTGAAGTAGCGCAACGTGGAGAGGATCGGGTTCGGGGCCGTCTGGCCGAGGCCGCAGAGCGCCGTGTCCTTGATCGTGTTGGCCAGGTCCTCGAGCTCGACGAGCATCTCCTCGGTGCCCTTGCCGGCGCAGATCTTCTCGAGCATCTCGAGCATGCGGCGGGTGCCGATGCGGCAGGGCGTGCACTTGCCGCAGGACTCGTCCTTGGTGAACCCGAGGTAGAACTTCGCCATCGCGGGCATGCAGTCCTTGTCGGA
>CADBEF010000215.1 GCA_902793555.1 uncultured bacterium | reverse complement strand
GCTCACGGTCCCCGCCGTCGCGCACGCGACCGTGTCCGCGACGACCAACGGCGTCGCGCTCGCCGGCGCGGACGACGGGAACGGGAACACCGTATTCACGATCGAGCCCGGAACGGCCGTGACCGTGACCTACACGGCCGCCGAAGGCTACCACGTCGCCGGTTCCGCCAACGACGTCACGACCGCCGTCTACGTGGTTTCCGCCGACGACACGGCGGCCGACCACACGCTCGCGGTCGACGCGACGATGGCGGTCGTCGCCCACGCCGCCGTGATCTCCGTCGCGGACGCCGAAACCGGCGCTTGCACGACGAACGCCGTCTATGCGACGCTCGCCGCCGCCGTCGCCGCCGCGCAGGACGGCGAGACGGTGCTCCTCCTCGCGGACGACAGCGCGTCCTTCACGGCGGACAACCTCGAGATCGGCATCAACAAGGCGATCACGATCGACGGCGACGGCCACACGCTCTACGGCCTCGACGACTACACGGGCGGGAGCGGAGACCACGACATCTACATCTCCGGGTCCGCCGACATCACGATCCGGAACATCACGCTGGCCGACTTCGGCGGCGCCGTTCCCGTGACCGGACGCACCTATCCGATCTGGACCGGCAGCGCCTACAGCGGCACCCTGACGCTCGACAACGTGACCGTGACGAACTTCAACCGCACCGCGTTCAACCTCAACGGCGGCACGGTCGTCGTCAGGAACTGCACGATCGCCGGCGACATGGGGAAGGGCTTCCCGGGCGGCGTCTTCCAGGAGGGCATCGGGGTCTACAACGCCAACGTGACCGTCGAGAACACGACCATCACGGGCGCGGGCTCCACCTACGAGAAGGAAGACTCCCAGATCGCGGCGTGCATCCAGCTCGGCAACCCGAACGGGCCGACGCCCGGCGCCGGTTCGATCACCGTCAGGAGCGGCACGTTCGCCGGCCAATACGGCCTCATCGTCGCCTCCAACGCAATGAATGCCGTGACCGTGCAAGGAGGCGCGTTCACCGGCGCGCTGCTGGCCGAGGAAGGCGAAGGCGGCACCATCGCCGTCTCCGGCGGCACGTTCGACGCCCCGGTTCCGGCGGAGTTCGCCGCCGACGGCTACGCCCCGACGACCATCGCCGACAACGACGGCCGGTACACGGTCCGAACCGCGCGCACGGTCTCCTTCACGGTGGACGGTGCCTCCTACACGAACCTCGTCGTCGCCGACGGCGAACCCGTCGCGCAGCCGGCCGACCCGGTCAGCGACGCCTATGTCTTCACCGGGTGGACTCTCAATGGCGCCGCCTATGAGTTCTCGACCCCCGTCACCGAAGACATCGAACTGGAAGCAGCCATCACCAGCCTCGCGGCAGCCATCTGGATCGCCGGCGCGCAGGGCGACTGGGAGACGGCGGCCAACTGGGACATCGGCTGCGTTCCGACGAAGGCGACGATCGTCACCTTCACGAACGACGCCCAGGTCGCCATCCTCAGCAACACCGACTGCTGCAAGGATCTGGTACTCAGCAACGCAACGGTCACGCTCGTCCGCGACCCCGACGCGACGAAGCCCGTCCTGCACATCCACGGCAACGAGGGACGTGCCGTGTCCGTGGCCTCCGGCGCGACGGGTTCGCTCGGCGTGAACGGCATCGCCCTCTTCACCGAGAGCACCGACAGAGACAACAACCTGACGATCGGCTGCGCCCTGGCGGTTCTGGGCGACGTCACGTTCCGGGGCATCAACATCGTTCCAAATCAGCTTGCGGCGTCGTTCACCATCACCGGCAAGACGACGATTTCCGCCGACGCCACGGTGATAACCATCGACTGGGGCAATACGATCTTCCTGGGCGGCATCGAAGTCGCCAAGGGCGTGACGGCCAAGATCCAGACCGATCCAAATGGCTACGCGCAAATCGGGGCCGCCGTCACGCTCGTCGCGAACGACGGCGAGGGGGACTCCACCACGATCTGGCTGATGAGAAGCTCGAACCGGTCCGGCAAGGTCTCGCTCGTTCTCGGAGCCTCGGTTTCCGTGGATGCGGATCATGCCGCGACCCACTTCATAAAGACGAGTTCCGACGAGGTGACGGACGAACATGGCCTCAATCCCATTACATGCGACGTTTACGAGGCCGCCCGGAACCCGACCGTCACCGTGACGACGTACGGCGTGACGGTCACGGGCGTCGAGAACGAACAGGAAGTCATTCCGGGCACGCACCTCGTCATCGGCGTCTCCGGCTTCGCCGAGGGCTACACGCCGTCCGTCAAGATCCTGAAGCACGAGGACTACTCCGAGCTCCTGATCACGAACGCCGTGTCCTTCACCTATACGATGCCGGACTTCGACATCGACGTCGTCGCGGACGCAACCCCTCCGAGCTACAAAGACCCCGAAGGCCACGAGATCCAGGATCAAGGTCTCATAAGCTGGCTCGCGGACAACGGCTTCTCGCAGGAAGACATCAACGCCCTGGGCCATGACGCCGCCGCCACGGACAAGCTGTACGAGTGCTGGTTGCTCAACTGCTCCATCACGGCGGAGAATCCGGGCGGCACCATCCATACCACCGGCATTGCGGTCACCAACGGCGTCGTCTCCATTCGGGTGCGGCTCGACCGCAACGCCCCGCGGGGCTTCATTAACGGCGTGGTCCGTCTCTACGGCGCGGAGACGCTCGCCGACGGCTTCGACGACGATCCGATCTCGGAGGAGATCGTCGGGTTCGGCGAGGGGGACTCGACCTTTGCCATCGCCAAGACCGACGATTCCGTCTCGCAGTTCGTGACCGCCACCTTCAGCCCGACCGATGTCACGGCCAGGTTCTTCAAGGCCGCCATCGAGTTTCCCAGTGCGGACAACGGAGAAGGCGGCGACGAAGGCGGCGAAGGGGGCGGCGACGAAGGCGGCGAGGAAGAATAAGGTCTTCCTCCCTCGCGCAAGGGTCCGCTCGGCGATCCGTTCGCGGGCGTTGCCAGCGGCGAGCGGGATGTGGTAGAATGGGGCGCCATGAATGCCCCGCGCCCGTTCCGCTCCGCCGCCGCCGCGCTCCTCGCCGGCGCGCTCCTCGCCGGCGGCTGCGCGAGCCCGACCACCGGCCGCGTCCGCGACGCGCACCTGCTCTGGTCCGGCTCGCCGGAGGAGCGCCGCATCGCGCGCTACGAGCAGGCCGGGCCGTTCTGGGAGCGCGTCGAGACGGCGGACGGCGCGGTTCGCACGTCCTGGCGCCCGTTCCTCTACACGGAGATCGACTCGGCCGATCCGACCGTTTCGCACGACGAGATCCTCTGGCCCGTCTGGTCGCGCAACCGCCGCGGCGACGAAGTCTCGTGGCGCTTCCTGGTCTTCTTCGGGATGGACAAGGACACCGGCGATGCGGTCTCCCCGCAGGACCGGACGTGGCTCTTCCCGTTCTGGTTCAGCGGCACGTCGAAGGCGGGCGACCCCTACGCGGCGCTCTTCCCGATCCACGGCTCGATCCGCGAGATGTACTGGGAGAAGATCGGCTTCACGGCCTTCCCGCTCTGGGTCACGTGGGACCGCAACGGCAACCACACCTGGAGCGTGCTCTGGCCGTTCATCCAGCGCCAGACCGGCCCGGGGCGCGACGCCTGGCGCGTCATCCCGTTCTGGGGCCGCACGCGCGTGGAGGGCAAGCAGTACTCGCGCTTCGTGATGTGGCCGATCTGGACCGAGTCCGAGTACTACGACGTGAACCCGGGCACCGAATGGATGCTCTGGCCGCTCCTCGGGCACGTCGACCGCGCGAACGAGGAGGCGTGGCTCGCGCTGCCGCCGTTCTTCCACTTCGCCAAGGGCCGCGGCAAGACGCCCGAGTACCGGAAGATGAACTTCCCGTGGCCGCTCGTGATGGTCCACGACGACAAGGACTCGCACCGGCGCTGGTTCTTCCCGTTCTGGATGCACCGCTGGAGCACCGACGGCAAGATCGACTCGACGACCGTGATGTGGCCGTTCTGGCACACGCTCGACGTGCGGGCCGGCGGCCGGGCGCTCTCCGAAAACACCTTCTTCCCCGTGTGGCACCACTCGCGCCTGGAAACCGTCGCGACGAACGGAACGCCCGTCGCCCTCGAGGAGGACTACCAGCGGATCTGGCCGCTCTGGTCGCGCCGCTACGATCCGGAGAACCGCTTCGTCCGGATCCCCGACCTGACCTTCCGCAAGCGCGCCGGACAGCTCGAGCGCAACTTCCTCGGCATGTTCACGCTCTACACGCGCGGCGAGACGGCGCATCCGCGCCGCGTCGACCACGAGGCGCTCTGGGGCGCGATCCGCCGCGGCTACGGCGACGGGTACTCCGCCACGCGCATCTGGCCGATCTACGACTCGAAGGAGGAGGAGGACGTCTGGCACTGGTCGATCCTCTGGGGCCTCCTCGGCCGAAGCGGCCGCGCCGGCGAAAGCGCCTGGCAGTTCCTCTGGTTCTTCGGCGACCGCCTGGACAAGCGGGAGGATCCCCCGGCGGAGGACGATCCCCCGGCGGGGGGCGCTTCCGGCGCGGAGGGGGCGGAGTGAAGTCCGAGCCGCGTCCCTTCGTCCTCGTCGGAGCGACGGCGAACGAGCCCGACCTGCTGTACGCCACCGGCTTCGACGCGCCCGACCCCGTCGCCGCGCTGCGGCGCCCGGACGGCCGCGTGCTGCTCGTCGTGAACCGCATGGAGCTCGGCCGCGCCCGCCGCCAGGCGCGCGGTTGCGAGGTGGCGAGCGCCGACACGCTCGGCCTGCCCGCGGACCGTTCGCCGGCCGCCACCCTCGCCGCGCTTCTCAAGCGCGAGGGCGTCCGCGCCGTCGACGCGCCGCCCTCCCT
>CADBEF010000214.1 GCA_902793555.1 uncultured bacterium | reverse complement strand
CGGCCGCGTCGCCCTCGGCGGGCGCGGCGGCGGCGGGCTCGTCGGCGATGGCCGAGACGACCGTGGCGACCGCCTGGTGCGGGTCGGCGTGGAGCGCGTACTTCGACGCGTCGAGCTTGAGGTCGGCGACCTTGATGTCCTGGCCGACGTGGAGCTCGGAGACGTCGATCTCGAAGTCCTCGACCGCGTCGGACGGGAGGCAGGAAACTTCGACGGAGCGCAGGGGCTGCTCCAGGACGCCGTTCTCGGCGCGGACGCCGACGGGCTCGCCGAGGAGGATCAGGCGGATGTGCATGCGCAGCTTCTTGGCGGGGTCCACTTCGCCGAAGTCGGCGTGCGTGATCGCGCCGGTGATGCCGTCGCGCTGGATCTCGCGGATCAGAGCGAGGCGCGACTTGGCGCCGTCGTCGAGCGTGACGACGATCTGGGTGGACTTGTGGCGGCTCATTTCGCGCTGGAACGAATGGGCGTCGAGCTGCAGCAGCTCGGTCTGCCCGTCCAGCGTCGCGAGCACGGCGGGGACGAGACCGGCGCGGCGGAGGCGGCGGGCCGCGCTCGAGCCTTGGACGGTGCGCGCCTGGGCGCTCAGTTTGTTTTCTTGTGCCATGTTTGGCCTTTCTTGGGTTGGTGTTGACTAAATCGCGAAGAGCGAGTTGACGCTCTCGTTGTTGTGGATGCGGCGGATCGCCTCGCCGAAGAGCTCGGCGACCGAAAGGGTGGTGATGCGCGCGTCCGGCGCGTACGGGTGCTGCGGAACCGTGTCGGTCACGATCAGCTCCGTGATGGGCGAGGCCTTGAGGCGCGCCAGGCCCGTCTCGTTGAGGAGCCCGTGCGTCACGGCCGCGTGGATGCTGCGCGCGCCGTGGTCGGCGCACTGCTTCGCGGCGGCGATGAGCGTCCCGCACGTGCTCGTGAGGTCGTCCACCATGATCACGTCCTTGCCCTCGACGTCGCCGACGAGCGAGTAGGCCTCCACGTCGTCCGCGCCCTTGCGCTGCTTGGCCGTGATCGCCAGGCCGCACTTGAAGAGCTGGGAGTAGGCGTAGGCCTTCTTCACGCTGCCCGTGTCCGGGGACACGACGACCGGGTTCTCGAATTCCTTCGAGGCGAGGTATTTGTAGATGACGGGCGTCGCGTGCAGGTGGTCCACCGGGATGTCGAAGTAGCCCACGATCTGCTCGGCGTGCAGGTCCATCGTGAGGACGCGGTTCGCGCCGGCGGCGACGAGGAGGTTCGCGACGAGCTTCGCGGTGATCGGGACGCGCGGCTGGTCCTTGCGGTCCTGTCGAGCGTAGCCGTAGATCGGGAGCACCGCGGTGATGCGGTCCGCCGAGGCGCGGCGCAGCGCGTCGACCATGATCAGCAGCTCCATGAGCATCTCGTTCGGGCGGCCGCAGACGGACTGCACGACGAAGACGTCCTGCCCGCGGACGCTGTTCTTGACGCGGACGAACGTCTCCCCGTCGGGGAAGTTCACGAGGTCCACGGGCGCGAGCTCTTCGCCGAGGTGGGCGGCGATGGCCTTGGCGAGTTCGGGGTTCGACGAGCCGGAGAAGATTTTCACGTTGGGGGTCCTTGCGGGTTGTTCCGTCCGCCGCTTCCCCCGGGGCCCGGGCTGGTTGCCCGACCAGGATTCGAACCTGGACTCAGGGCACCAAAGGCCCGTGTGCTGCCATTACACCATCGGGCAACGTCTGGACGACCTTGCTCCGCGCTCCGGGGGGGAGGCGCCGGCGAATCGCGTGCGCCTCGTCCTCGCTCCCCGCGAGCCCGAAGACCGCCGATCCGCTCCCGGAAAGGAGGGTTCCCAAAGCGCCAGCCTCCCTGAGCGCCGAGCAAAAGCGCGAGGTCGGAGGATGCAGGTGGGATACGGTGTTCTGCAGACCGTTGAAAAGCGACCCGGAGGCCGCCCGTGCGTCGCCGTGACGAACGGAATGCGTAAGAGTCTGCCACAAACCCGGGTCGGCTGTCAAGCCCCCCGCGGCCGACGGGGCGTCCACCGCCGCGTAGACCTCCTTCGTGGAGACGGAGTAGTCCGGGAAGACGACGACGAGCCAGAAGGGGGCGGGATGCTCGTCCGGCCCGAGCAGGCGCGACACGCGCTCGCCGCGCCCCTCCATGAGGACGGCGCCGCCAAGCTGGAGGGCGGGCACGTCGCTGCCGACGGACGCGCCGGCCGCGAGCCAGTCCGCCTCCGGCATGTCTGGCGCCCACATGGCGCGCAGGCACGCCAGGACGCCCGCGGCGTCCGCGCTGCCGCCCGCCATGCCGGCGCCGATGGGGATGCGCTTGACGATCCGAACGTCCGCGCCGCGCTCCGGGCGGCCGAGCGCGCGCTGCATGGCGCGGACCGCCTTGGCGGCGAGGTGCTTCTCGGGCGGGAGGCCGTCGAGCGCCGCGAGCGACACGCCGCCATCGGCGACCGTCTCGACGCGAACCTCCGCGTCCGCGCGCGCCCGGACTTCCACCGTTTCGAAGAGCGACACCGGCATCACCACGCTGCGAAGCTCGTGGTAGCCGTCCGCCCGCCGCCCGAGGATCTCGAGCGAGAGGTTCACCTTCGCCGGCGCCTCGCAAACGGCCGATGGGAGAAACGTCGTTTGCACGGCGCGCTCCTACGCCCGGGTTTTGCGCGCCTGCGCGAAGCGCACGACCGCGAGCAGGACGAGTACCGCGGCGAGCGCGAGCAGCGCCGCCGTGACGGCGCCGAGCGTCGGGTTTCCGGCCTTCCACGAGCCCGTGCAGAGCAGCCACAGGCCGGCCGAGGAGACCGCGAGCATGAACAGCATCGGGAAGAGCGTCACCCACCACGCCTTGCGGTTCTTGTAGAGCCACAGCGACGCCGTGAAGAGCGTGAGGCCCGCCAGGAGCTGGTTCGCCGAGGCGAAAACGTTCCAGAGGTTCTTCGCCGCCTCCGGGTTGCCGAGCAGCAGCAACGCGACGAGCGCCACGACGAGGCCCGTCGCGACGTACATGTTCGAAACCGGGGAGGCGAACGGGTTCGGGGGCCTCGTCCGGCCCTGCGCCCCCGTGAACAGCTCCTGCCAGGTGAAGCGCGCGAGGCGCGTGGCCGTGTCGACCGAGGTCATCAGGAAGGCCGAGACCGCGAGCGACATGAAGACCTTGCCCGCCTCGTACGGCAGGCCGAGCTTCGCGCAGAACGACGCGAGGCCGCCCGCGAAGAGCCCGACGGCTGACTCCGAGCCGAGCCGCGAGAGCAGCTCCGGCTGGGCGAGCGTTCCGACCGCCAGAAGCGCGAGGATCGCGAGAATGCCCTCGAGCAGCATGCCGCCGTAGGCGACCGGGCGGACGTGGCGCTCCGAGGCGAGCTGCTTGGCGGTCGTTCCGGAGGCGACGAGCGAATGGAAACCCGAGCAGGCGCCGCACGCGATCGTGATGAAGAGGAACGGGAACAGGGGCATCATGGCGCCCTTCGCGTTCGGCGCGTGCCAGCCGGCGAAGGCGTCGAGGTTCACGGCCGGCGCCGCGACGAACACGCCGAGGAACCCGAGCGCCATCATCGCGTACAGGAGGTAGCTGTTGAGGTAGTCCCGCGGCTGCAGCAGGAGCCACACGGGGAGCGTCGAAGCGAGGAAGCAGTAGGCCAGGAGCACGATCGTCCAGACGGTCTGCGCGCCCCCCTTCGAAAGGCCGCACAGGGCGACGAGGTCGAGCGGGCACTTCGTGCCGACCCAGATGCACGCGAACATCACGGGCACGAAAACGGCCGTCGCCGGGAGGAGCGGGACCTTGAAGCGGTTCGTCGCGACGCCGAAGACGACCGCGAGCGCGATGAACAGGAGCGAAGCCGTCGCGACCGCGGGGGCGTTCACGAACGTGAGCGCGACCTGGCGCGTGAATTCGGCGCAGACGAGAACGAGCGTGCTCCAGCAGAAGAGCAGGAAGAGGAGCTTGCCGGGGCGGCCGAGGACGGTCTCGATCACCGACGCGATCGAGCGCCCTTCGTGGCGCACGGAAAGCCAGAGGGAGACCATGTCGTGGACGGCGCCGATGAAGATGCAGCCGAGCACGACCCATGCGACGACCGCGCCCCAACCGAAGTAGGCCGCGGCGATGGGGCCGACGATCGGCCCCGCGCCGGCGATCGACGCGAAGTGGTGCCCGAAGAGCACGGCCGGGTGCGCGGGGACGTAGTCCACGCCGTCGCCCTTCTCGAAAGCCGGAGTCTTGCGCGCCGGATCGACGCCGAGCACGCGCTCGAGCAGGCGCCCGTAGCCGAAGTAGGCGAGGGCGAAGAGCGCCGTCGCGCCGAGAAGCAGTACGATTCCGTTCATGGTGGATTCCCCGTTTGGCTGGAAAACGGGGCGCCATTCTATACCTCCCCCCGCCGGGCGTCAACAATCCGCGCGCTTGCGCATGGCCCCGGCCGCCCGTATAATCGCGCGCCGATGAACCTCTACGTCCACGTCCCGTTCTGCGCGGGCAAGTGCCGCTACTGCGCGTTCTACTCCGAGCCTCGCGCGGACGCCGGCGACGTCGCGGACTACTTGCGCCTCCTGCCGCGAGAGCTCGCGCTGCGCGGCCTCGCGGACGCGCGGCCCGACACCGTCTACGTCGGCGGCGGGACGCCGTCGCTGCTCGGCGCGGACGGCCTGCGCGCGCTCTTCGCCGCCCTCCCCCGCCCGGCCGAGGACGCCGAGATCTCGGTCGAGCTCAACCCGGCGGACGTCTCGCCGGACCTCGCCCGCGCGCTCCGCGAGGCCGGTGTCACGCGCGCGTCCGTCGGCGCGCAGTCGTTTGACCGGGCCACGCTCGCGTGGCTCGGCCGCCGCCACGGGCCGGACGCCGTCGCCGCCGCGGTCCGCGCGC
>CADBEF010000213.1 GCA_902793555.1 uncultured bacterium | reverse complement strand
TTCGCGCTGCCCGCGCTCGCCGCGGCGGTCGCGCTCGCGCTCGCGTGGCGGCGGCCGGCCGCGTGCCTCCTGCTCGCCGCGGGCGCGCTGGCGTGCCTCCCGTATTTCGTCGTCCAGGGGCAGGAGGTCCAGGTCGGGGCCTGGTCGCTCCGCCGGTCGCTGACGCCGCTCGTGCTGTTCTTCCTCGCCGCGTTCTTCGCCGCGTTCGAAACGACCGGGCGCGAAGCGCTCGACCCGGTGCCGTTCCGGCGGCGGCCGCGGTGGCGGGCCGGCGTGCTGCTGCTCGGGCTGCTCGGCTCGATCGCGCAGCTCGTGCTCCAGCCGTTCTCCCCGCCCGACTGGGACGATCCCGCGGCCGACAGGAAGGTCTGGGAGGTCGAAGACAACATGACGCCGGACGGGCTCTACCTCTTCGACTACCTCCCGTTCGCCGCGCCGTTCGCGGGCGCGCATCCGGAGCGCGCGATCTTCGGGATCAACGAGGGAGTCGCGAAGGCGCTCGATCATGGTCGCGTCGTGGGCTGGCTGCGCGACGAATGCGAGAAGCGGCCGACCTACGTTGTCGCGGGGACGAGGGAGCACGCCCCGACGGTCCACCCGAGACGCAAACTCCTGACAACCGTCCTGGAGGACCGCCTCACCCTCGAGAACAAGAAGGACAAGTGGGTTTCCGGAGGCGTCAAGTGGCCGCTGGATTTCCTGTTCCTGCGGGCCCGACCGCCGCGGCGCGGGGACGGGACGACGATCGAGTTCAACCACTCGCCGTTCGGCCTGGCGACCGGCTGGGACGCGCTCCGCCCCGGAAAGAAGGGCCGGTGGGCGCGGCAGGGCGCGACGTTCTGGGGGCCGGTCCCCGAGCCGGGCGGCGCGGTGCGGTTCGAGATTCTCGCGGACTGGACGCCGCCCAAGGGCGCGGACTGGCCCGTGCAGACGGTGCGCCTCATCCCGCCGTGGACCGGAGAACCGCTCGAGCTGGAGGTGAAGGCGGATCCGTCCGGACTTCGCCCGTGGCTGAACGGAACGATCCGCCGCCCGGCGGACGACGCGGCGGACCTGCCGCCGTCGGCGCTGTGGCGCGTCTCGACCGACCGCACCTTCGACCCGGCGGCGTTCGGGATCCGCGGCTACCCGCCGGATCTCGTCGCCGTCTTCCACCTTCTGCGCGCGACGGTTCCGTGAACTGGATTTCGCGGCGGGGGTTGTGGTAGACTTCCCTTCCGCCGCGGCGGCACGTCCGCGCGCGGCGGCCCACACATCCGTCCAAGACATGCCCTCCGCCAAGAAAGTCCGCGTCGCCGTGATCGGCTGCGGCGTCATCAGCGAGCTCCACCTGCGCTGCTACGCGCACAACCCCGCCGCGAAGGTCGTCGCCGTCTGCGACTTGATCCCCGAACGCGCCCGCCGCGCCGCGGAGGAGCGCGCGCCCGGCGCGCGGTGGACGACGAAGGCCGCGGAAATCTTCGCCGCGCCGGACGTGGACGCCGTTTCGATCTGCACCGACCACGCCTCCCACGCCGCGCTCGCGTGCGCCGCGCTCGCGGCGGGCAAGCACGTGCTCTGCGAAAAGAGCCTCGCGCGGACGTCCGGCGACCTCGCGCGCATGCTCGCTGCCGCGGAGGCGCATCCGGACCTCGTCGCGGCCGGCGTCTTCCAGCACCGCTTCGAGCCGCTGCCTCGCGTGTTGCGCGACCTCGTCGCGGAAGGCGCGTTCGGACGCCTCCTGACTGCGACCGGCTCGCTGCACTGCTTCCGCGGGAACGGCTATTTCGAAAAGGACGCCTGGCGCGGAACGAAGGCGGGCGAGGGCGGTTCGGTGCTCATCAACCAGTCGATCCACTACTTCGACCTGCTGCTCTGGATCGCCGGCGGCGCGGAAACCGTCCGCGCCTGGTCGGCCAACCTCGGCCACGAGGGCGTCATCGAGACGGAGGACACCGTCGCGCTCGCGCTCCGTTTCCGCAACGGCGCGCTCGGATCGTTCGTCGCGACGAACGCGAGCCAGCGCGGCTGGGACTCGGAGCTCGCGTTCCACGGGACGAAGGGCACGGCGATCGTCCGCGGCGACGCGCTTTCGTTCCTCTCGTTCGCCGACCCCGCCGCCGAGAAGCGCGTCCGCGCCCGGATCGAAAAGGCCGTTTCGGGCAACCGCGCCTTCCCGAAGGGCAAGGACTACTACGGCCCCGGCCACCAGGCGCAGATCGACGACTTCGTCCGCGCCGTGCGGACCGGCCGCCGTCCCTACGTGACCTTCGCCGACGCCGCGGAGAGCGACGCGATGGTCTTCGCCGCCTACGCCTCCGCCGCCCGCCGATAGGAGACGTTCCGCCATGCCGCACCGCCCCGTCGTCTTGTCCGCCCTCGCGGTCGCGGTTTCCGCCGCGGCCGGCGAGCCGCTCTTCCCGCCCACCTCCGAGCTCGACCCCGCGCTGCTGATGCCCTCCGGGCCGGTGGCGCTCGACATCGCGCCCGACGGCAACTTCCTCGTGGACGGGAAGCCGCGCTACCTCCTCGGCACGATCGTCTACCACCAGCTCTCGGGCTCGGACCAGGCCCCCGGCCCCGGCTATGCGCCGGAGAACGCCTGGATCTACGAGTCGGTTCCCGACCGCGACTACCTCCAGCGCCTCGGCTTCGACACGGTCGGCGGCGAAGTCTCCTACTCGTGGATGCGGGAATACCGCCCCGGGAAGAACTTCTGGCAGGGGCAGAAGGAGCACGACTGGTCCATCGCCTCCAACTACTGGTGCTGCGGTCTGCCGACGATCGCCGACTTCACCTGCGCGCGCTGGTCGCACGGCGCGATCCAGTACAAGGAGGGCCTCGAGCCCTCGCGCGCCGCGTTCCCCGAGGGCGGCGCCGGCCACTTCCTGCCCTACAGCCTCGTCACGCCCGAGGGCCGCGCTCTCTACGCGCACATGTGGCGCGCCGGCGCCGAAGAGCTCAAGGCGCACGGCGCGAAGCCCTACGCCTACGAGCTCTTCAACGAGCCCTCCGTCAACGATCGCTCGCCCGAGGCGCGCGCCGCGTTCGCGGAGCACCTTGCTGGCGTCTTCGACGGCGATCCCGCGCGGATGGACAAGCTCTGGGGCTCGCACTACGGCTCTTTCGAGGCGGCCGCCGCGTTCCGGAACCCCAACGAGTGCGCCGGGCTCGGCGTGGAGTGGCTCAAGTTCTGCGAGAACGTCTTCGCCTCCGGCATCCGCCTCGGGCGCGACACGATCCGCGAGGTCGTTCCGGACGCGCGCGTCTGCTTCCAGCCGCTCTCCATCGCCTTCGGCTACCTCAACGTCCTCCAGGCCAACCGCGACTGCGACGTCGTGATGAGCGGCACCGGCGGCCAGGGGCTCTACGAGACGCTGCTGCTGCTCGCGGTCGCGCGCGACCCCGCCGTCCACGATCCCACGAACCGCTGCAAGCCGGTCATCGACGGCGAGACCTACCTCGGCCACACGCGCGAGAGCCACCGCGCCAAGATCGTCACGCAGTGGTCGCGCGGCTTCAACGCGAGCTACTACTTCAAGTGGGAGCGCCGCCTCTGGGACCCGGTCCTCCGGGAGGAGAACGGCGCCGCGCGCCTCGCCGAGAAGTTCCCGTGGCTCGGCCTCCACCCCGCCTGCACGCCGACCGAGGCGCTCGCGGGCCTGATGGACGCCAAGCGCGAGATCTTCGCGATGGAGGACCTCTTCGGCCCGCGCGAGCGCGGCCTCCCCGCGTCGAACCGCGTCGCGGTCCTCGTCTCGCTCCCCACCGAGCGCCTCGGCGCCGCCGCCGGCCACGCCTGCCACAACTTCTCGAAGGCCAATGCCCTCGCGATGGCGCAGGACGCCCACCTGCCGCTCGACGCGGTCTTCGAGGAGCAGCTCGGCTCCGTCCACGGGCGCGGAGGGACGAGACTCGACCCGAACCCGCTGCCCTACCGGTTCCTCGTTGCCGCCGGCATCGACGCGACGCTCCGAGCCGGCACCAAGCACACGGTTCGGCTGCTCCGCGGCTGGGTGGAGGAGGGCGGCACGCTCGCGCTCCTGCAGGAGGCGATGGAGCTGGACAAATACGGGAACCCCGTCGGCGACCGCTTCCCCGGCATCGCGCTCGGCGAACCGTGCAAGGCCGACGCGCAGCGCTTCGCGTTCCGCGGCGCGGAGTACGAGGCCGTCCCCTACCGCGAGGTCACGTTCGCGACGAACGCCGGCTGGACCGTCGTCGCATCGCTGCCCGACGGCCACCCGGCCGTCGCGTGCTGCGAAGTCGGCAAGGGCCGCGTCTGGTACGTCGGCGTGCGCTTCCCGAACGCGGGCGACGAAGGCCGCCTCCTCGCCGCGCTCGCGGCGGACTGCGGCATCGCGCCGACGTGCGAGACGCAGGACCCCGCCACGCGGAGCCCGGTGGACGGCATCGAGGTCCAAGCCGCGCGCGGGGAGAACGGCGATGTCGGCTTCGTCGTCTGCAACCGCACGCTCTCCGCCCGCGCCGTGCGCTTCCTCCCGCGCGGAGCGCCCCCCGCCCTCTTGGACCTCTCCCGCAATGTCGTGCTGACGCCCGATTCCGACGGCGCCTTCCTCCTTCTCCTCGAGCCGGACGTCCCCGTGGTCCTGCGCTCCCATTCGGCATTCGGCATTCGGCATTCGGCATTACCCGTCGAGTCCTACGCATCCGTCGAATCCCGCATGCCCGCGTGGCTCGCCTTCCTCGACCTCGCGCCCTTCGCCAACCGCTCCTACGGCGACACCGTCGCGGGCGACGGCAAGGGCGGCTGGACCGACCAGGGCGAGAACCACCTGCGCCACGCGCCGTGGGGTCCCACGGACTGCAACGGCGTGCCGTTCGACTTCATCCGCCCCGACCAGAACGACGACCGCGCGTGCGTGATGCTGCGCTCGACGCACCTGCCCGATCTGCCCGACGCCGTGCGCGGTATCGCGGCGGGCTGCAAGGCCGAGGCGCTCTACTTTCTGCACGCCGGCGCGTGGGTCGCGAAGGACGCCGAGGGCTTCCGCTACGTTGTGCATTATGCGGACGGCACTTCGGAGACCGCCCCGATGGTCGGGGGCGTCGACTTCGGCGACTGGTGGGTCGACACGCGCCGACTCCGCATGGCGCGCAGCGCGCGCCGCTACCACACGGGCTGGGCCAACTCCGAGAGCAAGGGCTTCCACGTCCTGCGCTGGGAGAACCCGCACCCGGAGAAGACCATCGCCACGATCGACATCGAAAGCGCCTGCGGCGAGACCATTCCGATCGTCGAGGCCATCACCGCGGAGCTGCCCGACGAATCGCCCTTCGCCCTGCGCCGCCTCCGGCTCCGGAGCTGGGGCGGCGCGAAGCCCGCGCTGCGCGACGGCGCGCTCGAGATTGCGCTCGCCGACGGCTCGAAGGACTGGTGCGGCGCGAACCTCGACCTGCCCGGGCCCGCGCCCTTCCCGGCGGAGGATCCCGCCGCGTGCGACCTCGTCTTCGAGGCGAACGGCGGCCCCACGCCGCTCGGCGTCGTCGGTCCGGGCCGGCAGCGCTTCCAGGTCGCCGTGCGCTTCCGCCTCGCGGACGGAACCGAGAAGTCCGGCCCCTACGTCCACCCGACGATCGAGGGCGAGCACATCGACGAGGACCCCGCCACATGGCAGACAGTTCGCTTCCCGGTCCGGCGCCTCCTCCCGAAGGACACGGCCTCCCCGGTCTCCGCCCTCGCGGGCCTCAACCTGCAGTATCGCATGATGACCTCCGACCGCGCGGCGCTCCGCGTCCGCTCGCTCCGTCTCGAGCCGGCGGCGCAGTAGCGCCGGCATCCGGTCCCGGACGCCCTCTCGTTCCCGTCCAATTCATCCCATGAATCGAATTCTCCCGATCGCCGCCGCCGCCACGCTGTCCCTTCCCGCCGCCGCCTCGGACGCCCTCGTCGAGATGGGGCGGCTCTCCGTCCCCGACGTGCCGATCGAGTTCGGCGCCGTCGCCCACCTGCCGGACTGGTCCGGCCGCGGCGGCCAGTCCATCTCCCTCGCGGAGGACGGCGAGGGCCGCCACCCGTTCACGATCCGGATCGCCGGCGCCACGTTCGGCGGCCACGTCTCCTACCGCGAGGAGGGGGGCGCGGTCCGCGCCGAGTGGTCGATGGCGCCCGACCGCGACGTGGAGCTCGCCTGCCTCGTCGTTTCGGGCACGCTGCCGCTGTCGCGCTTCGCGGGCGGCACGGCGACGCTCGACGGCGCCGAGGTGGCGCTGCGGCGCGAGGACGCCCCCGCCGCCGGCCTCTTCTGGGGGAAGGTGCGCGCGATGTCGGTCCGCGACGCCGAGGGGCGCGAGGCCTTCTCCCTCGCGTTCCCCGAGCCGACGCAGGTCCTGCTCCAGGACAACCGCCGCTGGGGGACGCCCGTCTACGAGCTCCGGCTCATCCTCGGCTCCGGGACGTTCGCCGCCGGCGAGCGGCGCACGCTCGCGTTCACGCTCGCCGGGCCGGAGCCGCGCGCGCTGAAGCGCTTCGTCCCGAACCGCATCGAGGCGGGGCCCGACTGGATCCCGGTCGCCGTCGACCCGGACGTCGAGCCCGGCTCCGCGCTCGACTTCACGGACGTCGTCCCGCACGACGCCCCCGCCGGCGCGCACGGCCGCGTCGTCGCGCGCGGCCCGCACTTCGAGTTCGAGGACCTGCCCGGCGTCGCGCAGCGCTTCTACGGCGTCAACCTCTGCTTCGACGCGAACTTCCCCGACCACGACGTCGCGCGCCGCGCGGCGGAGCGCCTTGCGCGCACCGGCTACAACGCGGTGCGCTTCCACCACCACGACGGCGGGCTCTCGGGGTGGGCGCCCGATTCCACCGCGCTCGACCCGGAGAAGGCGGACCGCTTCGACTTCCTCGCCGCCGAGCTGATCTCGCGCGGCATCTACCTCACGACCGACCTCTTCGTGAGCCGGCGCGTCGCGTGGCGCGCCTGCGGGATCGACCGCGACGGCACGATCCCGATGGACACGTTCAAGACGCTCGTGCAGTTCCACGAGGGCGCCTTCTCCAACTACCTCGCCTTCGCGCGGTCGTTCCTCGGGCACGTGAACCCCTACACCGGCCGCCGCTACGCCGACGAGCCCGCGCTCGCGTGGATCTCGCTCGTCAACGAGGGCAACCTCGGCAACCACGGCCCCGGCGTCTTCCGCGACATCGCCGCGCTTTGCGCGGACGATGTCGCGAACGACGGCGCGGCTGACGCCGCGAATGACGGTGGCGCTACGCGCCAAATGACGAATGACGGGAATTCGTCATTGCCGGCGGAGCCGGCGTCGTCATTGCGCGGCGGAGCCGCGCCCGTCATTGCCGGCGCAGCCGGCGCGTCGTTCGGACGGGATTCCATCCCGTCCGACATTCCCGACAACCTCTGGAACGGCGACGACCCGCGCGTCGCCCCGTTCGTGAAGTTCCTGCGCGAGCGCGAGGAGCGCTTCGTGGCGCGCGTTGCCGCGTTCCTGCGCGAGGAGATGGGCTGCCGCGCGCTCCTCACGGACATGAACTCGTGGTTCTACCCCGTGGCCTACCAGCTGCCGCGCGGGCGGTCGCTCGACTACGTCGACGACCACTTCTACGTCGACCACCCGCGCTTCCTCGAGCACGACTGGTGCCTGCCCTCGTCCTGCCCCGACTCGAACCCGATCGCCGGCGAATCGATGGGCGCGCAGGGTCTCGCCGTGCGCCGCCTCCTCGACCGCCCGTTCACGATCACCGAGTGGAACTACGCCGCGCCGGGCCGCTTCCGCGGCGTCGGCGGCATCGCCACCGGCGCGGCCGCCGCGCTCCAGGACTGGGCCGCCGTGTGGCGCTTCGCGTGGAGCCACGACGACCGCGGGATGTCCGACCCCGCGCACAAGCCGGTCGCCTACTTCGACATGGCCGGCGACCCGCTCTCGCTCGCCGCCGAGCGTGCCTCGCTCTGCCTCTTCCTGCGCCGCGACCTGCCGGAGCTGCCCGCCACCTACGCCTACGCGCTCCCGCCGGACGAGCTCGCGGGGACGAACGGCACGGGCCGCCAGACCTCCGCCCCGTGGGCGTGGGCGAGCTGGTACGCGAAGATCGGCGGC
>CADBEF010000212.1 GCA_902793555.1 uncultured bacterium | reverse complement strand
GGCCGCCTCGCCGCCGCCCTCGCCGCCGCCCGCTTCGACGACGCCTTCGCCGCCGCGCGCCGCCTGTCCGCCCGGCCGGCATCCGGCAAACGCGGCCGCAACGGCGTCTACGAGACGCTGCTCGGTCTCGCCGGCGCCACGATCGCCGCCGGCGAGACGAACCGCCTCGGCGAAGCCCTCGTGCTCGCCTGCGCCGCGGCCGGCGCCGGCAAGGACGGCGGCGGGCGGAAGCTTCGCGAAGAGGCGGAGCTGCTCGCCCGCGCCGGCCGCCCCGCCGACGCCTTCGCCCTTTACGAGGACGACCTCCGGGCCGCCGTCCGCCGGCTCGAGGAGACCGGCGGGTTCCCGATCCGCCGCGGCCACGGCGACTACTGGGAGATCGTGCAGGACCTCGGCGCGCTCGCCGCGCTCTACCTCGACGCCGGGCGCCCGGCCGACGCCCTCGCGCTCTTCGAACGCGTCCCGCTCTGGGGCGTCGCCGACGCCGCCGAACTCGGCGACGGCGTCTGGCAGAATTCCAAGGCCCTGCTCGCCCGCGCGCTCGACGGCGCGGGCCGCGCGGACGACGCGGCGCGCGTCGCCCGCCACGCCGTCGAAATCGGGAACGGCTGCGGACGCGACTGGCCGTGGGAGCTGCTGGTCGGCCGACTCCCGGCGGACGAATTTCTCGCGCTGGCCGACCGGATGCACGAGCTCGTCCCGTGGGAGGAGCGGCCCGTCCAGTGGAAGGCCGAGGCGCTGCGCCGCGCCGGCCGCCTCGCGGAAGCCGAGGAGTCCGCGCGTCTCGCGCTGCAGATCGACCCCACCGACGGCGAATCGCCCGCCGGCGAGCGCATCCGCTCCTACGCGATCCTCGCCGCGATCCTCGAGGAGAAGGGTGGCGAGGAGGCCGCGAAGGAAGCCGCCACGCTGCGCAACGTCGTCGCCGCCGTGCGTCTCGCCGAGCGGGGCGACGAACTCTCCGCATGCGGCCTCCTCTCGCTCGCGCTCGACGCCTACGACAAGGCCGCCGCGCTCTTCGAGGACGCCTACTGCGTCCAGTGGCGCCTCGCCGAGCGCCTCCGCGAACGCGGCTTCCCGGAGCTCGCCGCCGCGCACTACGAGGAGACCTTCCGCCGGATGCCGGAGCAGTTCGGTCGCGTCGCCTCGCTCTGCTTCGGCTGCGCGGGCGTCTTCGACAGCGGCGAGAGCGTCGCCGCCGCCGAACGCATCCTGCCGGAGCTGGCCGCGCGCCCCGGCGCCCTGCCCGCCACGCACCGCCTCCTCGGCCTGCTCCGGCTCGAGCAGGGGCGCCTGCCGGAGGCGTGGGACGCCTTCCGCGCCGCGCTCGACGCCGACCCCGGCTACCTCGACGCGCTGGCGGACCTGCTCGCCCTGCGCGGCAAGCTCGTGCGTCCCCGCGCCGAGTGGGAGGACCTCCAGAAGCGCGCCTTCGAGCTCGACCCGCTCGGTCTGCGGCTGCGAATCGAACCGGGCGACATCCTCGACTGGACGGCCGCCCGCGAAGCCAACGCCGCCGCGCGAGCCCGCCTGCCCGAGGCACCCGCCTCGCTCCTGCCGCTTCCCGCCTCGGCGGCCGCGCTCGCCGCCGACCCCGCGCCCAAGCGCGACATCTGGCGCTACCGCTACCTGCGCATGGGCGACGCGCGGTCGACCGAGACGCTCGCAAGCCGCGCCTTCGACGCCGCCTCCGCCTTCGCCGCCATGGACGACCCGCCCACCTGGCTCGACGCCCTCTGCCGCTGGCTCGACGCCGCCCGCGCGAAGCGCTGACCCCCGCCTTCACCCCCTGACTCCACGGCTACGGCGACGTCTTCGTCGTCCCCCGACCTCCGCCACCTCGCCCCCCATTCAGCATTCAGCATTGCCCCCGCTCCCGCCCGCAATGAAACGCCTCGTCCTCCTCGTCCCCAAGTCCCCTTGATCCCTCACGCCAAGTCCGCAAAGTCCGCAAAGAACGAAAACGCGCAATGAATCCAACCACGGAACACACGGAAAGCACGGAACCCTCCATGTCTCCTCATTCCACCATTCCTTTCCCTTCCCGCCACCGCGCTCAAGTTGCGCGGGCGGCCGGGCTTGCGCTCCTTGCGGCAGTCGCCGTCTGCCTCATCGCCGGCGCCGTATTGGCCTTCCGTTCCGGATCGGTCGAACCTGGTTGGGAACCGGATGCCGCATTCGCGTGGACGATGCTCTGGCTTCCCGCCGGATGCCGTCTGGCCGTTCCGGCCCTGCTGCTGCTCGCTTGCGCCTGCGCGGCACCTCCGGCGCGCGAAGGGCAACGCGGCCGCGCATGGCGCGTCGGCATCGCGCTCGCGGCGTTTTCGGCGGTGCGTCTCGTCCTGCAAGGATTCGCCATGGCATCTTTCGCGAACTCCGGCGGCGCGAACGCGGCGCTCTTCGGCAGTCCCGCGGCCGCCCTTCTGCATTGGTGGTTCACCGGGCTCGCCTATCCCCTGTCCGAGGCCGCGATCATCCTTGCGGGATTCTGTCTGCCAGGCATTCCCGCGGAGGACCCCGCCACGCTTGCGAAGGATGGTGCCGGACGCAGGGAATGGTGGTTCTTCTCCGCATCCGCCGCCTGTCTCGCGCTGCTTCTCGTTTTCAACATCTTGCGGAGCGTTCACCTGAAACCGGTTCGCATCGAAGTCTGGTCCGTGCTTCTCTCCCTCGGCCATATGGCGGTTCCGGTCGCCGCGTGCCTCGCGCTCGGCGTCCTCGCCCGCCGGTCGTCCGGCCGCGAGCGGTGGCGGCTCCATCCGGCAACCCCCATCGTGCTGTTGCTCGGGTGCGGAGCCTGCTTCGTTGTCGGCCACGCATTGTCATCAATGCAATGGAACGGGCTTTCGTCCCTATCGCCACTGTTGTGCGACCTGTTCTACCTTGCGTGGCCCGTCTGGCTCTGCTCCCTTGTTCGCTCCCGGCACCAACCCTAGCACCCCCTCCGCTCCGCGCGGGCGCGGCGCAGCCGCCGCCCGCCGCGGAGCGGCCTTCCCGTACCCCGCCCCGCCGCATTCAGCATTGACCCCGCCCCCGCCCGCAATGAAACGCCTCGCCCTCCTCCTCCCCCTCCTCGCCCTCGCCGCCGCGCCCGCGCGGGCGGCCTTCTACGAAACGACCGCGACGCCGCTGTTCAGGACCGCCCCGAGGATGTCCGACGACAATCTCCCGGATCCGGGACCGTCGCCCGACGCGATCCTGAACCAGATTCCTTCGCCAGACGGACGGTTCATGGCCGAGGTCTACGGTTCCGAGGAGAACACGACACGCTGGGCGATCCTCCGCTACCCGGATGGCGGACGGCTCCTGCTCGGCCGTTCCGAGCGCGGCGTCGCCCTGCGGTGGTGGCCGACGCAGATCGGCGCGCTGCTTTCCGTGGAGAACGCGCAGGACACGCACTCCGACGAATTCTTCGTGATCCGTCCCCGCGGCGAAACGCCGTCTGGCGGATACGAGGTCCTGTTCTCGACCGCACGGACGGCGCTCCCCCTGCTGGAGCACAGCTACACGGAAGTGAAGGACGTTTCGCCGGGCGGCATCCTCACGTTCAAGCACTGGTGGGACTACGCGCCGGCGAGAGGCAACCCCGGCTCCGGCAAGTGGCGCATCCCGATCTTCCTCGGACGCGACGAACCGGAAACGGACCCCTCGCTCGTCCGCCGCTGGTGCGAATCGGCGACGTTCGACGAAATCCTTCCCGGGGTCCGACGCGTCAAGGACCCGCCCGAAGCCGTCGCCCGCGCCGTCGAACGCCTGAAGAAGGATGATCCCGCCGCCCTGTCCGCCGCGTTCGCCGTCCTCCTCCTCCGCGACTACGCTTTGCAGCGGGAACTGTACGCCGGCGGCTTCACGCTGGACCCCCGCGTTCCATGGCCGATCGTGAAATGGGAAGCCGAGCGCCTCGGCTACCCGGACGAATTCCCGCCCTCCGCGATGGCGCAGCTCGTGTCGGATATGATGGCCGACGCCATCGTCCGCCACGCCGGCGAACTCTTCGCGGACGACCCCGTCGGCCAAGTCGCCGCGGCCCATGCGAAAGTGCTTCTCGACGCCGTGCGGAATCACGCAGAGGATGAAACCCACGCAGAGCCCGCAGAGAGCGCCGCGCCCGCGCCCCACGCGGATTCCGCGGAGGGCGCGAAGGAGCCCGCCCCGTGAACCCTCTTGCCCGCGAGCGTCGAAGCCGCGACACCCGGCCGCAGCCGGCGTGGCGGCACCCCGCCACGCCGTGCAAGGCCGCCCACCCCCCGTTCCGAGGATGCGCGTGATCGTCAAGACGTGAGAACCGAACGGATTCAAAGCGTCAAAACCGTGTGATTTTGTGGTTGAAAAATCGTCAAAAGGGTGATAGTCTCTGCGCCGAAACGGAGGACAAGTGCTACCTGGGCGACACGGGGCTGCGACCTCTCGGTCAACGAGGGGATGGTCACGGAGAACGCGGTCGCGCAGCTGCTCGCGGCGTCGGGCCGCAAGCTCTACTTCTACTCGCGCAACGACCCGTCCGACCGGAAGGAGCGGATCGAGATCGACTTCCTCGTCGCCAAGTCGAAGCTGGCGCGCAAGAACAACGTGAGCCCCGTCGAAGTGAAGAGCGGCAAGCGCGTCCGGCACGCGTCGCTGGACAAGTTCCGCGCGAAGTTCTCCGACTGGCTGGCCGAACCGTTCCTCTTTCACGAAGGCGACGTCCGCGAAACCGCCGGCCTGAAATGCCTCCCCCTCTACATGGCCGCCGCCCTCTGATTTCCGCCACGGACCGCCCCGCCGCATTCAGCATTCAGCATTCATCATTCAGCATTCAGCATTCATCATTCAGCATTCGGCATTGCCCCCGCCCGCAATGAAACGCCTCGCCCTCCTCTTCGTCCTCATCGCGCTCGTTGGTGCGCCGGCGCGGGCGAAAGCCGCCGCGGAAGATGCTTTGCGCCAACCGTCCCGTTCTTCCGGCTCGTTCCCGTATCTTCATTTGATTGTCACGGCCGTCGGCATCGGCTGGTCGGTTCTGATTTGGCGGAGCATTAAGCGCAAGAACGCGAAATGCCGCAAGGAATGGGCGGCGAATCCGCCGCCGCCCGATGAAGGAATCGACGAGTCCCTGTTGCCGAAGGTTCAGGAACTCCTGGAACGGTTCGGTGAAAAGGAACTCGCCACGTTGCCGGAAAACCTTCTACCGCTTGCACCGGGCATCCGCAACTTCCTCGAAACGTGGAAAAGCGTCGACTTCTGGCGCGGGGGAGAGTATGAAGGCGATTCCGAATACGACCGGAAGGACCTTGCCGTTCACAAGGATAATCCGGCGTTCGTCCTTTTGGGAGGAGACGGAGGGGAACAGACGTTCTTCGTCCGGCGCGACCCGACGGACGAACGCGTCTACGTGATCGATCTCGAGCTCGATTGGGATCTCTCGAAACCGCGGCCCTACGCCTCGGACATCGCCCATTGGATCGTCCTTCGGAAACAAGACAACACACCGGAGTGATCACCCCGCCACGCCGTGCAAGGCCGCCCAAGCCGCCACCAACCACTAACCACTGCCCTTGACCCCGCCCCCGCCTGCAATGAAACGCCTCGCCCTCCTACTCCCCCTCCTCGCCCTCGCCGCCGCGCCGGCGCGGGCCGAAGACCCCGCCACGGACGCGGCGCCGGCCGGGTTCTCGGAGGCCGAAGCTTCGAAGGCGCTTGAGACCTATGCTCGCATCGAGCGCACCTTGTACGACTTGATTCGCGAGAGTTCGTCTCCTGCCGTGGTGTCGAACGTGTTCGCCGTCTATGGCGCTGGATACATCCATTCCTCCAACGCAATTCCGCTTCTCTTCGACATCATCGCCGCCGCGGGAATGAACGAACCAAGACGCCTGTATTCCGACACGACGCCTTGGGCCGATCCGGAAGAACCACCGGAAGGCGAAGTGGTTTCCGTGTCTTTCAACCAGTCGATCTACCCGAAGCCTCCCACTCCGGCGGTGGGAGCCCTTACGCAAATGCCGGTTTCGTTCGACTCGTTGAAACGGGCGATGTCCTCCGACGGAACGGACGACCGCGCCCGCGAACTTTTCGCCTGGGTCGCGGCGGCCAAGTACGGCCCTGAGTTCTTCGTCTGGCTGGACGGCGAGTTCGAAGCGAACCCGGGAAAATGGCGGTCGCTAAAATCCTTCGCGGACAAACGGCTGACAGGACGAAAACCGTTTGCCATGGTAATTTACGGATCGCACCTCAAAAAGGTCGTCGGCAAAGACATTTGGCAATTCGACTGGATGGTGTCGTCATTGCGCGACCGCGCCAAGACCGCCAAGAAGGATGGGGACGAAACCTCCTACCGGAGAATCGAGTCCTGCTTGGCGGCGATGGGAGAACCCGTCGAAAAAGCAACATTCCAACAATTCATGGATTCGGTGGAACGCGCGCCCGCCGTGCCCGCCCTCCACGCGGATTCCGCTGATGGCGCGAAGGAGCCCGCCCCGTGAACCCTCTTGCCCGCGAGCGGCGAAGCCGCGACACCCGGCCGCAGCCGGCGTGGCGGAACCCCGCCACGAAAATTTTACAATTCCGTGACAATTCGAAAATCGGTTTCTGCTAGAATCCCCCGCCGTACGACCACCTCCTCGCCATGAAACGCCTCGCCCTCCTCCTCCCCCTCTTCGCCCTCGCCGCCGCGCCCGCGCGGGCCGAAGACCCCGCCGCGAACGCGGCGCCGCCGTCGTTCGGCGCGGTCGTCAAGATCGAGGTGCGGTCCGCCGCGCCGGACTTCGTGCAGCCGTGGAAGACGAAGTCGACGCGGACCTCGAGCGGCACGGGCGTCGTGATCGGGCCGGGCCGCATCCTCACGTGCGCGCATGTCGTCGCGGACGCGACCTTCCTCCGCGTGCGCCGCCACGACACGGACGCCTTCTTCCACGGCGAGATCGAGTTCGTCGACGACGACTGCGACCTGGCGCTCGTCCGCGTCGCGGACGCGGCGTTCATGGAGGGGATCGAGCCGGCCGCGCTCGGCGAGACGCCGGCGGAGCAGTCGGAGGTGCTCGCCGTCGGCTATCCGATGGGCGGCGACGGCATCTCCTACACGCGCGGCATCGTCTCCCGCGTCGAGGACCACCGCTACTCGCACGGCTGGACGACGCTCCTGGCGGTGCAGGTCGACGCGGCGATCAACCCCGGCAACAGCGGCGGGCCGGTCTTCGACATGCGGACGTGGCGCGTCGCGGGCGTCGCCTTCCAGGGCAACAAGGAGGGCGAGTCGCTCAACTACATCGTCCCGGCGGAGATCGTCCGGCACTTCCTCGACGACGTGGCCGACGGCCGCCGCGACGGCTTCTGGCAGGAGAACTTCTCGTGGCTCCCGATGGAGAGCGAGGCCGAGCGGCGCTTCTGGAGGATGGGCGAGGGGCGGACCGGCGTCCGCATCGTCGAGGCCGGCGACTACGACGGCGAGGGGCCGTTCCGCACGAACGACGTGCTGCTCGCGGTCGACGGCCTCCCGGTCTCGAACAAGGGGCAGGTGCGCCTCCCGGGCAACGAGCCGCGCTCGCTCGCGTATCCGTTCTACATGCACCAGGTCGGCGACGAGGTGCCGGTGCTGCTGCTGCGCGACGGCGAGGAGGTGCGCGAGACGGCGCGCGTCTTCCGCTCCCTCCCGCGCCACCGCCGCTACGTCTACAACGACGCGGCCGACTGGCTCGTCTTCGGCGGGATGGTCTTCACGACCGTCTCGTGGAACTGGCAGTCCGAGTCGAAGCTGCGCTACTGGAACGACCGCGTGGCGCTCAACCGCACGCGCCCGGCGCCGGACGAGGAGATCGTCGCCGTCTCGACCGTCCTGCCGGACCTCGCGATGGAGGGCTACTTCGACTGGGAGCGCAAGTTCGTGCACACCGCGGACGGCGTCGAGGTGCGCAACCTGCGGCACCTCGCGGAGATCCTCGACGCCGCGCCGGGCCCCTTCGTCGAGCTCGGGCTGATGGGAACGAAGGACTTCGACGAGCGGATCGTCCTGGACGTCGCCGAGATGCGCGCCGCCACGCCGCGCGTCCTGGAGCGCTACCGCATCTCCTCCGACCGCTCCCTCCGCCCCGCGCCGGGCGGCGCCGCCGCGACACCCGGCCGCAGCCGGCGTGGCGGTCCCCCGCCACCAACCACTAACCACTAACCACTGCCCTTGACCCCGCCCCCGCCCGCCATGAAACGCCTCGCCCTCCTCCTCCCCCTCCTCGCCCTCGCGCCGCTCGCCGCAGGGGCGGCGGGGTTCCGCCTTGTCGAAGGCGAAGAACTCGCGAAGCTCAACGAAGAACACGCCGCAACCGGCGACGAACCCGCCGTGACGGTCGACGGAACCGTCGTGGCGACGAATAACAGGTTCCGGTTCGTCGCCGATCCGACCCGTAGCCAAGAACTCGGAACCGTAGACTTTCTCCTCCAATGTGCGCCTCGCGAACCTTTCGTCGCCGAGCCCTCTCCGCATGCTTGGACGGAGGCCGAGCAAGCTGCGGACAACCGCTTTGCGGCCAAATGCATCGCAGACGCCTTTCTTCTGGATCGCGAAGCTAAGAAACGGGGGTTCGAGTCGGGAGAAGCAATGGTCCGGGAGGGAATCGCCGAACCGACCGAAGAAGAACTGCGCGCCGCGTGGGCGGCCATTCTGGCCGAAAACCCGTCGGCCGGCCGCGTCGAGGAAACGGTCGAAGCGTCCCATCTCCTGGTCCTCGTTCCCGAAGGCGCTTCGGCCGACGACGATGCGGCCGCCTTGGAAAAAGTCAAAGCGCTTCGGGCCCGCATTCTGGCCGGAGAGGACTTCGCGGCCGTCGCGCGGGAATCGTCCAACTGTCCGTCGCGCGCCCGCGGCGGTTCGCTCGGATCGTTCACGCGCGGTCAGATGGTTGCGGCGTTCGAAGAGGCCGCGTTTTCGCAGCCGGTCGGCGTCGTGGGGGAACCGGTGCGGACCGAATACGGCTGGCACCTGATTCTCGTGACGAAACGGGAACCGGCGCGCGAACGCCGGTTCGAGGAGGTCCGAGACGATCTCAAGGCCGATTTGTCCGACAAAAAGCTCGAAAACCGCATCGAACGGCTCCTCGAACCGCTGCGGAAGGCCGCCGTTGTCCAATACGCGCCCGGTTACGGTCCCGCCACGCGAAGCTCCGCCGCACCCGCCCCTCACGCGGACTCCGCTGACGGCGCGAAGGAGCCCGCCCCGTGAACCCTCTTGCCCGCGGCGCGAAGGAGCCCGCCCCGTGAACCCTCTTGCCCGCGAGCGGCGAAGCCGCGACACCCGGCCGCAGCCGGCGTGGCGGCCCCCCGCCACGCCGTGCAAGGCCGCCCAATCCCCGCCCCCGCCCGCAATGAAACGCCTCGCCCTCCTCCTGCCCCTCCTCGCCCTCGCCGCCGCGCCGGCGCGAGCGGCCGACCCCGCCACGAGCGAGGCCGCCGCCCTTGTCGCCGAGGCGGACCGCCTCTGCCTCTACGCGCCGGTCGACTTCGCGCGCGCCGACGAGCTGCTGCGCCGCGCCGAGGCGGCCGGCAGCGCGGACGCGATCGCGGTCCGCGGCTTCATGGCCGCCAACGGCGAGGGCGTCCCCTACGACCCGGGCCGCGCCCGCGAACTCTTCCGCGAAGCCGCCGCGCGCGGCTCCGCGCGCGGCCGCATCCAGCACGCCGTGGAACGCCTCGGCGGCCCCGACGCCGACGCCGCGCTCCGGGAGCTCGCGTCGGTCGCCGACTCGGACGACCCCTACGCCTGGCTCGCCTGCGACAAGCTCGCGCTGCACTACGAGCGCCGCGCCTCGCGATCCGCCGCGGCGCCGGTCAACCGATCGGACAACGCCCTTGCCGGCCTGTATTACGCGCGAGCGCTCTCCCGGCTCGATTCCCGCGCGAAGGCCGGCGACCCGGAGGCCCGCGTCGCCTACGGGGAGCTGCTCCTGTTCCCCCGGACCAGCGGCGACATCTGGGAGCCCGACGCCGCCTGGGCGCGTGCGGAGAACGCCCGCCAATGGCTCCTGCCCGAGGCCGAGAAGGGCAATCTCTCCGCCCTGTCCATGGCGGTCGAATCCTTCGAAACGAACTTCTTCCCCCGGCCGTCCTTCCTGCCCGACGACCCCGCCGCGGCCGCATCGAACGCCGCGACGCGCGTCCGCTTGCGCGACCGGCTCGTCGCGGGACTCCAGCAGGCCGTCGACCAGGGGGGCGTGGACCAGGCGGTCTGGCTCGCCGACAAGCTCCTCGGCGGCCTGCTCCACGGTGACGGCGAGACCGCGGAAACCGACCCCGCCCGCGCCGCGGCGCTGCTCCGCACCGCCGCCGACGCGGGCCATCCCTACGCGGCGTTCCTCCTCGCGCGGTGCCACGAACGCGGGATCGGCGTCCCGCAGGACGCCGCCGCCGCGCAGGCGCGCTACCGCGCCGTCCTCGCCGCCGACCCGCGCGACGCGGACTCCAGCCGCGCCGAGGCGGCCGAACGGCTCGCGCGCCTGCTCCTGCGCGAAGGGCCCGCCGGCGAACCCGAGGCCAAGCGCCTCCTCAAGCTCGCGCACAAGGACCCCTTCCGCTTCTGCGGCGTCGCCGGCCGCGCCCTCCGCGCCTGGAAGGAGAACGGCCCCGCCGACGCCCTCCGCATCCTCGACGACTTCTACCCCGCCGACCCCGCCACGCCATGAAAGCGCTCGCCTCCCGTCCTTGCCGCGCAGCGGCCCGTCGTTCGGCGGCAACGCCGCCGCCCTTCATTCGCGGCGGAGCCGCACCCTTCATTCGCCGCGCAGCGGCGCTCGTCATTGCGCTCGCGGCCCTGGCCGCGAGCGCCGCTCCGCCGCCCGCCGACGCGAAGACCGCCGCCGCATGCTCGTCGGTCTTCATCCGGATGTTCTCGTTCGTGTCCGACCGGGACCGGCTGGAGGACGAGGCATCCGAGCGCGGCGACACGGCGGCGGTCGCCGCCTCCTTCGACCGGCGAGCCGAGTTCCTGGGCCAGCTGGCGGACACGGCGGGCCTGCCCGCGACCACGGCGGGGGCGCTGCGTTCCCTCGGCGAGGTCCGTTCGATCCAGGCCGCCGCGATGCGCGGGCTGGCCGCCGCGCTCGACGCGGACGCGGATTCGGCCTGGGCGCGCTGGCAGCCGGCGCTCGAGGCGACGGACGCGCTGTACGTCCGCGCCTTCGTGAGCCTGCTGGCCACGGTGGGCTCGGCCGGCGCCGGCGAGACGGCGGCGATCGTCGCGCCGCTCAACGCCGACAGCGTCCGGGTGGTCCTCGGCGACGAGCCGGTCCCCCAGGTGTCGTTCGACGGCTTCGCGGATCCGGAGCTCCGGCGCCGCGCCACCCGGGTCTGGTCGTCGGTGCCCGTCCCGCCCCCGGCGCCGAAGCATGTCGTCCGCGACACGCCGGAGGCACGGGCCGTCACGGCCGTCGTCGCCGCGATCGCCCGCGAGCAGCGGAAGCTGATCGAGGCGACGACCCGGGCGACGGCCGCCCGCGGCGGGAACGCCGATCCTGCGGTCAACGCGCGGATCGTCAAGGCCGAAGTCGAGGCGCTCCGCAAGATCCCGCTCGCCGGCTGCCCGGCGCCGTTCCGGAAGGCGTTCGGCGACTACGGCCGCTGCCGCGTCGGCATCGGGACCGCACTCGAAACCCTTGCCGCGGCCGAGAGAAACTCCCCCGAGGAGAATGCCGCGTTCGCGGACTTCACCGCGCGGATCCCGCGCCAGGTCGCCGACAAGGCCGCCCTCCTGCGCGAAGCGCGCGCGGCCGGCGCCGACACGGAGCCCCTCTTCGAACCATGGTGCGACGCCTTCCTGTGCATGGCGCTCGCGCCGCGCGCGCCGGCGGCGCGCCCCGACGCCCGTCCG
>CADBEF010000211.1 GCA_902793555.1 uncultured bacterium | reverse complement strand
GTCGGCCGCGGGAGAGTAGCGCGCCGCCAAGGTTTTTCTTGCAAGGCCCCCCGGAGCGTCCGCTCCGGGGGGCCTTTCGTTTTTGCGGGCCGGGATTCGGGGGAACCGGGAACCGGGAGCCGGGATTCGCCGGCGCGATTACGGGCGCGGGCGGGCCGAGGGGCTACATGCGGTCGGGCGCCCGGATGCCGAGCAGGGCGAGACCGCGCGCGAGAACCGACGCGACGGCGGCGCAAAGACGCGCGCGGCCGGCGCGGACCGCCGGGTCTTCGGCCTTGAGGACGGACAGCTTCTGGTAGAAGGAGCTGTAGTCCTGCGCAAGGCCGAAGAGGTAGTCCGCGACGAAGTTCGGGCGGCACTTGGCGCCCGCGGACGCGACGGTTTCCGGGAAGGCGAGAATGCGGCGCGCAAGCGCGCGCTCGAGCGGGTCGTCCGGGCGGATCGGCGCGGCGCGCCAGTCTTCGCCGGGGAACGTCTCGGCGTACTTGGCCAGGAGCGAACGGATGCGAGCGTGGGCGTACTGCAGGTAGGGGCCGGAGTTGCCCTGGAGCGAGAGAACGGCGTCCCACGAGAAGCGGATCGTCGTGATCGGGTCCATCGCCAGGTCCGAATACTTCACGGCGCCGATGCCGATCGTCTCGGCGAGCGCGCGGGCGTCGGCGTCGGGCAGGTCCGGGTTCTTCTCGCGGACGATCGCCAACGCGCGCGAGGCGGCCTCGTCGAGCAGCTCCTTGAGTTTCGGCATGCCGCCCTGGCGCGTCGAAAACGGGTGCCCGTTCTCGTCCGTGATCGTGCCGAACGCGACATGCACGAGGTCCGTCCCGGGCGTGACGAGCCCGAGCTTTTCCGTGATCGCGAAGAGCTGCTGGAAGTGCGGGATCTGGCGGTCGTCCGTGACGATGACGATTTTGGCCGGATGGTAGTCCTTCTCGCGCGTTTCCATCGTCGCGAGGTCCGTCGTGTTGTAGTTGAACCCGCCGTCTTCCTTGCGGACGATGCAGATCCACTTGCCGTCCTCGCGCGCGGCGCTTTCCTTGTCGCCCTTGGCGAGCGCGCTTTCGACGGCCTTGCGCGACTGCTCCGCGAAGGCGGGGTCGAGGTCGCGCAGGTCGACGACGACCGCGCCGCGGCTTTCGCCAGAGCGCGCGGTTCTCCGGGTCGCCCTGCTGCAGCTTCACCGTCTCGGCGCGGCAGGCGTCCATCCACGCCTCGTCCGCCTTCGCGCGGGCGTAGCTTTCCTTGTAGATGCGCTCCAGTTCCGGAACCGGATCGCGCGCGATCGCGTCCTTGTCGGCGAACTCGCGCCAGCCCTTGATGATGATGCCGAACTGCGTGCCCCAGTCGCCGATGTGGTTGTCGCCGACGACCTCGTATCCGAGCGCGCGGAAAATCTCCACGAGCGAGCCGCCGATCACCGTCGAGCGGATGTGCCCGATGTGCATCGACTTGGCGACGTTCGGGCTGGAGTAGTCGACGACGACCGTCTTTCCGGCGCCGACCTGGGGGACGCCGCCGTGCGCGGCGTCTTCGGCCACGGCCGCCGCGCGCGCGGCGAGGGCTTCGCCCTTGAGCGTGAGGTTCACGTAGCCCGCGCCGGCGACTTCGGCCTTTTCGACGCAGTCCGGGAGCGCCGCGCCCGCGAGAACGGCCTCCGCGATCTTGCGCGGCGGCAGCTTGAGGGGGCGCGCCAGCTGCATCGCGCCGGCGCACTGGAAATCGCCGAACCCGGCCTTTGCGCTGGGGACGACGCGGCCGGCCGCGGCCGCGTCGGGGCAATCGGGGTAAACGGCGGCGAAGCGCGCGCCGAGCCAGGCGGAGAGCTCGTCCGCGAAAGAGGAAATCGTTTCCATGCCCGCGGAGTCTACCAAAACGGCGGGCTTGCGGCAACCGCGCGAAGATTGCGTTCGCGCGCGGGGGTGTGGTAGAATCCCGCGCATCCGCATGAACGACGCAACGACCCGCGACGGACGCGCCGCGGGCGGCCCGCTCCGCAAATGGGGCGAGTTGACCCGCATCCTCGCGATCCGCAACCTGAAGATCCGCTACAAGGGCTCCGCCCTCGGGTTCTTCTGGTCGCTGCTCACGCCCGCCGCGACGATCCTCATGTACGCCGTCTTCGCCCGCATCCTGAAGTTCGGGGGCGGCGGCGGCTACCTGCCGTTCCTCGTCACGGGCATCGTCGTGTGGGGTTTCACGGCCGGCACGCTCAACGATTCGCTCCACGCGATCGCCGGCAACTCGAACCTCGTCAAGAAGGTGTACTTCCCGCGCGCGATCCTCCCGCTCTCGACGACCCTCGCCAACGCGGTCAACTTCCTGCTCACGCTCGTGCCGCTGCTGCTCTACCTCGCGCTCGCCGGGCACCTGCGCCTCGGCCGCGCGTACTGGCTCGTCCCGGCCGTCGCGCTGCACTTCGCCCTCGCGCTCGGCATCTCGTACCTCGTCTCGACGCTGAACGTCTTCTTCCGCGACACGCAGCACGCGGTCGGCATCGGGCAGCTGGCGTGGTTCTTCCTCACGCCCGTCTTCTACTATCCGGCCATGCAGGTCTCGGCGGCGCCGCTGCCGGACGCGTGGCGGGGTCTGGTGTATCTCAACCCGATGACGGGCATCCTCGCGATGTACCGCCGCGGGCTCATCGGGGACGAACTCGTCCCCGGCCCGGAATCGCTCGCCGCCTGGGGCGCGCCGGCGTCCGCCGCGCCGACCGCGTGGTGGCTCGCCGCGTCCGCCGCGTCGGTCGCGTTGGTGTTCCTTCTCGGCCTGTTCGCGCTCCGGCGCGGCGACCGCAGCTTCGGAGACGTGCTGTGAGCGGGATGGACGAAGACTGGGCGATCGACGTCTCGCACGTCACGAAGCGCTTCCGCCTCGCGGGATCGGCGCGCTCGCTCAAGACCGCGGTCCTCGACGCGCTGCGCGGCCGCCGCGGGCGCGTGTTCGCCGCGCTGGACGACGTGACGTTCCGCGTCCGCCGCGGCGAGACGCTCGGCCTGATCGGCGCGAACGGCGCCGGCAAGTCGACGCTGCTTTCGATCGTCGCGGGAACGATGCGCCCGACCGGGGGCGCGGCCCGCACGCGCGGGACCGTGAGCTCGCTGCTGGAGCTGGGCGCCGGCTTCCACCCGGACCTGACGGGCCGCGAGAACGTGATGCTCTACGGCGCGATCATGGGAATCCCGCGCGAGACGATGCGCGCGCGCTTCGACGCGATCGTCGAGTTCGCCGGCTTGCGCGATTTCATCGAAGAACCGGTCCGGTTCTATTCCTCCGGCATGTACGTGCGCCTCGGCTTCGCGGTCGCCGTCCAGGTCGACCCGGACGTGCTGCTCGTGGACGAAGTGCTCGCCGTGGGCGACGCGGAGTTCCAGCGCAAGTGCCTCGACAAGATGGACGAGTTCCGCCGCGCCGGCAAGTCGATGGTCCTCATTTCGCACGACATCAACACGATCCGCCGCGTGTCCGACCGCATCGCGCACCTCTCGCACGGGCGGCTCGTCGGCCTCGGCGACGCGGACTCCGTCGTGCAGGGCTACCAGGCCGAATCGATGGGCGCGCTCGCGGCCGCGGCCGGCGCGCGCGAGTGGGGCACCGGCGAAATGCGCTTCACGAAGGTCGAGCTCGTCGACCCCGCCACGGGCGCGGCGTTCCCGGACCGCGCCGTCGTCGCGGGCGACCGCGCCGTGGTGCGCCTGCGCTGGCACGCGGACAAGCGCGTCGAGCGGCCGGTCTGCGGCTTCTCGATCGCCCGCGCGTCGGACGGCGCGGTCCTCTTCGGCAGCAACACGCAGATCGCCGGACGCGAGATCCCCTTCGCCGAGGGCGACGGCGGTCTCGACCTGGAGCTCGACCTGTCGAACCTCGCGGCCGGCGACTGGGCGCTCTCCTTCGCGCTGCACGGCGCCGACCACGAAAAGAACTACCACCGCCTCGAAAACCGCCTGCTGCTGCGCCTGACGGCGTCCCGTTGGTTCGACGGCCTCGCGAGGCTCCCCGCGACCTGGAGCGAACCCGCGCCGTGAAACCGAACCGGCCGTTCCCCCGCGGCGACAAGACGCCGTTCTTCACCATCGTCACGCCGACGCTCAACTCCGGGCGCTTCCTGGAGGAAACGATGAGGACCGTCGCGATGCAGCGCGAGGACGGCGTCCGCGTCGAGCACGTCGTCGTGGACGGCGGTTCGACCGACGCCACCGCGGAGATCGTCGCGCGCTGGGCGCACCCCGACACGCGCTTCCTCCCGGGAAAGGATTCGGGCCCGGCCGACGCGATCAACCGCGGCCTTCGCGAAGCGCACGGCGACTACCTCGGCTGGCTCAATTCCGACGACGAATACGCGCCGCACGCCCTCCTGCGCTCGGACTACGTCCTGCGCCGCCACCCGAAAGCCGCGTTCTGCTTTGGCCACTGCCCGATCATCGACGCGGAGGGGCGCGAAATCCGCCGCTTCGTGACGCGCTTCAAGAACTTCTGGTTCCCGCTCTCCTGCCGCACCGTCCTGCGCACGCTCAACTACGTTTCGCAACCGGCGACGGTCTTCCGCCGCTCCGCGTGGGAGGCGGCCGGGCCGCTCCGGACGGATCTCAAGGCCGCGTGGGACTACGACTTGTGGTTGCGCCTGTGGCGCCAGGGCGGCGGCGTGCCGGTCCCGCACCCCGCCACGGCGTTCTTCCGCTGGACGCCCGGCTCGATCAGCGGAGCGAACTTCGAGCGGCAGTTCCGCGAGGAGCTCGACGCCGCGCAGGCGGACGCCGGCACGTGGGCGCCCACGTCGGTCGTCCACCACGCGCTCGCCCACGCGATCGTCTTCCTCTACAAGCACGTCGTCTCGCGCTCGCCGGAGCCCGTCACCGAAGGGCGCGTGGACAACGATCCTCCCGAGGCCGTCAGGATTCCCGAGCACGAGGGGGCGGAGGACCCCGTCCCGTGAAAATTGGCGTCAACGCGCTCTTCCTCGTCCCCGGCGAAGTCGGCGGCACCGAGACCTACCTGCGCCGCACGCTCGCCGCGATGCCGGCGCTTCTGGCCGAGGACGAGACGCTCGCCGTCTTCGCCAACGCGGAGAACCGCCGCGCGCTCGCGCTCGACCTGCGGGACGCGCCGCGCACGACGGTCGTCGACACCGGCGTCCGCGCGACCTCGCGCGTGCGCCGCGTCCTCTTCGAGAATCTCTCGCTGCCGCGGCTCGTCCGCGCCGCGGGCGTCGACGTTCTCTGGAACCCCGGCAACGCCGCGCCGGCGCGCGTTCGCTGCCCGCAGGCGACGACGGTCCACGACATGCAGTACCGGCACTTCCCGGAAGACTTCCCGCCCCTCGCCCTCGCGGCGATGCGGCGCGCCGTCCCCGCCGCGGTTCGGCGCAGCGCGGTCGTGCTCGCGCCGTCGGAGTTTTCGCGCCAGGAAATCTTCGCCCAGCTGCCGGGGACGCCCCCCGACCGCGTCGTCGTCACGCCCGAAGCGGCCGACCCGGCGTTCTTCGAGCCGCTCTCCGGTTCCTTCGTCGCGGAGCGCGTTCTCGCGCTCACCCGCGCAGCGGACCCGGTCCTGCTCGCCGTCGGAAACACCTATCCGCACAAGGACCTCGCCACCGCGGTTGCGGCCTACGGGCGCATCTGCGACAAGATTCCGCACCGCCTCGTGCTCGTGGGCCGCGCGCGTCTCGGCGAGCCGGCCGTGGAGGCGGCGGTCGCGGCGCTCCCGTCCGGCGCGCGCTTCACGCGCGTGAGCTACGCGTTGCGCGAGGACCTCGCCGCGCTCTACCGCGGCGCGGACGCGCTCGTCTTCCCCTCGCGCTACGAGGGTTTCGGCCTGCCCGTGCTCGAGGCGATGGCGGCGGGGCTCCCGGTCGTCGCCGCGCACGAAGGTTCCGTGCCGGAAGTGGCCGGCGACGCCGCGCTCTTCGCCAAGACCGGCGACCCGGACGACTTCGCGCGCGTCCTGCTCGGACTGCTGGCCGACGGCCCGGAGGCCGCGGCCGCGCGCGAGCGTCTCGCGGCGGCGGGCCGCA
>CADBEF010000210.1 GCA_902793555.1 uncultured bacterium | reverse complement strand
CGCGGAAGGCGCGCTGGATCTTCGCTTCGGTCGCGGTGTCGCAGGCGCTGGTGGAGTCGTCCAGGATCAGGATCTTCGGGGACTTAAGGAGCGCTCTCGCGATGCAGAGCCGCTGGCGCTGTCCGCCGGAGACGTTCGTGCCGCCCTGCTCGATCACGGTCTGATAGCCGTCCGGCATGCGTGCGGGGTCTTCGATGAACTCGTCCGCGCAGGCGAGGTGCGCCGCATGGCGGCATTCTTCCTCCGTGGCGTCATTCTTGCCCCAGCGCAGATTGTCGAGCACCGTGCCGGAGAAGAGCGTGTTCTTCTGCAGGACGACGGAGACGGCGTCGCGCGCGCCGAGCCGCGCGACGGCTTCGAGCGCGGCCTCCCGGGCCTTCCCGAAGAAGGCGCCCCGCATGTCCGCGGACGCATCAAGGACGATCGCGAGGTTGACGGCCGCGCGTTCGCCGCCGGCGGGCGGGACGCCCGACAGTGTGACGCGGACGACCGCGCTTTCGGGCATGTCGCTCGCGAGCGCGGGCCGATCGGATTCGACCTTGACCGCGACGGCCGGCGCCATCGCCGCGGGCGCGGCGGCCTCCCGCGGCGAACGCCACCTTGAAATCGAGCCCGGTTCCCTCGCCGCGGCCGCGGAAGCGAGCAGCGCAACGGCGACGGCGGCGCCGCGCGCAACGCCCGCAACCGTTGCGCTGCGACGCCGGGCGATCGCGACGCAACCGTCGCCGGACAGCGGGAAACGGGCTGCGCAACCGTCGCCGGACAGCGGAAAATGGTCGGTGGAATGCATCATGTTGAGGTCATGAACGCCGCCCATTCTAGCACAAACCGGCTTTCGAATTGTCACGGAATTGTAAAATTTTGCCTCCTCCTCCACTCTCTTCAACCTCCATCAAATTGCCTGTTTTCATTGATGTCCGACCGTAGTTTATCAATTCCACCGCCACCTGCGGCCACCTGGCCTGCGATGATTTTCGTCTAGCCCGTCCGCCGCCATTCGCGGCGCTCGATCGCCTGCCGCAGGTCCTTCATCGTCCGCCCCGCGGGCGAGCCCAGCAGCGCCTTCGCCTCCGCCCGCGCGGCCTCGAACCGCTTCCGCAGCGGCGGCGGGAAGATCCGCGGCGCGTCGTCCGCGAGCAGGATCGACGCCGGATGCGGGTCGCGCAGCCCGTGCGCCTCCCGGAACGCCTGCGCCAGCCGCCGGTACTGCATGAGCGAGGCGTAGTGCTTGAGCAGGCTCGGCAAGTTGTCGCCGATCCACCCGCGCAAGCCGGGCTTGCGCCCGACGATCTCGCCGGTCTCCGTCCGGATGAGCGAGCTGTCGACCGAAGCCTCCAGGTCCAGCAGCAGCGACCCGCAGCGGATCTTCTCCTCCACGCAGCCGCGGCCGCGTGCGGCGACAAAGGCCTCCGCAAGCGCTTCCGGCGACGGGGCGGGGTTGATGGAGCTCTTGCAAAGCCGCCGGATCGGCGCGCCGGTGCGGTGGCGCGCGCCCGGCGCGGGCGGCGGCTCCAGCCCGCGGCGGATCGCGTCCGCGCATGCGACCGCCCAGCGCGTCCAGCGGCTTTCGCGAAGCCGCGCCCGGCGCTCCATTCTGCGAACCTTGCGCGTCCAGTCGCGTGCGGAACTGGCGCGGGATCGCTCGCAAAAGCGCCGCATGGCCTCCTCCTCGATGCGGCGACGTTCGCGGTCGATGCCCTTGCGCTCTTCCCGAAACCAGGCGTCGAGCGCATTGGTCTCCACGGCGGGCCCGTGCTCGTTCATGCGGGCGGCCAGCTGGTCCAGGTAGGATCGCCAGAGCTCTCGTTCGCGCTTCTCGAGCCAGTAGTGCCCCTTGCGACGGAAGACCTGGTAGTGGCGCTGGAAGGCGCTGGCCAGGCCGCCGAAAACGTCCTGGAGGTCGTTGCGGAGCAGGAGGGTGAGGGGCAGGGGATCGCTGACGATGGGCGGGCCGCGCCACTCGTCGCGCCGCGCGAGGCTTTCGCGGAAGCGGCGTTCGGCCTCGTATTCGATGATGCCTTGGAAGATGCCTTGGGACATGGCAGGGAAATGGTGGCGGAGGCTGGGAATCCGGATGGCGGCAGAACCGCGGGACGGGGGAGAATCATCGCAGGAAGGGAGGCGGGTGTCAAGCAAAATCAACTACGGTCGGAAGGCTAATGAATCAATGAGATACAGAGCGATTATTTGGGGGACAGAAGAGATTGAAACGGGCTGGCGCGAGGGCCGGGATGTCATGCCGGGTGTTGTTGAGTATGGCGATGATGGGGTCGGGTGTTTCTGTGGGCGAGAGGGGGATGAATGGCGTGACGGGTGTTTTGAGAGGGGGCGGTGTTGGGGGCGGGTGTTTTTGAGGGGGGGGGATGCAAAATTTTACAATTCCGTGACAATTCGCGAATCGGTTTGTGCTAGAATCCCCCGCATCAGCCACGCAAACCGGCATGGCGTTGCGCGCTCGAAGGCCCGCGGCAGCCGCCGCAATCCGTCTCTCTTTTCCAACGGAAACAACGAGACCCCACCCCGCCAGCACGAAAGAAACCTCCATGAAACGAATCGTCCTGCTCCTCCCGATTCTCGCGTCCGCCGTCGCGGCGGCCGGCGATCCCGCCGCGGACGCTCCCGAGCAGCCGCGCGTCGGCTACGACCGCGCGAACCCCGTCCGCGTCCCCGATGTCGCCGGCGAATACGACTTCGTCCGCCGCCTCCGCACCGAGGACGGCGAGGCCGTGAACGCCTGGCGCACCGGGTCGTTCTTCGTCGAGGGCTTCGAGATGCCCGTCGACCGATGGCGCGTCGCGTCCGGGACGAACTCGGTCGAGCTCTGGATCTACGGCTACGGGGCGACGAACGCGACCGCCGTCCCGGCCGGGTTCTCGCTCGCGGCGCTCCCCGCCAAGGACGTCCTCGTCCACGGCGGCCGCGACCGCCGCCCGTTCGCGCCCGAAGCCGGCGATGCGCCGGAGGCGGACGCCGCGTCCGCGCCGGGCGCGTGGCCGGGCCTGGACGACGAGACCGCGCTCGCGGCGTGGTGCGAAGGCGTCCGCACGAACGCCACCCTCTTCACGGACGCGCGTTTCCGCGACGAGGAGCTCCTCCCCCTGCTGCGCCACGAGGCGCTCGCGCCCCTGCTCGCGGGCCCCGACCGCGACAAGGCGTGGTTCGCGGAGGCGACGAACTACGTCTCGCGCGAGCTGCTGCTCTGCTGGGACTGGTCGATGACCGCCCCCGCGGGCCCGTGGTGGGGGCGCGCCTACGATTTCACGGTGCGCGAAGGGTCGTCCGACCCGTTCCTCGCGTGGATGTCCGTCTACGGGCAGCACAAGTGGCACTGGGACGACCAGGCCCGCCCGCAGCTCGCGCAGCTGGAGCGCCGCGCCGTCGCGGGCACGCCGTTCCAGCGCCTCCTCGCCGCCCACGCCCGCAACGCGCTGGATCCGTCGGAGGAGCACGCCGCCGCCCTGCGCGCGGCCGGCGTCGCGTGGGCGGAGTCCCGCGCCGCGCACCCGGCGGAGTCGCGCGCGGTCTTCAAGGTCCTGCTCGAGTTCTTCGACAGCGGCGACGAGGCCCTCGCGGCGGCGCTGGAGGCGTCCGGCGCCGATCCGTGGCTCGGGCTCCTCTTCCGCGGCAAGGCCGAGATCGACGCGGCCTGGAAGGCCCGCGGCAGCGGCTGGGCGTCCACGGTGACGGACGACGGCTGGAAGGGCTTCGGCGAGCATCAGAAGGCGGCGGCCGAGGCGCTCGAAAAGGCCCACGCGCTCCATCCGGAGTTCCCGAACGCCGCCGCCTACATGGTCAAGGTCTCCGGCGCCGGCTGCGACGGCGACCTGGACCTCTGGTTCCGCCGCGCGCTCGCGGCGCAGGCCGACAACGCCTACGCCTGGATCCAGTACCGCTGGCACAACCTCCCGCGCTGGGGCGGCTCCGTGGAGCGCATCCGCCGCCTCTCCGAGGCCGCGCTCGCCACGCGCCGCCACGATTCCTGGATCCCCGTCGAGTGGGCGCGCGGCATGGCGATGGTCCGCGCCGAGACGCGCGCCGGCGAGAAGGAGTTCTGGACCGACCCAGAGCGCGCGGCGCAGGCGGAGGAGGCGCTCGCGCCGCTGCTCGAGAGCCCCGCCGCGGACTCCCACGTCCGCGCCGTCGCCGCCGAGGTCCTCTCGGGCGTCCGCTTCCTGCGCGGCGACTTCGAGGGCGCGCTCGCGGCGAACCGCGCGCGCGGCAATTCCTGGACCTGGGGCGTGATCCGCGACGCGTTCGACGACTACGGTTCGACCGTGACCGTCCTCGACGGCCTCTCCGGCCCGAACGGCGAGCGCATCGCCCCGCTCTACAAGAAATACGCCGACAAGGACTGGGCCGCGTGCGCCGCGGAGGCGGACGCGGTCTGGGACGCCTGCCGCGGCCTCCAGCACATGGAGGCGTGCCTGCTCGCGACGATCGCCGCCGAGGCCTGGGCGGAGGTCGGCTACGCCGCCGGCGAGCCGCGCTTCTTCGGCATGCTGCGCAAGCGCCAGTTCTGCGACTGGATCAACTACGACTCCGGCTTCACGCTGGAGGAGGGGACCGACGAGGGCTCCGGCCACAGCCGCAACGGCAATCCGCACTGGTTGAAGCTCCAGGCCGAGGTCCCCGCCGCCCTCGAGGCGTCGGGCCGCTTCGAGCCCTGGGGCGGGGCGGACGCGCCGCACGTTCTGCTCGTCCGCGTCGGCGCGGGCGGCAACCTCCGCGAGGCGCGGAAGCCGCTCGTCTTCACGCTGAACGGCCTGCGCATCGCGCTCTTCGCCATCTCCGAGGGCGAGGACATGCGCGGCGCGACGCCGACGTCCCCCGGCGTCCGCCCGTGGGAGGTCGAGGAGCTTGCGCGCGAACTCCGCCGCGC
>CADBEF010000209.1 GCA_902793555.1 uncultured bacterium | reverse complement strand
GTCGTGGCCGCGCGCGCCGCCGTCCGGGCGCTCCGGCCACGCCCCGCCGGCGGGGGCGGCGTGCCCCGCGATGCGGCGCACGCCGTCGAGGGAGCCGTGGACGGAAACGTCGTCCTTCGTGAGCGGGAGGCCGTCCGCGCCGGGCTTGACGTCCGACACGGGCGTGAAGGAACGCGGCGTGCCGTTGCCCATGCTGCGCTTCACGGCCTCTTCCTGCGCCTGCGCGAAGGAGTCGGTGTCCGCGCGGACGAGCGCGGCGACGGCGAGAAGGCCGACGGAGACGAGCAGCAGCGCAATCAGGCCGACGACGAACTCGACCATCGCCTGGCCGGCGGAGCGGGCGCGGTCGGCGAGCAGCGCGTCGAGGAACGCGGCGCCGCCGGCCTCGTCGCGGATTTCGCCCGCGAGCTGCGCCTCGTAGCAGGCGTCGAGGATCGGGCCGAAGGCCGGACCGGGCTTGAGCCCGCGCGCCACCAGGTGGCGCCCCAGGACGACCGGCTTGGGCGGTTCGCGCTCGACCGCGAGCTCGGCGCACTTGTCGCGGTAGGCGCGCACGATCGCGAGCGATTCGTGCGCGGCGGGGTCGGCGCCCGGCGCCGCGGTGGCGCGGACGTCGCACTCCACGACGTCCGCGAGCAGGTCGGGGCGGCCGACGTCGACGGCGAGGCGGCGGAAGGCCTTGTCGCCCGCGCCGGAAAGAACGAGCTGGACGGGCCGCATGTGCTGCGCGACGAGGCGCGCGACGAGGTCCTCGAAGCCGGACTGGTTCCAGAGCCGCCGCACGAAGGCGCGCGCCGGTTCCACGCCGAGGTTCTCGTGGTCGTAGGCGTGGAGGCGGCCGTCCTCTCCGCGCGCGGTCGCGGCGGGCTTGCCCAGGTCGTGGCAGAGCGCGGCGGCGCCGAGCGCGAGGGCGTCCTCGCGGGGGCGGTCCCCGCGGATCGCGGCCGCGGCGTCGAGCGCGAGCAGCGTGTGCGTCCAGACGTCGCCCTCCGGGTGGAAGACCGGGTCCTGCGGCACGCCCGGGAGCGCGGCGAGTTCGGGGTAGAAGCGCAACCAGCCGCACGCGCGGAGGAACTCGAGCCCGCGCGAAGGGCGGACGCCCTGCAGGAACAGCTTCTCCCATTCGCCCGAGAGGCGCTCGCGCGGGAGGGCCTCCTGCGTCATCGTCGCGCACAGCGCGACCGTCTCCGGCGCGGCCGACAGGAACGGCAGGCGCGCGAGGAACTGCATGCCGCGCAGCACGCGCAGCGGGTCCTCCGCGAAGTGCTCCGAGACGTGGCGAAGCACGCCCGCCCGCAGGTCGGAAATGCCGCCCCACGGGTCGAGCGGTTCGCACGCGAGCGGATCGAACATGATCGCGTTCACGGTGAAGTCGCGGCGCGCGGCGGCCTCGGCGGGGGAGAGCGCCGGATCGGCGGCGACCGAGAAGTCGCGGTGGCCCGCGCCCTCGCGGTTCTCGCGGCGCGGGAGGGCGATGTCGATGCCGTGGTGCTTGAGCTTCACGACGCCGAACGACGCGCCGACCTTGTCGAGCGGCCAGCGCTGCGCGAGGGCGGCCTCGAGGCGGGGCGCCGGGACGCCGTAGACCTCGAGGTCGAAGTCCTGGCACGCGCGGCCGAGCAGCGCGTCGCGGACGCACCCGCCGACGAGCCACGCGCGGCCGCCGAGCGCGCGCACGAGGGACGCGACCTCGCGCGCCAGCGCGAGCTCGGGCTCGCCGTCGCGCCGCAGCGCGGCGAAGGACTCGTCGACCTCGTGTTCCATGCCGCGGAGTCTACCACACGCGCCGCGGCCGCGCAACGGGGCCCGCTAGGCGCCGGCGGGCTTGCGGCCGAGGAGGACGATCGTCGACGGGATGCGGTCGAGCTGGCCGCCGTGGTCGGCCCAGTCGTCGCTCGTGTAGGGCGCGTCGGCCGTGGCGGCCGGTTCGGCGAGGCGCTCCACGGAGAGCCCCGCGTCCCGGAACCAGCCGAACCACGCGGAGACCGGCCAGGCGCGCGAGACGGCGTGGCCGAACGCGTCGTCGCGGACGTCGTCCGGCGGCGAAAAGTAGTTCGGCAGGAACAGGCCCGCGCCGGCGTCGCCGGCGTCGCGGCCGTCCTCGTCCTCGAACTCGCCTTCGATCCACTGCCCGTTGAACAGGGGGTGCACGGTGGAGACCATCACCCAGCCGCCGGGCGCGGCGGCGCGCGCCATGGCGCGGACGGCCGCGGCGGGGTCTTCGACGAACTCGAGCGCGTGCGAGCTGTGCACGAGGTCGAATCGGCGGTCCGGGCCGACGGCCGCTTCGAAGCCCTCGATCGGCGAGCGGAGGAACTCGACCGCGGCGCCGGCGGACGCGGCGCGGGCGCGGGCGCGCGAAAGCTGCGCCTCCGAGACGTCCAGCGCGGTGCAGCGGAGGCCGCGGCTCGCGGCGAGGAAGACGCTGTTCTGGCCGCCGCCGCAGCCCAGTTCGAGCGCGGTGGCGCCGGGCGGCAGGTCCGGCAGGATCCGCAGTTCTCGGTCGCCGGGGATCTGCGGACCGAAGTGGAAGTCGTCTTCGCGGATGCGCGTGATGGCGGCGTAGACGGGGGCGAGCGCGTCCCAGTAGGCGCGCTGGCGGTCCGGCTCGATCGTCTCGCGGGGCTGTCCGGGCACGGCGCTAGTAGGAGACCGTCGAGACGGCCTTGGAGAGGAACACGATGCCGACGGCGAGGATGGAGATGAGGCCCGTGCCGACGCCGAAGCCGGAGCCGACGACGGGGATCATCTTGCGCCACTCGCGGCCGAAGCGCCGTTCGAAGTAGAACTTGCCGACGCACGCGCCGACGAAGTTCGGCAGCACCGTGTGCGGCATCGTCTGGCCGAGGCCGCGCACCATGCCGAAGAAGAGCATCGTGGGCGCGCCGAACCACCCGAGCAGGCCCATCATCGCGCCGGCCGAGCCGAAGCCCGCGAGGAAGCGGCCCCAGCCCAGCGCGTCCTGGAACTGCGAGTATTCGCCGAGCGTGGACGAGTAGAGCAGGCACTGGTTCTTGGCGGTGAACTCCCAGATTTCCGTCGTGTAGGGGTAGATCGAGCTGGGAATTTCCGCGAGGCTCCAGATGAAGGAGCAGAAGAAGATCGCCGAGAGGATGATGATCGGGAACGTGTAGACCTGGGCCTTCCAGAGCGACCAGAACTTGCACCCGAGCAGCTCGGCGGTCTTGTAGCCCACGACGTTCACGCCGTAGTTGGCGCGGGGGATCGGGATGAACCAGATCGCCACGCCGGTGTAGCCCGAGAGGATGAACGCGATCTCCGTGATGAACGGCACCTCGATGACCTGCCCGGCGAGGCCCTCCAGGCGCGCGGTCACGTAGGAGATCAGCGGCGTGTAGAGGTAGGCGAAGAAGAACAGCACGAGCATGACGCCCTTGTGCCAGCCGACGAGCCAGCCGCAGACGACGATGTAGAGCGTGCTCGCGACCGCGTAGGTGGCGAAGACGAGCCAGTCGGGCACGTGGCCGCGGCGCTGCGCGATGTCCGCGAGGCGCGCCTTCTCGCTCTCGGCCATGGCCGCGGTGCGGCGGCCGCTGCGGAACGTCTTGAACGCCGCCCAGAACCCGAACACGGCGATCGCCAGCGAGATGCCGATCTGGAAGGAGAAGTAGAAGTCGACGTTGTCGGCGAAGAGCGTCAGGACCGTCGTGTCGCCCTGCTTCCACGTCGTCATCACCCCGCAGTGGTAGAGGATCGGGTTCATGACGAACGTGAAGATCAGGCCGATGAACGAGCCGACCATCGACCAGAACGGCAGCACCATGCCGGTCACGAAGTTGCCCAGGTCCCACGAGAGGCCGGTCGCCGTCGCCGGGAGGATGCCCTCCGTGTAGGGCGTGAAGTCCGCGAAGGGGATCTTGAAGAGCTGCAGCGGGCGCTGGAAGAACGCGCCGGTGATCGTGGGCAGCGCCATGTAGACCAGGCCGAAGACCATGCCGATGCCGCAGCCGGTGCAGAACATGCGCCAGCGGACGGACGAGCCGGGCGCCTTGGCCGAGCCCTCGATCTGCTCGGCGATGGCGACGACGCCCTGCGCGCCGACCGGCGCCATCGGGAACGGGAGGCGCTCCACGTCGCTCGTGACGCGGAAGAGCCCGTAGCCGAGGACCTGCGCGGAGAACGTGCCGACGAGCATGCGGAAGACGATGAGCCCGATGCACGGCAGCCACGCCTTGGAGAGGAACGTGCGCGGGAGCGACTCGAGGTTCTTCGGGGCGACCCACGTCGGGATCTGCTCGGCGATGCCGGTCGCGACCGCGGCGTCGGAGCGGACGAGGAACTGCGTCCAGATCGGCATCGTGTAGATGCCGATGCCCATGAGCGCGCCGGCGAGGAAGAACAACACGTAGATCTGCGCGCGCGACATCTTCGCGTTGGCGCGCTTGGCCACCTCGACGAAGAGCAGCACCGTCACCCACTGGGCGGCGCCGCCGATGCCGGCGCCGGCCACCAGTTCCATGTAGATGGAACCGGGCACCATGATGAGCGCGACGAAGATCGTGCCCACCAGCGACGTGAAGTTGAAGCCGTCCGTGAAGTGCTCGGGCACCTCGAGGATCGCGCGGAACTGCTCGAGCTCGGCGTCCTGCGTCTTGACGCGGCGGCGGAAGAGTTTCGTCAGGGAGAACATGTCGGGAGGGGAGGGAAGGGGAGGGAAACGGGGCCCGCTCCGGTCCGGGACCGGGAAGCCCGCGGCCCGGACGGGTCGCGCGCGTGGGGATAAGGATAGCACAATCCGCCGCGCGAATCCACCCCGAATTCCGCTGGGGTCCGTTTTCGGCCGGCGGCGGCTACGAGCCGGCGTCCCCGGCGTCCCCGGCGGGCGCGGGCGCGTCGCCCTCGGGCGCCGGATCCGCCGCCGCG
>CADBEF010000208.1 GCA_902793555.1 uncultured bacterium | reverse complement strand
GCGGGGGCGGCCGCCGCCGGCGCGGGCGCGGCGGCGCCGGACGGGACGGGCAGGCGCGAAAGCTCGTCCAGGACGTCCGCGGGCGTCTCGACGAGCCGCGCGCCGGCCTTGACGAGCTTGTGGCAGCCCTGCGCCGTCGGGTCGGTCACGCGGCCGGGGATCGCCATCACGGGGCGCCCCTGCTCGAGCGCGTGGTCGGCGGTGATGAGCGTGCCGGACGCGACGCCCGCCTCGACGCACAGCACGCCGAGCGAAAGGCCCGAGACGATGCGGTTGCGCATCGGAAACGTCTGGCGGTCGGCCTGGCGCCCGAAGGGATACTCCGACACGACCGCGCCGCCGGCGCGCACGATGCGGCGCGCGAGCTCCCGGTTCTCGGGCGGGTAGAGGCGGTCGAGCGCGGAGCCGATCACGGCCACGGTCTTGCCGCCGGCGAGCAGCGCGCCTTCGGCCGACTCGGTGTCGATGCCGCGCGCGAGGCCGGAGACGATGCAGAGCCCGGCCTGCGCGAGGCGGTAGGCGAACGAGCGCGCGTTCTCGCGGCCGTAGTTGGTGGGCGCGCGCGTGCCGACCATCGCGACGGCGGCCTCGCGCAGCACGGCGGGGGACCCCGCCACGTAGAGCGCGAGCGGAAAGAGGTTGATGCGCGCGAGCAGCGGCGGGTAGTCCGGGTCGGCGGGCGTGACGACCGCGAGCGCCGAGGCGCGGGCGCGTTCGAGCTCGGCCTTCCAGTCGACCGCGCGGAAGGCGGCGTCGAAGCGCTCGGCGCGGGCGCGGCCGATGCCGGCGACGTCCGCCAGGCGCGTCGCGCCGGCCTGGAAGAACGCGGCGGCCGAGCCGAACACGGCGATGCCGGCGCGGACGGTCGCGGCGCCCATGTCGGGCACCATGTTCAGCGCGAAGTACGCCTCGGACTCGGTCACGGCCGGGCCCTCCGGGCTACTTGCCGCGGACCTTCCCGAGGAAGTCGCGGGTGCGGGCGTTCTTCGGCGCGCCGAAGAGCTCGTCCGGCGTGCCCTGCTCGAGGATGTTGCCGCCCTCGAGGAAGAGGATGCGGTCGGCGACCTCGCGCGCGAAGTTCATCTCGTGCGTCACGACGACCATCGTCATGTGGTTCGCGGCGAGCTCCTTCATGACGGAGAGCACCTCGCCGACCATCTCGGGGTCGAGCGCGGAGGTCGGCTCGTCGAAGAGCATCACGCGCGGCTCCATCGCGAGGGCGCGGGCGATCGCGATGCGCTGCATCTGGCCGCCGGAGAGCTGCTCGGGGAAGGCCTTCGCCTTGTCGGGCAGGCCGACGCGCTCCAGCAGATCCATCGCCTTCTTTTCGGCCGCCTCGCGCGAGACGCCGCGGATGAGACGCGGCGCCATCGTGACGTTGTCCAGGACCGTCATGTGCGGGAACAGGTTGAAGCGCTGGAACACCATCCCCATGTCGGAGCGGTAGCGGTTCAGGTTGCGCTCGCGGGCGCGGTGGGAGAGGCGGCGGTCCGAGCCGTCGCGCTGGAGCGAGCCGCCGGAGACGATCTCCTCGCCGCCGAACCAGATGCGGCCGGACGTCGGGGTCTCCAGGAGGTTGAGGCAACGCAGGAACGTCGACTTGCCGCCGCCCGAAGGGCCGATCACGACGACCACCTCGCCCTTGAGGATCGTGGTCGTGATCCCGCGCAGGACGTGCAGCTTGCCGAAGCTCTTGTGCAGTTCCTCCACCTCGATGAGCGGGTTGCCCGGCGGCACCACCGGCCGGTCGGAGAGGAAGGGATCGTCTTTGTTCGCGTTGGCGTTCATGCCCGCAAGTCTACCACAACCGCCCCGCCCGGGGAAAGCGGAAAAACATCCGGCGGCGCGGCCGGGGTTAGTAGGAGAGCAGGCTGCCGCCGATGTATTCGCGGAGGATGGAGTCCCCGGGGACGAGCAGGGAGGGGATGGGGTGGAAGTTGACGAGGAGCTGCATGAGCCGGCGCGCGGTGGCGTATTCGGGATCGGAGGGCTTGATTTCCGAGAGCAGGACGGACGCGAAGGGCCAGAGGACGGGCAGCTCGTAGTCGAGCGCGGAGTTGAACGCGGCGTCGGCCTCCTCCTGGAAGGGGAAGATCCATTTTTCCTCGCCGCGGCGGACGGAGGGCCACATGCCGATCGTCCGCTTGGCGGAATGGCCGCGGAACTGGTGGTCGCGCACGATGCGGCGCAGGAGGCGGTTGTCGGTGGTCGAGAGGACGTTGTTGTCGTCGATGCCGAGCTGGGTCAGGGCGGAGAGGAAGATGCGGAACTTCGCTTCCTGCGGGATGCCGCGCGTGAGGATCGGGTTGAGCGCGTGGATGCCCTCGATCAGCACGATGTCGTCCGGTCCGAGGCGCAGGGAGTCGCCGGGCCAGGCCGGAGCCTTCGCCTTGAAGTCGAACGTGCGGCGGCGGATTTCGCGGCCCGCGAGCAGCGCCTTGAGGTCGGCGCGCAGCGCGGGGACGTCCACGGCGCGGATGTCCTCGTAGTCCGGCTTGCCGTCCGGCCCGATCGGGTCCTGCTCCTCGGGGACGAAGTAGTCGTCGGTCGACAGCATGACGGGGCGGAAGCCGAGCACCTGCAGGTGGATCGCGAGGCGCTTGCAGCTCGTCGTCTTGCCGGCGGAGGAGGGGCCGGCGATGAGCACGATGCGCGGGCGCGGCTTGCGCGCGGCGATGCGGTCGGCGAGGCGCGCGAACGACTTGTCGTGGAGCGCCTCGCTCATCTGCATGACGTCGCGGATGCGGTCTTCCGCGATGGCGGCGTTGAGCTCGGCGGCGCAGCGGACGCCGAGCAGTTCGCCCCAGCGCGCGTGTTCGCGGTGGATGCGCTCCAGGCCGGTCTGCGGGGCGAACGGCGCGAGGACGCGCGGGTCGTCGCGCGACGGGAGGCGCAGGACGGCGCCGTTCCAGTGGCGGACGATCCCGACCGGCGCGAGCAGGCCGGTGCGGGGCAGCGCGGGCCCCTGGCGCAGCTCGCGGAACGCGCCGCAGGCCTGGAGAAGCACGACCGGGTCGTTGCGGTGGCGCAGGAGCCCGACCTTGTCGTGCTGTCCGGCCGCGGCGAACGTCTGCAGCGCCTCTTCGTAGCCGCAGGGGATTTCCTCGATCGGGAGGTCCTCCGCGACGATCGCGCGCAGTTCGCGCGACAGGGCGCGGGCTTCGGCGGCGGAGACCGGGCGTTCGGGGCCGCGGTCGCCGTCGCGCAGCGCGAAGAACATGCCGCCGGAGAGCGAATTGTGGATGCGCAGGCGGAGTCCGGGCAACGCGCGGCGCGCGGCCATCGCGAGCAGCATGCAGGCCGTCCGCCGGAAGACGAGGCGGCCGTCGCCGTCGGCCATCGTGAGGCCGCGGAGCGTGCCGTTGAGCGCGACGGGCGTCCGGAGCGAGACGACCTCGTTGTTGAAGAGGGCGGCCACGTAGGGGAGGCCGTCCGGCGCGGCGGAGGGCATCAGGTCGCCGAGGAGGGTGCCGAAGGGGACGCGGACGGGTGGACGTCCGTCCGCGGAGGAAACGGAGACGGTTTTCACGGCGTGTTTTCCGGGCCGCGCGGTCCGCGGCGCTCTCGCGGGCCGAAGCGGCGGGGCTGGGGGTCTTCGACGAACTCCGATTCGTCGGGCATTTCGAAGCCCGCCTCGCGGAGCTCGGCGCGGTCCTCCGCGTCCAGTTCGATCGGGAGGGGCGGGCCGCTGTTGTTCTTGATGATGTCGACGTTGATCTTGTGGAGGCGGCGTTCGCGCTGCTCGGGCGTGAGGGCGGCCATCTCGGCTTCCATCTCCTTGCGGCGCTGTTCGCGTTCGGCGCGGGCGGCCTCGCGCCGGGCGCGGATTTCCTCCATGCGCGTGCGGGCGGCGGTCCGTTCGCGTTCGCGGTCCTGTTCGATCTCCCAGTCGGTCTTCGTCCGGATCTGGGAAAGGTCGACCGAGCGGCCGCCGGGCTGGCCGTAGGTCGTCACGTCCGCGCAGTTGGTCGTGACGGGGTTGATCCAGAGCGGCAGTTCGGCGGAGCGGCCGTTTCGCGCGAGCGTGGCGGTCCGGTTCGCCAGGTCCACCGCCTCGCAGGCGATGCCCTCGAACTCCTGGCCCTCCATGAGGTAGTAGGAACGGTTGTCCGTGCCGTCCACGAACCCGACCGCGGGCACGCCGCGGTAGCGCGAAAGGAGCGTGATCTTGATCTTGTCGAGCCCCTCGGGGATGATGTCGGCCGGCGGTTCGGGTTCCGGCGGCTTGTTCTTCTCCAGCTCCTCGAGGCGGCGGCGTTCCGCTTCGTCCAGCTCCTCCTGCGTGGGCGGCGGCGGGCCGAAGGGGGCTTTTTCCGAGATGATGTCGTAGCGGTCGCGCGGCAGGTCGGCCGAGACGAGCTTCCCGTGGCACGGCGCGGCCCAGACGGCCCCCGCGAGGACGAGGGCCGCCCACGCGCGCGAAGCGGATGCGGACGGGGCGTGGCTCATGACGCGTTCCATTCTAGCACGGACGGCGGCGAAAATCCAGACCCGTTCACGCCGGCGGGACGGAGAGGAGGAAGACGAGGTTCGCCGCGTTGAAGGCGGCGTGGGCGCCGAAGGAGAGGGCGAGGGAGCCGCGGTCGTAGAGCAGCGCGAAGACGAGGCCGACGACGAAGAGCGAGGGGGTCTGCGCGGGGGCGAGATGGACCGCCGCGAAAACGGCCGCGGCGAGCGGGATCGCGGCGGCGGCGGGGAGGCGCGCGCGCAGGCCGCGCAACAGGAGCGCGCGGTAGAGCAGTTCCTCGCCGAGCGGCGCGACGAGGACGAGGGCGGCGGCGCAGGCGGCCAGGGAGGCGGGGGAGGCGGCCGCCGCGAGGACGGACCGGGCGACGTCCTGCGGGGCGGGGACCGCGCCGGCGCGTTCGAGCAGGAGGGCGGACAGGAGCGAGAGCGGGGCGACGGCCGGGGCG
>CADBEF010000207.1 GCA_902793555.1 uncultured bacterium | reverse complement strand
CCGAGGACGCGGTAGGGGCCGTGCCACGTGTCGGCGACGGCGAGCTCCGACGGGTTCGGGCAGTAGCCGGTCGTGCCGGAGGTGATGAGGTAGTGCTTTCCGTTGCGGACGAAGTGCGCCGGCGCCTCGCGGACGTAGGGCGGGTACGGCCGCGGGAAGTGCGTGCTGTAGTAGCCCGTGACGTCGGTGTAGTCGTCCGTGAGGTCCGCGCAGATCAGCTCGCTGTGGACGCGCTCGAAGTAGTAGTAGGCCTTGCCGTCGGGCGCGACGGCGAGGTCGAAGTCGCCCGCGCTCATGCCGAGCGGGCGCAGCCCGGTGCGGACCACTTCGTAGGAGCCGTGGAAGCGGTCCGCGGCGAGGACCGTCTCGGTCTGCGTGCCGTCCGGCTGCATGATCTTGAGCCACGCGACGTACTTGCCGGTGCGCTTGTTGTGGATGATGTGCGGACGGTCCAGCATCGAGGCGGGATGGAGCGGGTGGCCCGGCTCGTCGGGGCGCGGCGGGATGATCAGGCCCTCGTCCTCCCAGTTCACGAGGTCGGTCGAGCGGTAGCTGCGCACGCCCCAGTGCCAGATGCGCGGCGAGCCGTCGGCGGGCTTGGCGCCGTCGGTCTTCTCCTTGTTCTCTCCATACCAGTGGTAGACGCCGTCCTCGAAGAGGATCGAGCCGCCGTGCGCCTGTATGCGCTTGCCCTCGGTGTCGAGCCAGGGTCGGCCGGGAAAGATTTGCGTGTTCATTTGGTCGGGTTGTGCGGTTTGGCCAGGGCGGAGCCTGGCCATCAGGACGGAGAACTGAGAACCGGACTATGCACTTCATGGTCACCAGAAGGTGGGTGTGGCCGGCCATTCGAATTCCAGCCGCCCGGGTTCCGCAGGATAAGTCCGGACGATGCAAGACGGATGCTGCTCGTCAAAGGGGTAGAGCGGGAAAAGAACGCGGTGATATCCGAGAAGCATCGCCAATCCAGGCGAAAAGAAGAAATCGGAGGAAGCTCCCGGCTCGATTTCAACCCTTGCAGGGAACGGATAGACATCCGTATAGCAATCGGGAAGCCAGTCGGACTCGATCCATTCCGTTCCGGACAAACCACGGCGGTACTCGACCTGGCACATGATGTCGTCTTGTATTGCGAGAACGTATATCGGCCGGTTGTTGCCGTTCCGCACCCGAACCGTGAAGTTCGTTTGCTCGTAGGGATCGACACCTGCAGTTCCCGGCTTCGGAAGGATTTCAATCGAGATTCCATGCTCCCACGCGGCAGTGTCGAAGCCGTTCTCGCCGGAGACCGGACGGAAGCGAATAAGCGTGAAAAGAGCAAGAACCGCCAAAACGACCCCGACGAGAACGGCCAAGCGCCATGCCCGACGGTCGCGGAGAAATTGACCGGGGAGGTTCATGCGAGTGGCGGATTACTCGCGCTCAGCCGGAGAGGGCGGCGGAGCGGGTTCGGCCGCCTCCGGCGAAGCCGAAGGTTCGGCGGCGTCCTCGGCGGCATCTTCGCCGGGAACCACGGTCGCGGAGACCACGGCGTCGCCGGCGGCGACGTTGACGATGCGCACGCCCTTGGCGCCGCGCGCGGTCTCGCGGATGGAGCCCACGGAGGTGCGGATGAGCTGGCCCTTGGCGGTCACGACCAGGATCTGGTCGGCGGGCAGCGTCGCCTTCTCGCCGGTCTCGACCGCGGGGTCGGAGTCCGGGCGCTCCAGGTGCACCGCCGCGGCGAAGACGACCTTGCCGTTGCGGTCGCCGGTGTCGATGGACCGTACGCCCTTGCCGCCGCGCTTGTGGATCGGATACGAGTCGAAGGTGTTCAGCGTGCCGTAGCCGTTCTCGACCATGAGCAGGATGCGCGCCGCGGGGTCCTTCTCGACCTTCACGACCGCGACGACCTTGTCCGGCGAGGACGAAGCCTCGCCATCAGGACTCTCCTCGCCCTCGGCCTCCTCCGGGTCGGCGAAGGTGACGCCGGCGAGGCGGATGCCGCGGACGCCGCGCGAGGCGCGGCCGAGCGGGCGGAGCTGGTCCTCGGTGAAGTGCACGGCCTGGCCGAAGGCGGAGGCGACGATCACTTCGTCGCCGCGCTCCACCAGCTCGGCGGAGACGAGCTCGTCGTCGTCGTCGATGTTGATCGCCTTGATGCCGTTCTTCGTGACGTTCTGGAACTCGGAGAGCACGGTCTTCTTCACGATGCCCTTGCGCGTGACGAAGAGCACGGCCTGGCGGTTGGTGAAGATCTCCTTGCCCTCCTTGACGACGTAGCGGGTGTCGTCCTGCGCGGCCTCGTCCCCGGCGAAGGCCTCGGCGGCCTCCTCGGCGGTGCCGAGCGAGACGAGGGCGAGCACCTTCTCCGCGTCGCGCGGGGCGAGGGGCTTGCCGTCCTTGTCCTTGGCGCCCTCCTTGACGGCGGGCTGGAGCGGGAGGAAGTTGACGATGGGCTTGCCGAAGGAGTTGGGGTCGGCCTCCGGCAGGTCCCACGCGCGGCCGATCGCGTAGACGCGGCCCCACGAGGTGAAGGCGAGCAGCGTGTCGTGCGTCTGCGCGCCGTAGACGCGCTCGACGTAGTCCTCGTCCTTGAGCTTGGCGCCCTTGCGGCCCTTGCCGCCGCGCTTCTGCGCGGCGAAGGCGTCGAGCGAGGAGCGCTTCACGTAGCCCTTGGCGGAGAGCGTGATGACGCACTTCTCGTTGGCGATGATCTTCGTCATGTCGATCTCGCCGGAGGCGTGCTCGATCGAGGTGCGGCGCTCGTCGCCGTACTTGGCGATCATCTCGTCGCACTCCTGGACGATGATGGCGCCGATCTCGGTCTCCTTGTTGGCGAGGACGAACTCGTAGCGCTCGATGCTCGCCATGACCTGTTTGTACTCCTCCTCGATCTTGTCGCGCTGCAGGCCGGTGAGCTGCTTGAGGCGCATCTCGAGGATGGCGGAGGACTGGACGTCGTCGAGCCCGAACTTCTCGAGCATGCGGGCCTTGGCCTCTTCGTCGTCGCGCGAGGAGCGGATGATGTGGACGATCTCGTCGATGTTGTCGATCGCGATGCGGAAGCCCTCGAGCAGGTGCGCGCGCTCCTTGGCCTTGCGGAGGAGGAACTTCGTGCGGCGCTCGACGACCTCGCGGCGGTGCTCGACGAAGCAGCGCAGGAACTGCTTGAGGTTCATCACCTTCGGGCGGCCGCGGTCGAGCGCGAGCATGTTCGCGCCGAAGTTGGACTGCAGCGCGGTGTGCTTGAAGAGGAGGTTGAGGACGACCTGCGGGACCGCGTCCTGCTTGAGGTCGATCTCGACGCGGACCTTGTCCTTGGAGAGGTCGCGCACCTCGGCGATGCCGGTGAGGACCTTCTCGTCCATCAGCTCGCCGATGTGCTGGAGCAGGTCGGTCTTGTTGATGCCGTAGGGGACCTCGTGGACGACGATCTGCGAATGGTTGCCCTTGTCGACGATCTCGCAGCGGGCGCGGACGACGAGCGTCGCGCGGCCGGTCGTGTACATCTGCTTGATCGGGCCGGTGCCGCAGATGATGCCGCCCGTGGGGAAGTCGGGGCCCTTGATGTGCTGCATCAGGCCGTCGATCGTGATCGCGGGGTCGCGCACGAGCGCCTTGACGCCCTCCAGCACCTCGGTGAGGTTGTGCGTGGGGATGTTGGTCGCCATGCCGACCGCGATGCCCATCGAGCCGTTGAGGAGGAGGTTGGGGAGCTTGGACGGGAGGACGGTGGGCTCCTCGAGCGTGCCGTCGTAGTTCGGCACCATGTCGACCGTCTCCTTGTCGAGGTCCTCGAGGAGGTCCTCGGCGAAGCGCTGCATGCGCACCTCGGTGTAGCGCGGGGCGGCGGCCTTGTAGCCGTCGATCGAGCCGAAGTTGCCGTGGCCGTCCACCAGCAGGTAGCGCATGTTGAAGTCCTGCGCGAGGCGGACGATCGTGTCGTAGATCGAGGCGTCGCCGTGCGGGTGGTACTTGCCCATGACCTCGCCGACGACGCGGGCGGACTTCTTGTGGGCCTGGCCGTGGGTGTTGCCCATCTCGCCCATCGCGTAGATGCAGCGGCGGTGGACGGGCTTCATGCCGTCGCGCGCGTCGGGGAGGGCGCGGCCGACGATGACGGACATCGAGTAGTCGAGGAAGGACTGGTGCATCTCGTCCTCGACGCGGACGGGCTCCACGTTCTGCGCGACGGGCGCGGGCGGCGCCTCGACGGCGGCGTCGCGGGTTTCGGGGGCGGGAGGGACGTTGTCGGTGGGGTCGGACATGGCGGACCTTGGTGGGGACGGGGTTCTGGAAACGGGGACCATTCTACCACAACTCTTCGCGCGTTGCAAGCGCGCGCTCGCGCGCGCGAGGAAAAGTTCCCGGCAACGAAAAACAACGGGGCGCCGGGAGGCATCTCCCGGCGCCCGCTCGATCGGCCGAAACCGTACGGATTATTCCTCGGGCTTGGTCTTGGGCAGGCCGAAGCCGCGGTCGCCCTTCTTCCAGACGCCGCGCTTCATGAGCAGGTCCACGCGCTCGTGGCGCTTGAGGACGTTGCGGCGGACCTTGATCTGGCTGGAACCTTTGAGGCTGGTGTGCTGGCTCATGGTGTGCTTCTTTCCAAAATGGATTTCGTTGAAAACGGCGGGGAGTCTAGCAAAACGGCGCGGCGGCGTCAACCCGCCGCGCCCGGCCCGTTCCGCTAGGCCTTCTTGCCCTTCTTCTGGCCGATGGCCTTCAGGAGGTCGTTGAACCACTTCTGGTCCGTGTCGAAAGGCTTGCCGCCCTTGATGCGCTCGAACTCGCACGCGCGGAGCTTGTCCCCGGCGTTCTCGTCCTGCCCCACGACGCCGCCCTTGGCCTTCGGATCGAGCGCGACCTTCACGGCGACCTTGGCGCAGGCCTTGATGAGCTTCACGTCGTCCTTGTTGGACGCCGCCGCGCGGCTGAAGTAGCCGGACTTCTGGACCATCGTCTTCTCGGCG
>CADBEF010000206.1 GCA_902793555.1 uncultured bacterium | reverse complement strand
TTTCCGTCCGCCGAAAGCGGTTTGCCGGCGGCCGCGGCGGGCGCGATCACGATCGGCTTGATGGCCGGACCGGCGGCCGGAGCGGGCGCGGTGGCCGGCGCCGGAGCGGGCGCGGCGGGCGCGGCGGGCTTGGCCGCCATCGGCTTGATGGCGATCGGCTTGATGGTGATCGGGGTGATTTTCGGTGCGTCTGCCATAATCGAGTCCTTCGGTCTGTCGGTCTGTCGGTCTGTCGGTCAAACCGTCATTTTTCGTTCGTCATTGCCGCGGAGCGGCCCGTCATTGCCGCGGAGCGGCTAGACGGCCATCACTTCGGCTTCCTTGGCCTTGAGGGCGGCGTCGATCTTGCCGATCGTTCCGTCCGTGGCCTTCTGGATGTCGGCGAGGAGGCGGTCCAGGTCGTCCTCGGTGATTTCGGACGCCTTCTGGGACGCCTTGGCCTTGTCGTTGGCGTCGCGGCGGACGTTGCGGACCGCGACGCGGGACTCTTCGGCCATGCGGGAGGCGACCTTGACCATTTCCTTGCGGCGCTCCTCCGAGAGCTCGGGGATCGGCACGCGGATTTTGCGGCCGTCGGACACCGGCGTGACGCCGATGTTGGCGGCGAGGATCGACTTGACGATTTCGCCGGCGACGGAGGGGTCGTAGGGGGTGATCGTGATCAGGCGGGGCTCGGGCGTGGCGATGTTGCCGAGCTCGCGGATGCGGGTCGGGGCGCCGTAGTAGAGCGCGGTGATGTTTTCGACGAGCGCGGGCGAGGCCTTGCCGGTGCGGAGACCGTCGAGCTGCTGCGAAAGGGCGTGGAGGGCGCCGTCCATCTTGGACTGGGCTTCGGTGAGGATGGGGTTGGCCATGTTGTTTCCTTTGGGTTGAAGGGTTGAAGAAGTCGAAAGGGTTGAAAGGTCGGAAGGCGTTGATTGATTCAGCATTCGGCATTCGGCATTACCCGAAGACGGGCGGCGGGTCCGCGCCGTCGACGAGGGTGCCGACCTTGCCGCCGGCGACGGCGCTTTCGAGCGCGCCTTCGGCGAAGAAGTCGAGGACGAGGATGGGGATCTGGTGCTCCTGGCAGAGCGCGAAGGCCGCGGCGTCCATGACGCGAAGCCCGCGGGCGAGCGCCTCGCCGTAGGTGAGGTGCTCGAGCTTCTTGGCGGAAGCGTCCTTCTTGGGGTCGGCCGTGTAGATGCCGTCCACCTTCGTGGCCTTCACGATCACGTCCGCGCCGATTTCGCGGGCGCGGAGCGCGGCGCAGGTGTCGGTGGAGAAGAGGGGGTTGCCGGTGCCGGCCGCGAAGAGCACGACGCGGCCCTTCTCGAGGTGGCGCAGCGCGCGGCGGTGGATGAACGGCTCGGCGACGCCCTGGCAGGGGAACGCCGTCATCACGCGGGCGGGCATCCCGGCCTTCTCGATCGCGTTCTGGAGCGCGAGCGCGTTGATGATCGTGGCGAGCATGCCCATGTAGTCGCCGGCGCAGCGGTCGATGCCGAGCGCTTCGCCAGTGGCTCCGCGGAAGATGTTGCCGCCGCCCAGGACGATCGCCACGTCGCACCCCATGCCCTTGAGGGCCTTGACCTTCGCGGCCATCCGGGCGACGATCTCCGGGTCGATGCACTGCCCGGACGCGCGGTTGAGGAGAACCTCGCCGCTGAGCTTGAGGAGAACGCGATGGTACTTGGGGGACATGGGGGAAAACGGCGGCCGCGCGGGGCCTGTTTCGCGCGGACGCCCTAATTGAAGCAAAAATCGCGCGCGAAGGCAAGGCGATTTTTCCGCGTTTTCCATGCGCCGCGGCGCGCTTGCGGGCGGGAACGGGTTCTGGTAGACTTTTCCCGCGAGGTACGCAACCATGGAAAACACGACCCAACCCGCCGCCGGCGCCCGTCCGAAGCGGATGAACTTCAAGCAATTCGCGGTCTGGACGGCCGCGCTCGCCCTCGGCGCAGCGCTCGGCTCGCTCGGTTGCGCGCCCCTCGACCGGTTCATGGACTTCGTCGCGTCGGCCTACACGCGGCTCTTCAAGTTCGTCGCCATTCCCACCGTCGCGCTCGCGATCCTCACGGCGATGGCGTCGCTCGGCGAAGGGCGCGCGATGGGCCGGATTTTCGCCAAGACGCTGTCGCTCACCGTCCTGACCTCGTTCATCGCCGCGCTCGTCGGGCTCGGGCTCTACCTGCTCGTCTCCCCGGGAGCGATCGACGCGGAGGCCATCAAGGCCGTGGCGGGCGACGCCGACGCGATGGCGCAGATCTCCCGCGCGCCCGAGACGGTCTACGGGCACGTCCTCAACGCGATTCCGGACAACCTGGTCAACCCCTTCCTCACGGGCAACGTGCTTTCGATCGTCCTCGTTTCGGCGGCCGTCGGCGTCGCGATCGCTATCCTCGGCCGGACGAGCGACAACGTGAAGGCGCTCCACCGGGCGCTGTGCGGCCTGCAGGAGGTGTTCTTCGGCATGATCAAGGGGCTCATCTGGGCCCTGCCCGCCGGCATCGTCGCCTTCGCCGCGCAGCTCGCCGCGCAGGTGTCGGCGGGCGTCGTCGTCGGGTCGATCGGCAAGTACGTGCTCGTCGTCTTGGGCGGAAACGTCCTCCAGTTCTTCGTCGTCCTGCCGCTCGTCTGCGCCCTCCGGGGCGTCAACGGCTACCGGGTCATGCGCCAGATGGCGCCCGCGCTCCTGATGGCGCTCTTCACGAAGTCCTCCGCCGCGACGCTGCCCGTGACGGTCGCGACGGCCGAGCAGAACATGAAGGCGAAGCCGTGGGTCGCGCGCTTCATCCTGCCGCTGTGCTGCACGATCAACATGAACGGGTGCGCGGCGTTCATCCTCGTGACGTCGCTCTTCACGATGCAGAATTCGCCGGACTGCACGGTCGCGCTCACGCTGCCGGCGATGCTCGCCTGGTGCGTGATCGCCGTCCTCTGCGCGATCGGCAACGCGGGCGTCCCGATGGGCTGCTACTTCCTCACGCTTTCGCTCATGGCCGGCGTCGGCGGCAACCTCATGATCCTCGGCGTCATCCTGCCCATCTACACGATCATCGACATGATCGAGACGGCCGAGAACGTCTGGAGCGACTGCTGCATCTGCGCGATCGTGGACAAGGACCTGCGCGGCGCGGAGGCCGCATGACCGGACCGGCTCCGGTCGTCGTCCACGGGCGCGACGGGGACTGCCCGGTGCTCGTCCGCGCGGGCGCGCTGGATTCGCTCGGCGCGGTCCTGGCGCCGCTCGTCCGCGGCCGCGCCGCGGCGCTCGCGACCGATTCGAACGTCGGCCCGCTCCACGCGGCCCGGGCCGCCGCCGCGCTGGAAGCGGCCGGTTTCCGCGTCTCCGTGCGCGAAGTCCCGGCCGGCGAAGCGACGAAAAACGTCCGCGCCCTCGCGGAGCTGTGGGACTTCTTCCACGGCGCCGGGATCGCGCGGAGCGACCTCGTCGTCGCGCTCGGCGGCGGCGTCGTGGGCGACCTGGCCGGCTTCGCGGCGGCCACGTGGATGCGCGGCGTCGCGGTCGCGCAGGTGCCGACGTCGCTCCTCGCGATGGTCGATTCCTCGATCGGCGGCAAGACCGCGGTCGACCTGCCCTGCGGCAAGAACCTCGCCGGCGCGTTCCACCAGCCCGTCGCCGTGGTCGCGGACCCGCTGCTGCTGCGGACGCTTCCCGCCCGCGAGTTCGCGCAGGGCCTGGCGGAGGCGGTCAAATACGGCTGCATCCGCGACGCGGACTTCTTCGCGTGGTTCGAGGGGCGCGCCGGCGCGCCCTTTGCGGACGGAGACGTCGAGCGGATCGTCCGGACCTCCGCCGCGCACAAGGCGGCGGTCGTGGACGCGGACGAGCGCGAGGGCGGTCTCCGCGCGACGCTCAACTTCGGCCACACGGTCGGCCACGCGGTCGAAAAAGTCCTCGGCTACGGGACGATTTCGCACGGCGAAGCCGTCGCGATCGGCATGGTCGCCGCGGCGAAACTCGGCGAGGCGCTCGGCCGGACGGAGCCCGGCACGGCGGAGCGCCTCGCGGCGCTGCTCGCGAAGCTCTCGCTTCCGACGCGCCTCGCGCAGGTCGCGGAAGGCGTCGACCCCGCGGCGCTCGCGGACGCGGCGCGGTCCGACAAGAAGCGCGACGGCGACGCGGTCCGTTTCGTCTTCCTCGACCGGATCGGCGCCTGCACGGTCGCGCCGCTGTCCGCCGCCTCTCTCGCGGCCCGCCTCCCCGCCGCGCTTTAGCGCGGTCTTGCGCGGGCGGTCCGCGGTGTGGTAGACTCCGCCCCCATGGACGATTTGTTTTCGACCGACGCCGGAGACGGCGCCGAAACCGCGTCGCGCCGCCCGGCGGAACCGCCGCCGCCCGTGGCGTGGCGGTTCGTCGCGGTGCCGCTGCTGTTCGTTTCCGTCGTCGCCCTGTTCGCCCTGTTCACCTACCAGGCCGCGGACGTCGCCGCGGTCCAGGCCCCGCCGGGCCGCGTCGCCGCCAACTGGATGGGGCGCCTCGGCGCGTGGCTGGCCTACGGGACGATCCTCTTCTTCGGGCTGCCGGGCTTCCTGCTGCCGCTGGCGACCGGCGGGATCGCCGTGGCGATGCTCTGCGGCCGCCACCTGCGCTGGCGCCCGCTCTGGCTGCTCGGCCTCTTCCTCATGCTCTGCGCCCTCGCGCAGTTCCTGAACGGGACGTTCGCCCCCCTGCTCGCGTCCGACCGCCTGAACGCCGCGCCGAACGCGGGCGGCGGCGTCGGCTGGCTCTTCCACCACCCCGGCGCGCCCGCCGCCGACTGGCTCGGCGCGCCCGGCGCCGCCGCGCTCTACGGCGCCCTCGCGCTGCTGTTCCTGCTGCTCGCCGTCGGGTTCGGCACCATCGCGGACGCGTTCCGCGCCCACCGCGCCCGCCGCGACCGCATTCTCGAGGCCGCCGAAGACCGCGCGCTCGGTTCCCGCACCGAGCTGGACGCGGACGACCTTGCGCGCGCGGACGCCCGCCGCGCG
>CADBEF010000205.1 GCA_902793555.1 uncultured bacterium | reverse complement strand
AGAACATCGTCGCGCTCACCTACGCGCTCCACGCGACGGCGCTCAAGAAGGGCGAGTTCATGTACCGCGGCTCCTTCTCGATCGAGGACAAGAACGGCGAGATCGCGCGCTGGCTCGACAAGGCCAACGACCTCTACATCCGCACCTCCACCCACGCCAAGCCCTACCAGTCGGCGCGCGTCGACGGCCACCTCAACATGCCGCGCGGCTACGACGTCCCGACCGGCGCGGGCGGCCTCCTGAACGGCATGAGGACGTTCCACTTCTTCACCATCCCGGACTCCGACGGACTCAAGAACGGCGGCAACGGAAACGGCCCGCGGCGCCGGCTCTTCCTCAAGTGCGAGACGTTCGGCATCTTCTGCTCCACGGCGCACCTGCGGATCTTCAGCAAGCCGGCCTCCGTCGCCGAAGGCATGAAGACGCGCGGCTACCGGTTCGGCGACATCCTCGAATCCATCGCCCACGGCTCCTCCCTCTTCGTCTCGCTCTTCACGCCGAAGGAGGCCCCCGGCATCCGCAAGGAAAACCTCACCAAGATCCAGAAGGACGCCATCCTGTGGGCCCAGAACAAGCTCCGCACGAAGTATCCGCAGCTGGCGGAGCGCCTCACGGCGGGGAACGTCCTCGACGGCGCGGGCCTCAACAAGATGATCGACAACATGGCGTGGATCCTCGACCACATGCCGGAGGACGAGGACGAGCGGGCCTGGATCACGGACGTGCTCGACTACATGTCCGCGCCGCTGGAGGGGAACTTCGGCAACGAGAAATACGGCGACACCGGCAACCGCATCGGCAACGAGATCATGATCGGCGAGAAGGATCTGCGCTAGCGCCGCCGCCCCCGAGGGCGGGCTCTCCCGCCGCCGAAGGCGGTGGCTGGCCGCGTCCCGCGCGGCGACTTCATCCCCGGACAAGACCGACCGTGGAAGCCGGCCGCGTTTTTTTGTACCACTGCGGTCGGGTTTCGTGTATAATGGCTCGCCATGAAATCCCGACCCTTGCCGTTCGACGGCCGCGGGGCGCTTGTCGCCGCCGCTTTTTTACTTGCTTTCGCGCCCGCGCACCGCGCACGGGCGCAACAGGCCGCCGTGAACCCGTTCACCTACCTCGGGCGCGTGATGGACGCGTCCCACGCGGCGTTCGACACGAACCGCGTCGCCACGATCTCCGCGAGCGACGCCAAGGGGACCCTCCTCGCGAAGAGCGAAACGTTCTACCGTCCGGACTCGCGCCGCAACTACCGGCTCCAGGTCCCGCTCGCGGACGGGGAGACGGAGGGCTATTCGCAGTCCGGCGCCGTCCTCTCGATCGCCGTCGAGGACGATGCGCGCAAGGTCTGGTCCGGCGTCGTCGTGGACGCCGGCCGCGCCGAGGGGACCGTCGTGGGCGAGCCCGGCGGCGTGCGCGAGGTGGACATCGTCCTCGGCGAGGACATGGACGGCGACGGCATCGACGATGCGCTCTACGCCCGGCTCGCGCAGGAATGGGAGGATTCGGACTTCTGGAGCCCGGATGGAAGCTTCGACCCGAACGACGACCACGACGGCGACGGCGTCCCCACGATCGCCGAGGCGCTCGCCGGCACAAATCCCTTCAACGCGGCCGATTCGCTCCGCATCACCGCCTTCGAGCCCGCCGCGGCGCCGGCGCGGGGCGCCGCCGAAGAATCGTTCCGCCTGGCGTTCCCCACCGCCTCCGGCCGCGCCTACGTCGTGCAGACCGCGAACGCGCCGACCGGCACGTGGAGCGACGTCGCCGTTTTCCTCGCCCCCGAGGACGGCGCCCCGGTCAACGTCATCACCCGGCCCTCCACGCCCGGCGCGGCGCCCGCGACCGTCTACCTCCTCCCCGCCACCGCCCCCGCCGCCTTCTTCCGCGTGAAGGTCGACGGCGACCCGGACCCGGCCGACTAGCCCCCCGTTTCCCGCCCTCCCTCCCGCCAACATGACATGAACCCCGACTTCGGCCAGTACTACGAAGCCCGCGAACCCGGCCGGCGCGAACGCGCCTACGGCTGGGCGACGGCCATCGGGCTCCAGGCCGTCGACGGGCTCAAGCCGTCCGCCGCCCTGATCGAGACCGCCAAGCGGAACATCGAGGGGAAGATCACGGCGGCCGAGGCGCGGCGGATCGTCGACGCCTACTACGAGACGAAGCTCGGCCACGACGCCCCCGAGGACGAAAGGGAGGCCGACAAGGTCGCCGCCCGCATCAACCAGATCATCCACCTGCCGTCCTTCCGTCTCTCCCCCGAATACTTCATCGGCATCCACGGCAAGATCTTCGAGGGCGTGTATCCCCACGCCGGGACGATCCGCCAAGTCGATCTCACGAAGAAGGAATGGGTGCTGAACGGGGAGTCCGTCCACTACGAGGCGTCGTTCTTCATCGAAAAGTCGCTCGAATACGATTTCGGCAAGGAGGCGAAGTTCAAGTACAAGGGACTCTCCGAAGACGCCTTCGTGGAGCACTTCGCGTCGTTCGTCTCGGGCATCTGGCAGATCCATCCCTTCCGCGAGGGGAACACGCGCGCCACGGCCGTCTTCGCCATCAAGTACCTGCGGTCGAAGGGCTTTGGTACTTCCGGAACGCGCTCGTGCGGGCCAACTACGAGAACCTGCGTCTCGGCGTCGAGAAGACGCAGGTTCCGCTCGAGGAGTTCTTCAAGGTCCTGGTCTACGGTTACGACATCGAACTGCGGAGCCGCCATCTGCGCATCGGACGGGAATACGGCACGCCCGTCTCGGACGCCGTCAAGGATCTCCACCGGCGCGGTGATGTCGCGAAAAAGCCGGCGGATGTCGTAATAAATGTCGTAATAAGCCCGGCCGATGTCGCAATAAAACGCGGAACGCCGCTCACGGCGACCGAGGCGACCGCGGCGCTGGCCATCCAACGGGATCCGAACCTCTCGGCCGCGGGTCTCGCCTCGCTGCTCGATCTTTCGCCGCGCCAGGCGCAACGCATCGTCGCCGCCCTGAAAACCAAGACCGGTCTTGTCCGTATCGGCGCCAGGAAGAACGGCGAATGGCGATTCGCCCCGACCGCGCCGCGCAAATGAACAAACTCGCCCGACGACCGACATCCGATGAAAGAAGAAAAGCGCACGAATTCCCGAACCGTCCGTCCGGTTTTGCTTCTCCTGCTCCTTCTGTCGACAGGCGTCCTGCTGTTGGCCTTGCACGGGGCCACGTACTTCTGGAACGGAATGACCGACGCGGAGAGCAAGGAAGCAAAACGCTGCGAGGCGGCGAAGGTGCAAGGACTCGTGCTGGAAATAGCGGAAATCCATTCGTCGTCGCCGGTCGCCGACGCCATCGCCCGCTACCTGGGCGAATCGGTCGCGCCGAACTACGGCGGGGAATGGGAGCACTGCGTCCCCTTCGTGCGGATCGTCGCGACGGACGAATCCGATCCGTCCGACGTCCGCGCGTGGGGCGAGTTCCGCGTGTTCAACTACCGGCTCGAGGGCGACACGTTCCATTTCGTTTCCGGCGGGAACCATCCGGGCCTCATGCACCTGCGCGAAACGGGCGGTGCACTCGCCGTCGTCTCCTTCGACCCCGTCCTCGACGGCTCCGAATACACGCCGAGCGCCAAACGCATCTTCGGAAAGCACTACCAGGCGTGGATGGCGCTCGTCGCCGACGACAAGGTCCTCGAAGCCGCCCGCCTCCAGGACCTCGCGGACTACGCCGCGAAAAACAACCTCTCCGCCACGTTCGCCAAAGACTACGGCTGGGACCCCGTGCCTTTGCCCGCGCCTTCGGCCCCGAATCCGCTTGAAACACCCGAAAGCAACTGAATCCGCCACATCGCCTCTTTATGCAAACCTTCCACTATTCGCCGCATGGCGGCGCCCTCCATTCGGCGGCAACGCCGTCGCCCTTCATTCGCGCCGCAGGCGCGCCCTTCATTCTCTGCGCGGCGCTCTGCGCGCTCGCGCCCCGCGCGAGCGCGCAATGCGCCGCGCAGAGCATCGCCCTCAAGCCCGGCTGGAACGCGGTCTACGTCGAGGTCTCGCCCGAGGCGGACGCCGCCGCGATCTTCGCGGACTGGCCGGTCGACTCGGTCGGCGTCTACGACCCGGCCGCGTTCCTCGCCACGCGCCAGTTCGACGCGGACGGCGGGACGGACGGCCTCGTCTCGTCGCCGATCCTCATGTGGAACCGCGACTACCGCGAGGCGTCGTCCGTCTCGCGCATCCCCGCGGGCGTCGTCTGCCTCTGCTTCAACACGAACCTCGCGGGCGGGACGTTCCGGACGACCCTCGTCGGCGTCCCCGCCGCGCCGCGCACGACGTGGCACCGCAGCGAGGGCGGCGAGGTCCTGAACTACTTCGGCTTCTCGATGGCGACGAACGACAACGCGGCCGTCGCGCCGTCCGACTACCTCGCGGGATTCTCCGACCTGGCGGGCGGATCGCTCCTGCGCATCGGCGGCAAGACGCGCGGCAGCCCGCCCTCGCGCCTGCCGCTCTACGCCGGCGACACGGTCTCGGACGGCGCGGTGCTGCTCGTCGGCTCGACGGCGGTCTCGGACTGGTCCGGCGCGCTCTTCGTCTCGCCCTTCGACGGCCTCGACTTCGGCACGAACGCGACGGTCCGCACGCTCTCGATCCGCAACGACGGCGGCGCGCCGCGGACGGTCGCGCTCGCGCTGCGACCGGCCGTCGCGCAGCTCGATCCGCGCTTCGCGTTCGACCCCGCGCTCCTCCGCTGGCGCGATGCGGACGCCGCCCGCACCAACGCCGCCTGGCGCCCCGTCGGCGCCGGCTACGCCGAGATCGCGCGCAAGCGCCTCGCCGCGGGCGAGACGTGGCGCGTCTCGTTCGGGCTCGACCGCGCCGCCGTCCCGGCCACCGTTCCGCGCGGCGTCCCGTTCGGCGCGCTGCTCGAGGCCCGCGACCTGGACGGCGGCACGTCGATGAAGGCCATCGTCCCGCTCCGCGCCGAGACCTCCGGCACCGGCGCCGCCCGGAACGCCTGGCCCGCCGGGCTCTGGGTGGCGGACGTGGCGCTGGACCACGTCGGGCTCGGCAACCTCGCCGAGACGCCCGCGTCGGGCGGCATCCTCCGGCTGCGCCTTCCGTTCCACGTCGACGCGGCGGGCACCGTCCGGCTCCTGCAGCGGGTCGTCCTCGCCGGCGAAACGGACGCCTCCGGCGACTTCTCCTACCGGCTCTACGCCGGCGCGGCCGAACCCCCCGCCACGGCGCCGCAGGCGCTGCGCATCTCCTCCGCCGTGCTCCCCACCGAGACGCCCGTGATCGAATCCGCGTACGCGTCGTTCGACACCGAGTTCCCCTACCTCCTGTTCAAGTTCGACGTGGCGGCGGACGGCGCCACGTCCCTCCTGCGACACCCCTTCCACCCGCAGCACGACGGCCTGCGCTGGGACTTCTCCACGCCCGCGCCCTCCGGCGACATCCTCGACAACTACAAGGGAGACGTCAAGCCGGAGACCTTCTCCGTCAAGAACTCGATCCAGCTCTTCCCCCGGATCGAGGACGGCGCCGAGCGCTGGAACCCGCAGGACGCCGTCCCCGGCGGCTGCATCTGGACCTTCGACGGCCTCCGCCGCGAAGGAACCATCTACGCCCTCGGCGACGCGACCATCCGCCGCGTCTCCACCCTCGCCGATATCACGCTCGAATAGCAAGTCCGGCGAGACGCGGCGGCTTGTCCGCCGCCGGCCCGCCGGGCGTTGCCCCTCCACCTCTCACCTCTCACCTCCAACTTCTCACCTCTCACCTCCCACCTCTCACCTCATGCCCGGCGACCTCTTCAACTGGCAGCGGAAGGACTGGCCTTCGTTCTCCTTCGCCCGCGGCGCGCTCAAGGACGAGCTCGCCGCGTTCGCCCGCGCCTTCCGCGCGGCGAAGGCGGCGCTGCGCGAACCGCAGGATCCGCTCTTCGTCGCGCGCACGCTCGCCTCGGAGGCCGTCACGACGAGCGCCATCGAGGGGGTCGAGGTCGACGAGGCCGTCGTGATGTCCTCCATCTGCCGCGCGCTCGGCGTCCCCGGCGCCGCGCCGACGGCCGCCCGCGACGCACGCTCCGAGGGCGCCGCCCGGATGGTCCTCGCCGTGCGGGAGGACTGGGACGCCCCAATTTCCGCCGCGCTCCTGCGCCGGTGGCACGGCATGCTCCTCGAGGGCGACGACCGCGGCATCCGTGCCGGCGCGTTCCGCGAGGCCCCCGTGCGCGTCGTGAGCGTGGACCGCTTCGGACGGTCCGAGACGCGCTTCGAGGCGCCGCCCCCGGAGCGCGTCCGGAAGGAGATCGCGCGCTTCGTCTCCGTCTGGAACGCCGCCTCCGCCGCGACATCGGCCGACGTCGCGCTCAAGGCCGCCTTCCTGCACGTCCACTTCGAGTCGATCCATCCCTTCGAGGACGGCAACGGCCGCATCGGGCGAGCCCTCGTGGCGAAAGTGCTCGCCGAAGGTCTCGGGCATCCCCTCGCCCTACCGGTCTCGACCCTCGTTTTCCGCCACCGCCGCGCCTACTACGACGAACTCAACGTCGCCTCCCGCACGCTCGACTGGACCGCCTGGGCCGGCTTCTTCGTCCCCGTCCTCACGGAGCTGCTCGAAGGATTCGTCGCCGCCGCGCGGTTCGTCGCCGCCAAGCGCGACTATCTCGCGCGCTACGAGGCCGCCTTCTCCGAGCGCGCCCGCAAGGTCGTCCTCCGGATGTTCGAGGACGGCGAAACCGGCGCGAAGGCGGGGCTCTCCGCCGCCAAGTGGACGCGGATGGCAAAGGTCTCCAAGCCAACGGCCACGCGCGATCTTGCCGAACTTGTGGATGTCGGCGCCATCGTTCCGGCTGGCGACGGCCCCACGACCCGCTACTTCCTGAACCATCCGGTATTCGCCCCCGGCAATGAGCCGATTGATGGAATAAATGATGGAATAAACGACAGGATCCTTCGTCTCGTCCGCAACCATCCCGGCCGCGGCGTCCCCTTCTTCCTCGCCTCGGTCAAGGCGAGCCGAGCCACCGTCGAGCGCGCCGTCCGCGCGCTCGTCCGCGCCGGCCGCATCGAACACCTCGGCAGCCGCAAGACCGGCGGCTACTACGCAACACAGACATCCACGCCATGAAGAAACTCGTCACCCCTCACTTGTCACTCGTCGCCGCGGCCGCGCTTGCGGCCTCGGCCGCAAGCGCGGCCGGCTTCCGCGCCGCGCCCGTCGCCGCATTCAAGGAAGGCGCCCTCTCCTTCGGACTCTCGGCCGGAACGACGTTCGTCGGCGGAGAGGCCCGCGAGCACGTCTTCCATCCGAAGGGGCAGCTGGCCGACTACCTGGAGGAATTCCCCTCCGCGCCCCCGAAAGACCGCCGCCACCAGCTCTCCCGGCTCGACTGGGACATGGCCGCCGCGATGCTCGGCGGCTCGGGCTCCGTCCGCTACGACCGCCTTTCGCTCAACCTCGGCGTCTGGTACGGCGGCAGCGGCTCCGACGACTACGACATGAAGGACTACGACTGGATGGCGGGCGACCACGTCCCCCATACCGAGTACTCCCGCTCCGACACGGACTGGATGGCGGGCGACCACGTCCCCCATACCGAGTACTCCCGCTCCGACACGGAGCTCACGGACGCCTGGCTGTTCGACGCCAACGTCTCCTTCGACCTCTGGCGCTCCGAGGATTCCACGGGCTACGTCTTCGCCGGCGCGCGCGAGCAGCGCTGGAAGTGGACCTGCGACGGCCGCACCGACTACTGGTACACCGAGAACGGCCACGTCTGGAAGCATGACAATGGCCACGTCGGCGACTACCGCCAGGTCCTCTTCTTCGGCTACGTCGGCCTCGGCGGCTCATGGAAGCTCTCCGATTCGCTCGGCCTCTCCGCCTACGCCTCCTGGGCGCCGGGCTGGAAGGGCCGCGACCGCGACAACCACATCGGCGCCGAAAAGGACACGCACGACTCGTTCGACTACGATTCCAACGTCTACGCCGCCGGCGTCTCGCTCGACTGGCACGTCGCCGAGCGCGCGACCGTCTCCTTCGGCGTCGACTGGCAGAAGGCCACGCTCAACCAGGGCGACCTTTCCCAGCGGGAATACGATTCCGGCGAAACCGAGGAGGGGCCCGACTGCGCCGGCATGGAGAACGAATACCTCGCCTTCACCGTCGGCCTCGACTACGCCTTCTAGCACGCAAGTCCTCGGCGGCGGGGCGCGTCCCGCGTCCGTCGCCGAGGGCGTTGAACGGCCGCGCTCCGCGCGGCGCACCGCAGCCCCGGCAAACCGAACATCATGCAGAAGCCCTCGCGCCGTTCCCGACTCCTCTGGGTTCTTCCGCCCGTCGCGTTTCTCGCGGCGTTGCTGCTCTGGTTCGTCGCCGAATGCGTCCGCGGAGTCGCGTTTCCCGAGCCGTGGAACGCCCCGGCGCATTCGCAGTGGATTTCGTTCCCCTTCGAGATTCTCGTGGCCGCTTCCGCCCTCGTGCTCGCCGGGGCGCCGTTCGTCGCGGCGATCAGCCGCCGAGGCGGCGCGGCAGCGCTTCTGTTTGCGAGCTGGATTCCGTGTTTCATCGCGTTCCTCTTCATCGGATTCATGTCGGGACGCGATTCCCAAAACCGCTGGGACCGCTTCGCGGACCGGCTCGAAATCCCGGAAGGCCTCGACGTCTCCGAACCCGTCGGAAAGAGCGAGGCGCCCGATATCGGTTTCGCCGCGCTGCCCGCGGATTCCGCGGATGCCGCCGCGCTGTGCCTTCGAGACTACGGGATGGGCTGCTACGCCGCCGCGATCTTCCTCCGGACGGCGGAGCCGGGTCGCATCCGCCTTCGCGCGGTCGAAGTCACGACCGGGCATTCCCTCTCGCCCTACGAGCTGGACGAGAAGACGTCGCGAGACCACGCCGGCGGCGACGCCCAGTTCAACGGGCTCGAGTTCATCGTTGGCGAGGGCGACCTCGTCCACCCCTACGCAGCCCGCTTCGAAGTCTGTTTCCGCCCGGCCTCCGGCGGCCCCGAGCGCACGATCGGGTCGCGCGTCTACCGCATCGTCGGCTCGCAATTCTGATCCCGTCCCCCCGTTTTCGAAAACTGACAAATCCCACCAACCTTGAACACGTCCGTCCTCCGTCATTGCCGCGAAGCGGCCCCGTCATTCGGCGCGCAGCGCCGCCCGTCATTCGCGACGCGCAGCGTCGCGATGTCATTGCGCCGCGCAGCGGCGCTCGTCATTGCCGCGCTTGCGGCCTCGGCCGCAAGCGCGGCCGCGCCGGTCACCCTCGCGCCGATGTTCCGCGACCACGCCGTCCTCCAGCGCGACGTGCCGCTCCCGATCTGGGGCACCGCGGAGCCGGGGGCAAAGGTCGCGGTCCGACTCGTCCGTGCGGACGAGTCGGACGCGGAACCATGCGAAATGACGGCGACGGTCGGCGAGGATGGACGCTGGCGCGTCGAGCTTCCGCCGCATCCCGCTGGCGGTCCTTACGAGCTCGGCGCAGCCGAGCTCCCCCATGCCCTCGGCGCCGCGTCCGCGCCGGACGGCGCGGGCGCGCGCGCCGAGGACATCCTCTTCGGCGATGTCTGGCTTTGCTCCGGCCAGTCGAACATGGACATGAACTACGGCTGGGGGCTCACGCGCGGGAAGGAGGACGTCGAGACGAAGACGCACCCGAGGATCCGCCTCTTCGACGATCGCAACCGCACCGCACTCTCGCCGCAGCGCGACCTGCCGGACGACTACGGCTGGAAGCCCTGCGACCCCGCGCACGCCAAGTCCTTCTCCGCCGTCGGCTACTTCTTCGGGCAGGCGTTGCAGGAGGCGATGCCCGACGTTCCGATCGGCCTCATCGAGGCCTCCTGGTCCGGCTCGCCCATCAAGACCTGGATTCCCTACGAGGCCGCCGAGGCCCTCGGCGGCGACTTCGGCAAGCAGGCCGGCGAGCGCCGCGCCGTCGCGGAGGCGTGGGAGAACGGCGGCGCCGAGCAGTTCAAGGTCGACCTCGCCGCGTGGATGGACAAGCTACCCGCGCTCGATCCCGGCGACGACCCCGCCGAGCCGGACTTCGACGATTCGGACTGGGCGACCGCCAAGCTTCCCGAAATCACCGAGAAGCACACCTCGGCCGACTTCGAC
>CADBEF010000204.1 GCA_902793555.1 uncultured bacterium | reverse complement strand
GGTCACGAGGTCGCACGGCGCGGTGATGGCGACGAGGCCCGCGAGCGAGCCGTTGAGCGCCATCGTGAGGTCGGGCTTGCCCATGATCGCCCACGCGGTCGCGAGCGCGGCGACGGTGCCGGCGCACGCGGCGAGGTTGGTGGTCATCGCGACGCGGCCGACGGACGCGACGCCCGCGGTGTAGCTGCCGGGGTTGAAGCCGAACCACCCGATCCACAGGAGGAACACGCCGAGCGTGCCGAGGACGAGGCTGTGGCCGGGGATGGGGTTCGGCTTGCCGTTCGCGTGGTACTTGCCGATGCGCGGGCCGAGCGCGATCGCGCCGGCGAGGGCGATCCAGCCGCCGACGGAGTGCACGACCGTGGAGCCGGCGAAATCGTGGAAGCCGAGCGCCTCGAGCCAGCCCGCGGAGCCCTCGCCCGCGAGGCCGCCCCACATCCAGTGGCCGCTCACGGGGTAGACGACCGCCGAGACGAGGATCGAGTAGATGAGGTAGCTCTTGAACTCGATGCGCTCGGCGACGGCGCCCGAGACGATCGTCGCGGCGGTCGCGGCGAACATCGTCTGGAAGAAGAGGAAGGTCCAGTTCCAGGAGCCCTCGCCCTCGGCGAGCCCGGGCATCCCGAAGCCGCCCCAGCCGAGGGCGCCTCCGAGCTTCGTCGCGCCGAACATCAGCGCGGCGCCGAGCACGTAGAACGCGAGCGAGCCGGCGGCGAAGTCCATCAGGTTCTTCATCATGATGTTCGCCGCGTTCTTGGCGCGCGTGAATCCGGTCTCCACCAGGGCGAAGCCCGCCTGCATCGTGAAGACGAGGATGCCGGCGACGAGCGTCCAGACGACGTTCAGGTTGGATTGGACGATTTCGGGAGTCATTTTATGTGCGTGTTGCGGTGTGGGTCCGGGGCGTCCGAGCGGAGGCTTCGCCCCGCTCGGGCGCCCCGGACCTCACGGGTAGCAACCGCCGTGCCACGCAAGGAATCCGCGCGGTTTCACACGCCTTGCTCGGAATCCCTTACATTTCCCGAAAGGAGCCCGCGGGCCCCTTTACACATGGAGTGCGTGTTTGTTTTCTCACGCAGAGAGCACGAAGAAATTTGCTCGAAGCGGAAAACGACGAATGCCGCCCGCGGCAAAGTCGCGCGGCGGCATTCTCGGAGAGTCGGGTGCTGGGTGGCGGAGTGGGCCTCAATGCGCAATGCGGAATGCGCAATGCTCAACGGGTGGGTGGAGGGAACGCGGACTCTTTCGCCGCGGTCATTTTCGCGGCTAGGTCATCCAGATCGTTTTCGACGACCAGCCAGAGTTGGTCGACATCCGTGCGGACATAGTCGTGGACGAGGATGTTCCGCATGGCGCGAATCTGCTTCCACGGCACGTCGGGATGGGCCTCTTTGAACGCATCCGAGATGCAACGCGTCGCTTCGCCGACGATCATGATGTTGTAGGCGACGGCGTCCGCTGTGGTCGGATCCGACACGAACGAGTCCCGGTTCATGCCGGCCGTGAAACGCTTGATTCTCGCGATGGCGTCCAAGACGTGATGGATTCGGTCGAGGTCGGACGTCATACGGCCACCAGATCCTTTCGCACGTTCGCTGCGAATGCCGGATTGGAGGCAAGGGACTTGGCCGGAACCACGTCGATCCCGCAGCCGAACAGGTCTTCCAGATCGACCACGAGCGCGGCGCGGTTCATGAGCGAAGCCGTCGGCTCGAATTCCGCAAGGAAGTCGATGTCGCTTTCCGGCGTTTCCTCCTTGCGGGCGCAGGAGCCGAAGACGAACATCCGGCCCGCCCGGTTCTTCCGGGCGAGAGCGTTCACTTCATCGCGGCGCGCGAGGATCTCGTCGAGCTTGCACATGGCGTTTTCCCCCTCAGCGCCGCCAAGTCTAGCAGACCCTGCCCGGCAAGTCACGCGGAAAAATAGCGCCTCCCGTTTGCGGAGCCGAGCCGCGAAGCGGCGAGCTCAGACCGTCGCGGGCGCCGGGCGCGAATTGCGCCCGGCGCCCCGCGAGGGGCTACCCGATGGCGGCGGGGCCGCGTTCGCCGGTGCGGATGCGGACGCATTCGTCCATCGGGAGGACGAAGATCTTGCCGTCGCCGATGTCGCCGGTGCGGGCGCCCTCGACGATGGCCTCGATGGTCTTCTCGATGAAGTCGTCGTTTACGCCGATCGCGAGGCGCATCTTCTTGTGCAGCGTCACCTCCTCGGTGGCGCCGCGGTACATGTGGACGTAGCCGCCCTGCTGCCCGCACCCGAGCGCGTTGGTGACGGACATCTTGTAGATCTCGCGGGCGAAGAGCGCCTGCTTGACGGCGTTCAGCCGCTCGGGCTGGATGTAGGCGATGATGAGTTTCACGGTTCGGTGGTTCGGTGGTTCGCGGGTTCGCAGGTTCGAAGCCGCCTGCGGCGGCGTTCCAAGCCCGCTCCGCGCGGGCGCGGCGGAGCCGCCGCCCGCGCGGAGGGGACTTCCCTAATAGAGGAAGAGCATGTCCCGGTACTTAGGCAGGGGCCAGCGGGCCGAGGAGACGCGGCGCTCGAGGGCGTCGACGGTGGCGCGCAGGGACGCCATGTCGGCCAGGATCGCGGCCTCGTCCGGGCCGGCGAGCGACGCCTCCAGGGCGCGGATGCCGACGCGGAGCCCGTCGAGCCCCTCGCCGAGCTCCTCGGCGCTGGCGCGCAGCGCGGTCGCGCCGGCGGCGGCCGCCGCCTTCTCGGAGCCGACGAGCGCCTGGACGGTCTCCAGGTACTCGGCCTTGACGGCCGGGAAGACCATCTCCGCGGCGATGTCGCGGGCGCAGGCGCCCTCGATGCGCACCTTCTTGGCGTATTCCTCCAGGAAGATCTCGTGGCGGCTCGCGAGCTCGCGCCTCGTCATCACGCCGTACTTCTCGAAGAGCGCGGCGTTCTCCTTCTTGGCGAGCGCGGCGAGGGCGGCGGGGGTGTCCGGCGCGTTCGGGAGCCCGCGGCGGGCGGCCTCCTTGAGCCAGCCGGGCTCGTAGCCGTTGCCGTTGAAGACGACGCGCTTGTGCTCCTTGAGCGAGGCCTGCAGGATCCTCTGAAGGGCTACGTGGAAGGCGGGCGTGTGCTGGCCGGGCTTCGCCTTGCCGGCGACCTTGGCCTTCTCGAGCTCGGCGGCGATGCGGTCGACGGCCTCGGCGACGATCGTGTTGAGGACGGTCATCGGGCCGGAGCAGCAGATGCTGGAGCCGGGCGCGCGGAACTCGAACTTGTTGCCGGTGAAGGCGAAGGGCGAGGTGCGGTTGCGGTCGGTGGCGTCCTTGGGGATCGCCGGGAGGGTGTCGACGCCGAGCTTCATCGCGTCGCCGGTGCGGGCCTTCTCGCCGCCGCCCTTCTCGAGGCGGTCGAGGACCTCGGCGAGCTGGTCGCCGACGTAGATCGAGATGACGGCGGGCGGGGCCTCGTTGGCGCCGAGGCGGTGGTCGTTGCCGGCGCCGGCGACGGAGGCGCGCAGCAGGTCCGCGTGCCTGTCGACGGCCTCGATCACGGCGCAGAGCATCGTGAGGAAGAGCGCGTTCTCGGCGGGGTTGGTGCCGGGGTCCAGGAGGTTGCGCCCGCCATAGGCGACCGACCAGTTGTTGTGCTTGCCGGAGCCGTTCACGCCGGCGTAGGGCTTCTCGTGCAGGAGGCACTTGAGCCCGTGCTTCTCGGCGACGTTGCGGAGGGCGTCCATGACGAGCATGTTGTGGTCGATCGCGAGGTTGAGCTCCTCGAACTGCGGCGCGAGCTCGAACTGCGCGGGCGCGACCTCGTTGTGGCGCGTCTTGGCGGGGATGCCGAGGCGCCAGAGCTCGCGCTCGACGTCGTTCATGAACGAGAGGACGCGGTCCGGGACGGTGCCGAAGTAGTGGTCCTCGAGCTGCTGGCCCTTGGCGGACGCCGCGCCGAAGAGGGTGCGGCCGGTGAGGACGAGGTCCGGGCGCTTCTTCCAGAACTCCTTGTCGACGAGAAAGTACTCCTGCTCGGCGCCGAGCGTGCAGCCGGTGTGGGCCTCGGCGACGCCGAAGAGCCTCATCAGGCGCTTGAGCGAGCGGTCGAGGGCCTGCATCGAGCGCAGGAGGGGCGTCTTCTTGTCGAGCGCCTCGCCCGTGTAGGCGCAGAACGCGGTGGGGATGCAGAGCGTGGCGCCGTTGGAGTGGCGCTTGATGAAAGCGGGCGAGGTGGCGTCCCACGCCGTGTAGCCGCGCGCCTCGAACGTGGAGCGGATGCCGCCGCTCGGGAACGAGGAGGCGTCGGGCTCGCCGACGATGAGGTTCTTGCCGGAGAACTGCATCACGGGCTCGCCGTCCTTGAGCTCGAGGAAGGCGTCGTGCTTCTCGGCGGTGGAGCCGGTCATCGGCAGGAACCAGTGCGTGTAGTGCGTGGCGCCGCGGTCCATCGCCCAGTGGCGGATGCCGTGGGCGACCTCGCCGGCGATGGACGGGTCGAGCGGCTTGCCCTCGCGGATCGTGGCCTGGAGCTTCTTCGCGGTCTCCTTCGAGAGGTAGGTCCGGATCGCCTCCTCGCCGAACACGTCGGCGCCGAAGTCGGTCGCTTTCTTCGTTTCTTCCGTCATGGGATGGGTCTCCTTGGTGTTGGGCGTGCTGCCCGACAAACGTGGTAGCACACTTCGTGCCAGCCGCATCGCGCGCGGTTGCGCGCGATGGGCCGGCACGAAGTGGCAATATCGCGTAAAACCGAAAAGCGATGTTTCCAGTTTTTGTCAATCTTTACATTTTCGTCAGAAACGCGTCTATTGGGGGGGGGCGAACCCCGCCACGGCGCAAAAGGCGACTTGGCGACTCGGCGACTTGCCGACTTGGCCCAAGTCGACGGGTCGACAGGTCGCCAAGTCGAAGAAACGAAACCCCGCCACGGCGCGGAAGGCCACTCCGCGGACGGGCGGGCGGGTCAGGGAGCCGGTTCGGAGCGCGCCGAGGGGATCGGGAGGTAGACGGGCTGGCCGGCGCGGACGAGGTCGGGGTCCGCGATCTGCGG
>CADBEF010000203.1 GCA_902793555.1 uncultured bacterium | reverse complement strand
CCTACAAGCGCGCCGGCGGCGTGGTCGACCCGCTGCCCGAGGACGCGCCGTGGTTCGTGAAGGACTACCACGCCTACTACAAGACGGCGCGCGGCTACCACCCGCGCAGCGGCAACTCGAACGACGGCTGGAACGTGACCGGCTGCCAGTCCTTCCTCAACATGCCGCTGCTCTCCTACGCGCACGAGATCGCGACGCCCGTCCTGCTGATCCACGGCGAGAAGGCGCATTCGCGCTACTTCAGCGAATACGCCTTCGAGAAGATGACCGGCATCTCCGTGAAGGGCGAGAGCGCCAAGGTCGGCAACAAGGAGCTGCTGATCGTCCCGGGCGCCTCCCACGTCGACCTCTACGACGACGTGGCCGGCGCCATCCCCCACGACCGCATCGCGGCCTTCTTCCGCGAGAGCCTGTAGGGTCTTCCGGGCCGCGCAGGGCAAGATGGCGTGACTTCCCCCGCGCAATCTGCTAGAATGCGGTTCCATGAAAACCCTCCTCGTCAACGGAAGCCCGCGCCAGCAGGGCAACACCGCCACCGCCCTCGCCGAGATCGCCAAGACCCTGCAGGCGGAGGGCGTCGAGACCGAAGCCTTCTGGATCGGCGCCAAGCCCGTCCGCGGCTGCATCGCCTGCGGCAAGTGCCGCGAGGCCGGCCGCTGCGTCTTCGACGACGACGCGGCCAACGCCCTCGCCGCGAAGATGGCGGAGGCCGACGCGGTCGTCGTCGGCTCGCCCGTTTACTACGGACAGCCGAACGGCGCGCTGCTCGCGCTCCTGCAGCGCGCGCTCTTCTCCGCCTCGTCCGCCGTCGCGGGCAAGCCCGTCGCCACGGTCGCCATCTGCCGGCGCGGCGGCGCGACGGCCGCGTTCCAGTGCCTGAACCTGCCCTTCCAGATGCTGAGCTGCACCGTCGTCGGCTCGCAGTACTGGAACATCGCCTACGGCCGCGAGGCGGGCGAGGCCGCAAAGGACACCGAGGGCATGCAGACGATGCGCACGCTCGCCCGCAACCTCGCGTGGTTGCTCAAGAGCGCCGCCGCCGGCGCCGTCCCGCGCCCGGCGCCGGAGCCGTGGGCGCCGATGCACTTCATCCGGTAGACCGCTCCTGACGGGGAACACCACGATGAAGAACGCAAAGACGACCTGGGCCGGCGCGATCGCCGCCCTCCTGACGGCCCTGCTGGCCGGATGCGCGCACCTGGACGCGGCGAAATGCGACGACGGGTTCGTCCCGCTCGCCGAGGCCGTTCCGGACGCCATCCTGGAAATCCGCTACTACTCGACCTACAACTTCGTCGGGGACCGCGTGGACGGCTACGAGCGCCCCGTCGCGTATCTCACGAAGGAAGCCGCGGCCGCGCTCAAGGCGGCGAGCGACGACTGCGTCGCCCGCGGCTACCGGCTCAAGATCTACGACGCCTACCGCCCGCAGCGCGCGGTCTCGCACTTCATGCGGTGGGCGAAGGACGTCGGAGACGTCCGGATGAAGCCCTACTTCTACCCGAACCTCGACAAGTCGGTCCTCTTCGACCAGGGCTACATCGCGGAGAAGTCCGGCCACAGCCGCGGCAGCACCGTCGACCTGACGCTCTTCGACATGAAGACCGAGAAGGAGGTCGACATGGGCGGCACCTTCGACTGGTTCGGCAAGGAGTCCCACCCGGACTACAAGGGCGTCACGGCGGCGCAGCTGGCCAACCGGATGCTCCTGCGCGAGATCATGCTCTCCCACGGCTTCAAGCCCCTCGCCGAGGAGTGGTGGCACTTCACGCTCGAGGACGAGCCCTATCCCGACACCTACTTCGACTTCCCGGTCCGCTAGCGCCATGGGCAGCGTCTTCTTCGTGTCCGGCATCGACACCGGTGTCGGCAAGACCGTCGCCACCGGCCTGATGTCGCGCTTCCTCCGCTCGCGGGGCGTGGACCACTGCACCGTGAAGATGGTGCAGACGGGATGCGACGGCTTTTCGGAGGACCTCGACGCCCACCGCGCGATCGCCGGGATGCCGCGCCTGCCGGAGGACGAGGAGGGCCTCACCGCGCCGCAGATCTTCCGGTTCCCCGCGTCGGCCGCGCTCGCCGCGCGCCTCGAGGGCCGCGCGGTCGACCTCGGCGCGATCGAACGCGCCGTGGCGGAGTGCGCGCGCCGCCGCCGCGCCGTTCTCGTCGAGGGCGCGGGCGGAATGCTCGTCCCGCTCGCGGGAGACCTCCTCGCCGCCGACTTCGCCGCCGCGCGCGGCTGGCCGCTCGTGCTCGTCTCCTGCGGGCGCCTCGGCTCGATCAACCACACGATCCTCTCCCTCGAGGCGGCCTCGGCGCGCCGGATGCGCGTCGCCGGCGTCGTCTGGAACGGCCACCCCGGCGCCGACCCCGCGATCGACGAGGACGCGCGCGCCGAGACGCTGCGCCACCTGCGCCGCCTCGGCTTCCCCGAGGTCCTCGTCCGCGTCCCGTGGACGCCCGCCGGCGCGCCGCCGCCGGGCGTCGACTTCTCCCCGCTTTTCCCGCCCTCCCTTTTCGCATGAACGCCGAAGAACTTCTCGCCTACGACCGCCGGCACGTCTGGCACCCCTACGCGACGATCGGGGAAGCCGCGCCGCCGGTCTTCCTCGCAGACCGTGCCCATGGCGTCCGCATTGTGCTCGCGGACGGAACGGAGCTGATCGACGCCGTCGCGTCGTGGTGGTGCGTCGCGCACGGCCACAACCATCCGGCGATCGTCGAGGCGGTCCGGCGCCAGTCGGAGCGGATGTCTCACGTGATGTTCGGCGGCTTCACGCACGAACCCGCCGTCGAGCTCGCGCGCCGCCTCGCCGGAATCGCGCCGCCCGGCCTCGACCGCGTCTTCTTCGCCGACTCCGGCTCCATCGCCGTCGAGGTCGCCGCGAAGATGGCGGTGCAGTACCAGCGCGCCGCCGGGCGTCCGGAGCGCTGCAGGCTCGTCGCGCTCGAGGGCGGCTACCACGGCGACACCTGCTGCGCGATGGCGCTCTCGGACCCCGACGGCATGCACGCGCTCTTCCGCGGGATCTTGCCGCGCCACTTCTTCGCGGCGAAGCCCCGCACGCGCTTCGGCGCGGCGTGGGAAGCGTCGGACTTCGACTCAATGCTCCGCGTCGTGGAGGAGCACGGCGACGAGATCGCCGCGATGATCTGCGAGCCCGTCTTCCAGGCCGCCAACGCGATGTGGTTCTACCACCCGCGCTACCTCGCCGAGATGCGCCGCCTCTGCGACGAGCGCGGCATCCTGCTCGTCTTCGACGAGATCGCCGCGGGCCTCCACCGCACCGGCCCGCGCTGGGCGCACGAGCACGCCGGCCCCGGCGCCGCGACGCCCGACATCCTCTGCGTCGGCAAGGCGCTCACGGGCGGCCACCTCACGCTCGCCGCGACGATCGCCTCGGAGCGCGTCGCGGAGACGGTCTCGCGCGGCCGCCCCTCCGCCTTCATGCACGGCCCGACCTACATGGCGAACCCGCTCGCCTGCGCGGCGGGGTGCGCCTCGCTCGACCTCTTCGCCGCCGGCGACTGCGCCGCGGAAGCGCGCCGCGTAGAGGCGCGCTTCCGCGCCGGCCTCGCGCCGCTCAAGGCGCTCCCGACCGTCGCCGACGTCCGCGTCCTCGGCGCCGTCGGCGTCGCCGAGCTGCGCGCGATGCCGCGCCCGGAGGACGTCCGCCGCGTCATCCTCGGGACCGGCGTGTGGCTCCGCCCCTTCGCGAACTTCGTCTACTCCATCCCGCCCTTCGTCGCGGCCGACGCCGACCTCGACCGCATCTGCGAGGCGATCCGCGCCGTCTGCGAGCTCCCGCCCGGCCCGCCGCCCGACGACCCGGACTTCCACGAATAGCCCGCCCCGCGCACCATGGACTCCCCTCCCCTCTTCTGCGTCAAGATGCGCGCGTCCGCCGGCGGCGCGCACGTCTCCGGCGCCGAGCGCGTCGTCCCCGCCGCGGGCGTCCCCGCCGCGCTCGCGGCCCTCGGCGCCCGCGCGCTCGCCCACCCGAAGGGCGAGCCGGACGAAATCCATCTCCGCGTCGAACCCGCCGGCGACATCCTGCGCATCCCCGCGCTGCCCGTCGCCCTCGAGCGCACGGCCACCGCCGCCGAGGGGATGGCCCGCGCCGCGGAGCTGCTCGCCGCGGACGGCGTCTCGCGCGTCCCCGAGATCATGGCCCTCTTCCGCGAAACCTACGCCATGCGCGGCGCGATGCTCCTCGACGCCGACACCCTCGAGCGCCTCGAGCCCGACCGCGCCCGCGGCGTCCGCGCCACGCGGATGGACGCCGCGGAGCCGGCCGCGGCCGACGCCGGCGCGAAGGACCACTTCCGCGAGGCGCTCGTCCTCGCCTCGAAGGTGCAGGCCGCGCCGGGGATCGTCGCGGAGATCTGCGTCTCGGACGACCCCGGCTACGTCACCGGCTACGCATCGACGTTCGACCGCGAACCGGACTGCTACGGCGATGTCGTGGCACCGGGCGCGTTCGCCGACACGCTGGAACGCTGGAAGGCGCTTAACGAGCAAGGCAAGTACATTCCCCTGCTCTACGGGCATAACGCGATGGATCCCGAATACAACATCGGGCGCGTTGTCAAGGCCGAGGAAGACGAACGCGGCTTGCTCGTGACCGCCGAGTTCGACGCAGACAACGAGAAAGCGCAATACGTCCGGAAGCTGGTTCGCGAGGGGCGCGTTTACCAGTTCAGCTTCGCGTTCGACGTTATGGAAGCGGGCGAAATCACGCTGGAAAACGGCGTGAAGGCCAACGAGCTTCGCAAGCTGGAACTTTTCGAAGTGTCGCTGGTTCAGATCCCGGCGAACCAGCATGCGACCGTCGAGGAAATCAAGGCGGGCAACGCCGCATCCACGAAAACCAGCGAGAAAGCCGACGGCGACAAGGCCGGACGGCGCAATTCCAAATCCGACGAAGACCAGATGCGCAAGGCGCTTGGCCTTCTCTCGGAAGCAGAGGAGATCCTTAACGGCCTTCTGGCCGATTCGGATAACGGCAGCACGGGCGGCGAGGACGAAGGCG
>CADBEF010000202.1 GCA_902793555.1 uncultured bacterium | reverse complement strand
GGACGCCGCCGCGCCGATGGAGCCCGCGCCGGTCGCGGAGCTCGCGGGGGACGACCTCGCGAAGGCGCGCGCCGCGGGCGAAGCGGAGCTGCGCGCCGGCCGCGTCGGCGCGATCGTCGTCGCGGGCGGCCAGGGCTCGCGCCTGGGCTTCGACGGCCCGAAGGGCTGCTACCCGGTCGGCCCCGTGACGGACGCGCCGCTCTTCCGTTTCCACGCGCGCAAGCTCCTCGCCCTCGCCCGCGAGTACGGCAAGCCCGTCCCGTTCTACGTGATGACGAGCAAGACGAACGACGCGGCGACGCGCGCGTTCTTCGAGGAGAACGCCTACTTCGGCCTCCCGCGCGGGGACGTCTTCTTCTTCACGCAGGCGATGTGGCCCGCGCTCGACCCGGACGGGAAGATCGTCCTGGACGCCCCCGGCCACGTCTTCCTGGGCCCCGACGGCCACGGCGGCATGCTCGCCGCGCTCGACCGCTCGGGCGCGCTCGCGGACATGGAGCGCCGCGGCGTCGCGTCTGTCTTCTACTTCCAGGTCGACAACCCGATGGTCGAGGTCGCCGACCCGGCGTTCGTCGGCTGGCACGTCTCGCAGGGCGCGGACGTCTCGATCAAGGTCTGCGCCAAGCGCGACCCGCAGGAGGGGCTCGGCGTCGTCGTCGAGCGCGGCGGCCGCACGGAGATCGTCGAGTACACCGAGTTCACGGACGAGCAGAAGAACGAGCGCCTGCCCGACGGCGAGCTGCGCTGGAAGTACGGCTCGGTCGCGATCCACGTCTTCTCGCGCGCCTTCCTCGGGCGCGAGGCCGCCGCGGGTCTGCCGCTGCACGTCGCCCACAAGAAGGTGCCGCACGTGGACGCGCACGGAAAGACCGTCAAGCCCGCCGCGCCGAACGCCTACAAGTTCGAGAAGTTCATCTTCGACTGCCTCGCGGACGCCAAGACGGTCTGCAACGTCGCCTTCGACCGCGAGGAGGAGTTCTCGCCCGTGAAGAACGCCGAGGGCAGCGACTCGCCCGCGACGTGCCGCGCGGACCTCTCGCGCAAGTGGGCGCGCTGGCTGCGCGCCGCCGGCGTCGAGGTCCCGCTCGACGGGCGCGGCTACCCGTTGCACAAGATCGAGATCGACCCCGCCTTCGCGCACGACGCCGCGTCGCTCGCCGCGCGCTTCGCGGCCGGCGCGCCGCGCCCCGCCGCGGACGGCGACATCCTCCTGGAGGAGCCCGCGCCGGACGCCCCGCCGCCCGCGCCGGACGCCGCGGAGGAGCTCGCGCGCCTCAAGGACCGTCTGCTGCGCCTCCAGGCCGACTTCGACAACTACCGCAAGCGCCAGGCGCGCGACCGCGCGGACTGGATCCGCCAGGCCAACGCGGACCTGATCGAGGCGCTGCTGCCCGTGCTCGACCAGACCGACCAGGCGCTCGCCGCGCTCGCGGACAAGGCGTCCGACGAGGCGGCCAAACCCTGGCTCGACGGCTTCGAGATCGTCCGGAAGAGCTTCCTGCAGGCGCTCGAGAAATTCGGCGCCAAGCCGCTCGAGGACCCCGTCGGCAAGCCGCTCGACCCGACGAAGGCCGAGGCCGTGAGCACGCTCGCGACCGGCAAGGCCGAGCCCGGCGCCGTCGTCTTCCAGATCCGCCGGGGGTACGAGCTCGGCGGCAAGGTCCTGCGCGCCGCGCAGGTCGTCGTGGAGGCCGACCCGGACGCGGCCGCGCCCGCGCCGGCGGCCGAACCCGCCAAGGAGTAGGCCATGGCCGACGAAACCGACTACTACGCGCTGCTCGGCGTCTCGAAGAAGGCGTCGGCGGACGACATCAAGAAGGCCTACCGCAAGTTCGCGATGAAGTACCACCCGGACCGCAATCCGGGGGACAAGAAGGCCGAGGAGATGTTCAAGAAGGGCTCCGAGGCCTACGAGGTGCTCTCGGACCCGGCCAAGCGCCAGCGCTACGACCAGTTCGGCCCGGAGGGCGTCAAGTCGCAGTTCGGGCCCGGCGGGTTCGACTTCGACCGCGACTTCACGCACGGCGCGGACCTCAACGACATCCTTTCGCAACTCTTCAACGGCGCGATGGGCGGCGGCGGGCGCCGCCGGCGCGGGTCGATCTTCGACATCTTCGGCGGCGGCGGCGAGGCGGCCGACCCGAACGGCCCGCAGGACGGCAACGACCTGCGCTACGACCTGGAAATCGACTTCGAGGAAGCGCTCTTCGGCACCACCAAGGAGCTCGAGCTCCCGCTCGAAAAGGACTGCCCGGAATGCCACGGGACCGGCGCCGCGGCCGGCACCTCGCGCGAGACGTGCAAGCAGTGCGGCGGCTCGGGCTACGTCGTCACGCGCCAGGGCTTCTTCCAGATGCGGCAGCCCTGCCCCGTCTGCCGCGGCGCGGGCAGCGTCGTTCGCTCGCCCTGCAAGGCGTGCGGCGGCGCCGGGCGCGTGAAGGAGCGCTCGACCGTTTCGCTGCGCATCCCGAAAGGCGTCGAAACCGGCACGCGGATGCGCCTCGCGGGCCACGGCGAAGGCGGGACGCGCGGCGGCCGGCCCGGCGACCTGCACGTCGTGATCCACGTGCGCGAGAGCGACCTGTTCGAGCGGCAGGGCGACGACCTGCTCGTCACCGTGCCCGTGACGCCCGACACCGCCGCGCTCGGCGGAGACGTCGAGGTCCCCACGCCCGACGGCTCCGCGCGCATCAAGCTCGCGCCCGGCACGCCGGACGGAAAGGTCTTCCGCCTGCGCGGCAAGGGGTGCCCGATCGTCAACGGGCACGGCACGGGCGACCTGCTCGCGCGCATCGTCGTCGAAATCCCGTCACGGCTCACGTCCGAGCAGAAGCGCGCGCTGGAGGACTTCCGCGCCGCCTACGACGACCGCTCCTACCCCGTCGCGCGCGCCTTCCGCGACCGCGTGGCGACCTTCCTCAAGGCCAAGTCCGACCTGGCCCGGTGACCTCCCCGGGAGCGGGGCGCGCGCCGGCGCCCGCGGTGGATTCCGCGGGGGCGTTGTGGTATGATCCCCCCGCATGAAGCCCAAGCTCTCCTTCACGACCCTCGCGTGCCCGGAATGGGACGTCGCGCGCATCGTGGGCGCCGCCGTCGCGAACGGCTACGACGCGATCGACTTCCGCGGCTACCTCGGCGACGTGGAGCTTCCCGCCAGCCCGGCCTTCCGCGGCGACGCGTTGCGCGAAACGGCCGCGCGCGTCCGCGACGCCGGGCTCGCCGTCTCCTGCCTGGGCAGCGGCGCGAAGATGTCCGCCCCCGACGCGGCCGCCCGCGCGGCCGAACTCGACGCGATGCGCCGCTACGCCGACCTGTGCGCCCCGCTCGGATGCCGCCAGGTCCGCATCTTCGGCGGAGCGGCCGGCGGCCTCGCGGATCCCGTCGCGGACGCGGCCGGGACGCTCGTCGCGGCCGGGCAGATCGCCCGGGACGCCGGGATCGAATTCCTCGTCGAGACCCACGACGACTGGACGGACACCGCGAAGCTGCGCGCGGCCTTCGACGCGGCGGGCCGGCCGGAGGGCGTCGCGCTGCTCTGGGACGTGCACCACCCCTGGGCCGCCCGGGGCGAGGCGCCGGAAACCTCCGCGCGCAATCTCTCCCCGTTCGTCCGCAACACGCACTGGAAGGACTCGCGCCCGCTTCCGGACGGGAAGCGCCGGTTCTGCCTGCCGGGCCTCGGCGACGTGCCGCTGGCCGCGATCCGGAACGCCCTCGCCGCCGTCGGCTACGACGGATGGTTCACGCTCGAGTGGGAGAAGCGCTGGCATCCCGAAATCGAGGAACCCGGGATCGCGATCGCCTCGTTCGCCGGGTTCATGCGCGGCCTCGCCGCGGACTGGCCGGCACCCCCGCTCCAGGAGGCCCACCCATGACCCGACTCGTCGCATTCGACCTCGACGGCACGCTCACGCAGCACAAGTCGCCGATGTCGCCCGATATCCGCGCCACGCTCGACGCGCTCCGCGGGCGCGGCTACGCGCTCCTGATAGTCGGCGCCGGCAGCTGCGCGCGCATCGCCGGGCAGATGGAGGGGTACCCCATCGACATCCTCGGCAACTACGGCATGCAGTACGCCGAATGGGACCCCGCCGCGCGGTCGCACCGCGCCGTCTTCGACGAGCGCCGCCCGTGCGACCGCGAGGGCGTCCTGCGCCGCGCGAACGGCTTTCGCGCAAAGCACGGCCTGACGGACTTCGCGGGCGACAGCGTCGAGTTCCACGACTCGGGCGTCGTCACGTTCGCGCTCCTCGGCACGAAGGCCGCCGCCGCCGACAAGCTCGCGTTCGACCCCGACCGCGCCAAACGCCGCGCGCTCTACGCGGAGGTCTGCGCGCTCTTCCCCGACTTCAAGGTCTTCGTCGGCGGGTCGTCGTCCTTCGACATGGCGCCCGCGCCGTTCGACAAGGCCTACGCGCTCTCCCGCCTCTGCGAGGCGCGCGGCCTCGCGAAAGAGGACGTCCTCTACGTCGGCGACGACTACGGCCCCGGCGGCAACGACGAATCCGTTCTCCTGGCCGGTTTTCCCTTCCTGAAGATCGACGACTACCGCGCCACGCCCGCCGCGCTCCGCGCGCGCCTGCTCCCCGCCCCCTCGAAGGCTCCGGCCCCCGCCGCGCCGGCAGCCGTGGTCGTCGAGGACGGGATCGCGAAGTCCCCGGCGGGGCGGCTCCCCGACGAGGCGCGCGCCGAGGCGGAGGCCGCCTACGGGCGCGCGCCGTCGGACCGCGTCTGGCGGATCGACGAAGGCACGTCGCTCGACGAGGTGAACGCGGCGGAGCTCGCGCCCGGTACGACCGTGCTCTTCAAGCGCGGCGGCGTCTGGCGCGGGCAGCTGCGCGTGCGCTCCGGCGTCCCCGGGCATCCCGTCCGCTACGGCGCGTGGGGCGAGGGCCCCGCGCCGATCATCCAGCCGAGCCTCGACCGGAGCGCGCCCGGATCGTGGCGGCGCGAGCCGGACGGCCTCTGGCGCGCGGAGACCGGCTCGGCGACCGACATCGGCAACGTCGTCCTCGACCACGGCGACGCGGGCTGCCTCTTCAAGCGCG
>CADBEF010000201.1 GCA_902793555.1 uncultured bacterium | reverse complement strand
TCGCGCGTCTTCAACCCGGTCGTCGTCCGCATCGCGGCGGTCTTCGCGATCCTGCTCTCGTTCTGCCCGAAGTTCGCGGCGCTCATCGCGACGATCCCCGGCCCGATCGTGGGCGGCATCTCGTTCGTGCTCTACGGCATGATCTCGGCGGTCGGCATCCGCAACCTCGTCGAGAACCACGTGGACTTCTCGAAGAGCCGCAACCTGATCATCGCGGCGGTGATCCTCGTCACCGCGCTCGGCGGCGTGACACTCCCGATTTCGGTCGGCCGGTTCCACGCGACGCTCACGCCGCTCGCGCTCGCGTCGCTCGCGGGCATCGTCCTGAACGCCATCTTCCCGGCCGGCGACTACGCCGCCCGCGCGAAGGAGGACGAGCCGCCGAAGGGCAACACCTTCGAGGTCTAGGGCGCGGGACGGAACCGCCACGGAGCGGGCGGGCGACGGAAGTCGCCCGCCCGCTCCATCCGTTTTCGGTCCGCAAAGCCGGTTTTCTACTGGTCCCGCAAAGTCCGTCCCCATGATTTTTCGAAGCCTGTCCCCTCGAAAATGTTTCACACCGTGAAACCTTTTTGCACTTGATTTTTGCTAGTTTCTCCTTGTGCGCGGGAAGTATTCCCGCCACGCCGCCCCGGAATTCACCGGGGACAGGCTTCGAAAACAAGGAGAGACACCATGAGAAAACCACGAATCGTCCGTCCCGGCGCATGCTACCACGTCACGAACCGCTGCGCCAACCGGGAGTTCTTCCTGCGCGGCCGCGAGGACTTCGCCCTCGCGCTACTGCGCCGTGCCGCCGCCTTCAGCGGCGTCGAGCTACTCGACTTCGCCCTAATGGGCAACCACTTCCACCTGCTCGTCCGCGTCCCGCCGCGCGAGCCTGTCCCCGACGACGAGCTCGAGCGCCGCGTCCGCGCGCTGTATGGGGAACTTCGCGGGGACAGGCTTCACGGGCGGCGGCGGACCGACTTGCGGTTTTCGCTTGCATGCGGCCGGAGGCCCGTGGTACGATTCCGCCAACAACCCCGTCACGAAAACAATGGACTGCGAACCCTCCCCCGACCGTTACGACAAGATGAAGTACCGCCGCTGCGGCGCGAGCGGACTCCGCCTGCCGGAGATATCACTCGGCCTCTGGCACAACTTCGGCGGCGGCGACGACTTCGAGACGATGCGCCGGATGGTGCTCGCGGCGTTCGACCGCGGCGTCACGCACTTCGACCTGGCGAACAACTACGGGCCGCCGCCCGGTTCGGCCGAGACGAACTTCGGGCGCATCCTCGCGACCGACCTCAAGGCCCACCGCGACGAGCTCGTGATCTCCACCAAGGCCGGCTACGGCATGTGGCCCGGCCCCTACGGCGACCACGGTTCGCGCAAGTACCTGCTCGCGAGCCTCGACCAGAGCCTCCGCCGGCTCGGGCTCGAGTACGTCGACGTCTTCTACCACCACAGGCCCGACCCGGAGACGCCGCTCGAGGAATCGATGGGCGCGGTCTCGGACGCCGTCCGCCGCGGCAAGGCGCTCTACGCGGCCGTGTCGAACTACGACGCGGCGGGCGTCCGCCGCGCGGCCGCGATCCTGCGCGCGAACGGCACGCCGATGCTCCTGCACCAGGTGCGCCACAACCTGCTCGACCGCCGCGCGGAGACGGAGGGCTGGCTCGCCGCGGCCGCGGAGGCCGGCGCCGGCACGATCGTCTTCTCGCCGCTCGCGCAGGGCGTCCTCACCGACCGCTACCTGCACGGCGTCCCCGCGGGCAGCCGCGCCTCGCGCAACGCCTTCCTGCGCGCCGACAGCCTCACGCCCGCGCTGCTCGCGCGCGTGTCGCGGCTCGACGCTTTCGCCCGCGAGCGCGGGCAGACGCTCGCCGCGATGTCGCTCGCCTGGCTGCTGCGCCGCCCCGAGGTCTCGTCCGTCATCGTCGGCGCCAGCCGGCCGGAGCAGCTGCTTTCGAGCCTCGAAGCCCTCGACGGCCCCGCCTTCGCCGCCGACGAGCTCGCGCGCCTCGACGCCATTCTTGCAGCGCCGGACGAGGCGTAGAAAGGCCTACAGTCCGCCGAGGGCGGCGAGAACTTCGGCGGGGGTGGTGACGCGGTCGCGGAGCTTGCGCGCGGCGTCGTCCGACATCGGGCGGAAGGCGCCGGCGGCGGACGCGGCGGCGCGCAGGTCGTCCGCGGCGAGGCGGCCGGCGTGGACCGCCTCTGCGACGGCGCCGCCGCACGGCAGCAGCTCGAAGACGCCGACGCGGCCGACGTAGCCCTCGAGGCAGCGGTCGCAGCCGACGGCCCGCAGCACGCCGGGCGCGCCCGCGGCGCGGGCGACGGCCTCCTCGGAGGGGAGGACGGACGGATCGCCGAACGGCAGCATCCGCGCGCAGCGGGGACAGGCCCGGCGGACGAGCCGCTGCGCCAGGACGCCGCGCAGGCACGAGGCGAGCAGGTAGGGCTCCACGCCCATGTCCACGAGGCGCATCACCGCGGAGGGCGCGTCGTTCGTGTGAAGCGTCGTGAAGACGAGGTGGCCGGTGAGCGAGGCGCGGACGGCGATCTCGGCCGTCTCCGCGTCGCGCGTTTCTCCGACGAGCACGACGTCCGGGTCCTGGCGCAGGACGTGCCGCAGGCCGCTCGCGAACGTGAGGCCGATCTTCGGCGCGACCTGGATCTGCGCGATGCCGGGCAGCCGGTATTCGACCGGGTCCTCGATCGTCATCACGTTGCGGCGCGTGGCGTCGAGCGTGCCGAGCGCGGAATAGAGCGTCGTGGTCTTGCCGGAGCCCGTCGGGCCGGAGACGACGACGATGCCGTTCGGCGCGGCGAGCAGCGCCTCGAAGCCGGCGCGGACGTCGTCCGGCATGCCGAGGTCGGCGAGCGGCAGGAGCGAGTCGTCGCGGTTGAGGAGGCGCATCACGACGCGCTCGCCGTCCGCGACGGGAATCGTCGAGACGCGGATGTCGACCGCGCGGCCGCCGCCGGCGCGGACCTGCGTCATGCCGTCCTGCGGCAGGCGGTGCTCGGCGATGTCCATGCCGGCGAGGACCTTCACGCGCGAGACGAGCTGCGCGGCGAGGCCGCGCGGCGGGCCCGGCTGGTCGTAGAGGCGCCCGGAGAGCCGGAAGCGCACGCGCGCGCCGCCGTCCGGCGCGGGGTCGAAGTGCACGTCGGAGGCGCCGCGGCGGATCGCCTCCAGCAGCGTGTCGTTGAGGAAGCGGGCGACGGGCTCGGCGCTGTCGAGGAGCAGGTCGAGACCGGGTGCGGCCGCCGGGGCGGCCGCACCCGAGAGCGACGAGTGACGAGTGACGAGTGACGAGTCGGGGGCGGCGGTCTTTGCGTCCTCCGTGCTCCCGGCCGGGGCCGGCTTTTCTGCGCGGGCCTTGCCGGCGAACCAGGCTTCGTCGACGGCGCGCAGGATCTCGGCGCGCGGGGCGAAGGCGGGCTCGAGCGAAACGCCCGCGGCCAGAGAGGCCTGCTGGACGAGGCCGAGCGCGGCCGTGCCGGGCATGAGCAGCACCGCGCGGCCGTCCGGCAGGCGCGCGGGCAGCACGGCCTGCTCGCGCGCCCACGTGACGGGGACCGCCGCGATCAGCGCGGGATCGAAGAGCTCCGCGCCGACGCGCGGGACGTAGGGGACGCCGAAGGATTCGGCCTCGGCGGCGAGAGGATCGGTTGCGTTCATGCGGCGTCTTCCTTGCGGGCGGTGCGGAGCCAGAGGACGAGGAGCAGGACGAAGGCGGCGGCGCCGGCGATGCCGACCGCGAGGGCGCGGCCCGGGAACTTCACGCGGAGCTCGACCGAGACGCGTCCGGCCGGCACCTCGACCGCGAAGGCGTAGCCGTTGGCGGAATGCACCGCGGCGGGCTCGCCGTTCACGAGGGCTTCGAGCGGGCGGTTGCCGAAGCGCCGCGCGCGGATCAGCAGGACGCCGGGCTCTTTCGGCTCGGCTTGGACGCGCGCCGCGAGCCAGTCCCGAATGCAGGGCGAGCCGTTTTCGCTCCAGTTCGCGGGTTCGGGCGCAAGGTCCGAGCGGTGCGTTTCGAGCCCCGCAACGGCGATTTCGCGTGCGGGGTCGAAGCCCTTGTCCTTCCACGCGGCGAGCGCGGCGTCGAAGCCGTCTTCGACACCCCGCCACGAATGGTAGACCGCGAGCGAGGGCGTGAGGAGCGCCGGCTCGAGGAGCGCGACCTGGCCTTCGGCCGGCGTCGCGGCGGGCGCGAGCCGGAATCCGGCGCCGGGCGACGTCTTGTAGAGGCGTTTCGGCGTCGCGAGGCCCGTTTGGGCGAAGTAGCGCGCGGCGTCGATCGGCGCGAGCACGGCGGCCGTTCCCCAGAACGCCCAGGCGCGGCGGAAGTCGTCGCCGAAGCCGATCAGCGCCTTGACGCGGTTGGAATCCGGTCCTTCGCCCATCATGGGGTCGCGGCAGGACAGCCCCGAGGTCTCCATCGCGGCCAGGAACGGAAGCTGCAGCGGCGAAACGGGTCGTTGCCCGGTGAGGAAGAGATACGAGAAGCCGTAGCCTTCCGGGTCGCGCTGGCTCTGGACGTAGTCCGCCGGGAGCGGCTTCTCGAAGCGCGGCGCGGCGTTTTCGATTTGCACGTAGGGCTTCGCGGCGAGCGCGAGGTCGACCGCGAGGACGGCGACGAGCGCCCACCCCGCCACGACGCCGAAGCGCGCCTTGCGCGGGCCGCGCAGGAACGTCGCGGCACCCGCGAACCCCGCCACGAGCGCGAGCAGCCACGCGCCGCGAAGCAGCGCGCCGCGCCAGGCGTCGAACGCCGCCTGCCGCGCGGCCTGCGTCGCGGGGAGTCCCATCGCCGCCCATTCCTCCGCGTGCGCCGCCGGATCGAAGAGCATGGCCCCGACGAGGCACGCGAGCGCGAGCGCGAGGATCGCGAACATCGAAATCTTTCCCGCCAGCCTCGCGCGCCGCCATTCGGGCGGCTGCGCGGTCGCCGGCGCGCCCGCGGAGGGCGCGGGACGCGCCGCCGCCTCGAGCGCGCCGGCGATGCCGAAGGCGGCGAGAACCGACGCCGCGAGCTCGACGAGGTGGACGAACTTGA
>CADBEF010000200.1 GCA_902793555.1 uncultured bacterium | reverse complement strand
CGACGAGAGGGTGACGTGGTTGTTGACCTTCTTGAGGCCGGTGACCTCGCCCTTCTTGTTGGTCTTGAAGTCGATCTGGCCGGCGTTGTAGGTGCCGTTGGACAGGGCTCGGAAGTCTTCGAGGGTGATGGGCATGGCCGTCTCCGGGTTGAAAAGTTGAAAGGTTGAAAGGTTCGAAGTGCGCCGACGCGTGCGTTCGGTCGTCTATTCTACACGAAACCGGGACGAGATGTTACTAAAATCGCAAATCCCGGATGACTGCAGGACTTCAGGACATCTGGACAACAGATCGCGCACCTTCCGCCTTTGGAGAAAGGTGCCGAGCGAACGGGCTTCGGGAGGCGGAAGAAGAGGGCGTAGAAGACCGGGATGACGACGAGCGTGAGGAGGGTGGCGAAGGCCAGGCCGCACATCACGGTGACGGACATCGCGGCGTAGAACGGGTCGGCGACGAGCGGGATCATCCCCAGGACGGTCGTCGCGGCCGCGAGGCCCAGCGGGCGCAGGCGCGTGACGCCCGCCGAGAGCACCGCGTCGACCGGCGCGTCGCCGGCGGCCAGGCGGGCGTTGATCTCGTCGATGATCACGATCGCGTTCTTGATCTGCATCCCGATGAGCGAGAGCAGGCCCAGCAGCGCCATGAACCCGAAGGGCTGGTCGAAGAGGAGCAGTCCCGCGACGACGCCGACGAGGATCAGCGGCACGGTGCAGAAGATGACGAGCGGCTTGCGGATGGAGTTGAAGAGGAGGACGGTGATGAGGAACATCAGCGCGACGATGGACGGCAGTTTCGCGAAGATGCTGGCGTTGGCGTCGCCGGAGCTCTCCACCTCGCCGCCCCATTCGACCCGGTATCCCTCCGGGAAGGTGGCGGCGAGCGCCTCGATGCGCGGGCGGAGGCGCGCGACGGCGGCGGCGGCGTTCTCGCCGAGCCCGGGATTGGCCTTGACGGTGAGGCAGAGGAGGCGGTTGCGGCGCTTGATGATGGGGTCCTCGGAGGCGGTCTCGAACCGGGTGAGGACCTGCATCAGGGGGATGGACCGGCCGAGGGAGTCGGGCCGGAACCAGGCGGCGGCGAGGGCGTCGGGGTCGTCGCGCTCGGACTCGGGGGCGCGGAGGCGGATGTCGAGGGACTCGTCGCCCTCGAGCCAGGTGCCGATGGAGACGCCGTCGGTGGCGGCCCGGAGGGCCTTGGCGACCTCCTGGCGGGTGATGCCGAGGGCGCGGAGGCGGGTCGGGGAGACGACGGGGCGGACGAGGTCGGTGCGGTTGCGCCAGTCGGTCTGCACCTCGACGAGGCGGCCGTCGGCGTTGAAGGCGTCGAGGGCCTCCTGGCCGAGGCGGCGGACGGTGTCGGCGTCGGTGCCGAGGATGCGGAGCTGGATCTTCTGCGCGTCGCCGGGGCCGAGGGCGAAGCGCTGGCAGGAGACCATCGCGTCGGGGAGGTTCGCGGAGGCGAACTCGTCGACCTTGGCGGTGATCTCGGGGACGCGCCGGTAGTCGTCGAGGTCGACGAAGAGGATGCCGTAGGCGGCATCGTCGTTCTCGGCGGCGTAGGTGAGCATGAAGCGCAGGCCGCCGGTGCCGGCCAGCTGCGTGGTGCCGGTGACGCCGTCGAGGGTGCGGACGTATTCGGCGAGGGTCGTGAGGCCGCGGTCGGTGGCGCGGATGGAGGTGCCCTCGGGCATCCAGAAGTGGACCATCATCTGCCGGCGCGTGGAGTCCGGGAAGAAGATCTGCCGGACGTTTCCGAAGCCCTTGAAGGCGGCGAGGAGCATCACGGCCATCGCGGCGAGGACGAGGAAGCGGTGGCGGAGGCAGGCGGCGAGGGTCGCGCGGTAGACGCGGTAGAACGCTCCGCCGTAGGGGTCGGCGTCCGCCGCGCCAGCCTTCTTCCTGCCGGACGTGAGGAAGTCGGCGGAGAGCAGCGGCGTGAGGGCGATCGCGAAGACCCAGGAGAAGAGCAGCGACACCATCAGGACGATGAAGAGCGAGCGGCAGTATTCGCCGGAGGAGTCCTGCGAGGCGCCGACGGGGGCGAAGGAGAGGATGGCGATGACGGTGCCGCCGAGGAGCGGCCACATGTTCTGCGCCACGACCTCGCAGGCGGCCTTGACCTTGTCGAGGCCCTTCTGGGCGGCGACGAGGACGGCGTCGCAGACGACGATGGAGTTGTCGACGAGCATTCCGAGCGCGATGATGAAGGCGCCGAGCGAGATGCGCTCCATCAGGACGCCCTGCTGCTTCATCACGGCGAGGGTGGCCATCACCGTGAGGACCAGGACGCCGCCGATGATGAGGCCCGAGCGGAGGCCCATGAAGAAGAGGAGGACGGCGATGACGATGACGACGGCCTCGAGCAGGTTGACCATGAAGCCCGAGATGGCGGCCTCGACGGTCTCGGCCTGGTTGGAGATCATCCCGATCTCGATGCCGACGGGGGTGGTGGGCTCGAGCTCCCGGAGGCGCCGCTCGAGGGCCTTCGCCATCACGGTGACGTTGCCGCCGGAGACGGTGGAGACGCCGAGGGCGATGCAGGGGTGGCCGTTGTAGCGCAGGATCGCGGAGGGCGGGTCCTCGTAGCCGCGGCGGATGGTCGCGAGGTCGCGGAGGCGGACGGAGGGGCGGGTGGCGGAGTCGCTGCGGACGACGAGCAGGTCGCCGAGCTCGTCGAGGGAGGCGAGCTTGCCGGTGGGGTCGATGCGGATGTACTTGTCGCCGACGGTGAGGTGGCCGGCCTGGACGGCCTGGTTCTGGCCGGCGATGAGGGCCTGGATCTCGGAGAGGGAGACGCCGAGGCGGGCGAGGCGGGCGCGGGAGATCTCGAAGTAGACGACCTCGTCCCGGTCGCCGGTCATGTCGATCTTGGCCACCTGGTCGCAGAGCAGGAGCTCGCGGCGGAGGGTCTTCGCGTAGTCCTTGAGCTCCGCCAGCGAGTAGCCGTCGCCGTAGATGACGAAATACATCCCGTAGACGTCGCCGAAGTCGTCGACCACGATCGGCCTGCCGCACCCCGCCGGCAGGGACGCTGCGTGGTCGTTCACCTTGCGGCGGAGCTCGTCCCAGACCTGCGGGAGCGTGGACTTGTCGTATTGGTCCTGCATCTCGACGGAGATGATGGAGCGCCCGGCGTAGGAGGTGGAGGAGACCTCCTTGACCTGGCCCATCTGCTGGATCGCGGTCTCGAGCGGGTCCGTGAGCTCGGAGGCGACCTCGGCAGCGGTGGCGCCGGGCCAGTAGGTGACGACCTGGGCGACCTTGATCGTGTATTCCGGGTCCTCGAGGCGGCCGATCGTCCGGTAGGCCGAGACGCCCGCCGCGAAGAAGACGAGCGACAGCGTCCAGGTGAGGACCTTGCGGTCGATGAAGAATTTCGCGATGTTCATTGGCGTGGGGTTAGCGGAGGGATTCAACTCATCGGAGTTTCGGTTCGTCGTGTTCCGTGGTTCGCGGCGTGGCGGGGTGCGGGTGCTAGGGTGTGGCTGCGTCGATTTTCGCGACGAGAGCATTGGCCCAGGCGACGGCTTCTTCGACGGTCGGGAGGACGGGCAGTCCCGCGGAACGAGACCGATAGATGTCGTCCCAGCCGGGAAGCGCTTCGACGCGGGGTGGCCAGGGCTGCATTCTCCGGTAGTCGAAGAGCCGGACGCAGAGCGCGCGGATGCGCGGGAGGTCGAGCGGAGTTCGCGCCGCGATGAGCTGCAGGTCGATGAGGTCGTGTGCGCGCTGGTTGCCCGGGGACGTCGCCGCGTGGAGTTTCTGGGCGACTTGGAACGCGAGGGGCATCAGTGGGACGGGCGCCGGCGCCGGGAAGCCGAGGGCCGAGAACATTTCCGCGATTTCCGGGGCGAGGACGAGCTCCGGCTCGTCCGCGTCGCCGATTTCGTTGTGCCCGACCTCGAGCGCAACGGTGCACCACGGATGGCCGCGGTAGGCGAGCTTGACCGAGAACGGCCGCATCACGTATTCGCCGGGAACGCCGCGCGGCCGGGCGGGGCGCTCGGCGACGACGACGCCCGTGAAGCCGTTCCAGCCCTCCCGGAGCCGCCTCCCGAGCGTTTCGACGAAGGCGTCGAGCGCGCCGCGGCGCGCGGCGTCGAAGTCGAACGTCGCCCGCGTGGCCGCGCCGCCGAACCGGAGCTGGAGCGCGCCGCCGCCCTTGGCGACGGCGTCCGGAAGGAGCTGCCCGACGACCGTTCGGGCGAGGATGGAGCGGGCTTCGACGAAGCGGGCGCGCTGGCCGTAGAGGCGCTGGATGGCCTTGTCGAGGTTGGTCCGGCTGTTGGGAGGGGAAGACGCCATTTCAGAACCCCTCACGGCGGAGGCGCGCGGCCTCCCGTTCAAGCAGCAGTCCCTGCGCCCGCGCCGCGGAGACAGCCGCGCGGAGGCGCTCCGGCATCACCGTGCCGCGGCAGGCGCGGATCGCGTCCGCGACCGGCTGGCAGCGCACGCCCCCGTAGACGGCGGCCTCCGCGGGACGCGGCAGCCGGACGTGCACGACGTCGTCAGGAATCCGGCGCCGGAGCCGGCGCGGCGTGGCGACGAAGATGCGGTCGCGCGTGACCGGCGCTAGCGCGAGGAACGCCAGGACGGATTCTCCGTAGAGCATCGCGTCGGGCCCGACGGACTCGACCGCCAGCGCGCCGGCCGCTGCGGGCGAGTTTGAGCAGTTGGAGGGCGGACACGCCGAGCGCCTTGGCCCGGGTTGTCGAAACCAGACCGAAATGCGCGATGGCGTCGTCATAGATCCTGGCGTAGTTCGTCATGCCGGAAATCTACCAAAAATGGCATAAAACCGTCAAGGTCGATTTTCGCCGTTTTCACGCGGCGGCACACCGCCGCGCCGCGAGGGCGAGGAGGGGAAGGAGGAGGGAGCCGGGTCCAATGCGGCGGGAACGATGATCCTGCCCGCGCGGTCGAACCAGTTCTCCAGTTCGTCGCCGGTCTTCCAGCCGCTCAGGAAGGGGCCGCACTCCCAGCCGGGGTCGTCGTAGATGGGCGGAACGAGGAAGCGTCCTTCGCGGAGGAACGGGCCCCAACGCCCGCCCTTCGCCTCGCACCACGCGATGCCGTTGTCGAAGGGCGAGGCGGTTTCGAAGCGGTCGGAGAAGGCGGGTTCGCCGTCGGGGCGGACGAAGCTCCATTCGCCGCGCGGGTCGTCGGGATCGCCGGGATGGGCCGCCTTGAAAACGGGGAACAGACCTTCGGAAAAGGTGTCGACGCCATCGAAGCGAAACGGCAGCGCCGTCCGCCCCTCGCGGTCGATGGCGCCCCATTTGCCGTCGCGGCGGGCTGCGGCGAAATCGTCGAAGAAAGGAGCCGCGTAGTCGACATCCGGTGCGAGCACGATCCGCCCGTCGCGGTCGAAGAAGACCGTCGGTCCGTCGTGCCCCCGCTCCGCGCAGCTCCAGCCCCGCTCGTCGAAGCCGTCGATGTTCTCGAACTCGGGCGGGACGACGAACCGGCCGTCCTCGGCGGCAATGCCCCAGCGGCCGTCCTTCTCCACGGCGAGGAGACCGAAGTCGATCGCGAAGAAGTCCCCGTCCCGGGGCGGGAGAAGCAGGTTGCCGTCGAAGTCGTAGAGGGCGTGCCGGCCGTCCTTTCCGTCGGTCAGAAAGACGTCGATTCCCTTCCATTCCTGGCGCCAGATGAATTCGAAGCGCGGCTCCAGGACGAACGAGCCGTCGGGGCGGATGACGCCCATGCCCGTCTCGGTCGCGGCCTCGGAGCGGCCTTTCGCGAATTCGCCCGCGCGAAGGTAGCGGAAGGGCAGCGCCTCGGAGCCGTCTGGACGGAGATAGCCCGTGCGGTCGCCCTTGCGGACCGCCGCGACGCCCTCGGAGAAGGGCCAGGCGAACGCGAACTCCGGCGGCATCGCCCACGAGCCGTCGGGGCGGAGGTAGCCCCAGCGCTCCGGGGCAACGGATCGCGGGAGGAGAATCGGGGAGTCCATCGGCGTGGCCGGGCGGTTCATTGCAGGCGGGTCCGCGAGGTGGCGGGGCGCGGGGTCACTTGGCGGCGGCTTCGTCGGTCAGGCGGACGATGCGGCCTTCGGTGAGGACGGTGACGCCCGCGACGGCGATGCGCTCGCCCGCGGAGAGGCCGGAGAGGACGTAGATGCTTTCGCCGGTGCGCTGGCCGAGCTTCACGGTGGCGCGGCGGGCGGTGAAGGTGCCGTCGCCGTTGTCGTCGAGGCGCCAGACGAAGGAGGTGGCGTCGGCCGCGGCGCCGACGGCGTTGGAGGGAACGGCGAGCTTGTCGCCGGCGGTGGCCGCTAGATCCTCCTCGGTGACGGTGGAGGTGACGGTGCAGGTCATTCCGGGGAGGATCACGAGGCCTTCGGGGGCCTCGAGCGTGAAGGTGGCGCGGTAGGTCTGCGTGACGGGATCGGCGATGCGGGCGGCGTCCTTGACGGTGACGGGGAAGGTGCGCCCGGGGAGGGAGTCGAAGGAGGCCTCGAAGGTGTAGCGGCTCCGGACGTCGGCGGAGCCCGAGAGGACGTAGGACTCCGGGACGGAGACGGCCAGGTCGAAGGCGGAGAGGTCCTGTAGCTTGAGGATGGGCGTGCCGGCCGCGACGGTGTCGAAGTTGTCGGCGTAGGTGTCGGAGACGACGCCGGAGAAGCGGGCCTTGAGGACGGTGTCGTCGAGGGCCTTCCTGGCGGAGTCGAGGGCGGCGCGGGCCTTGTCGCGGGCGGCGCGGGCGCTGGAGTACTCGTCCTGGGAGACGGCGTTCTGCGCGAGGGCGGCTTCCATCCGCTTGAAGTTGGACTCGGCGTAGGCGAGCTCGGCCTCGGCGGTCTTGACGCTGTTGGCGTAGTCGCGGTCGTCGAGGCGGGCGAGCACGTCGCCTTCCTTGACCTCCAGGCCGCGGGTGGCGGGGAACTCGACGATGCGGCCGCCCACCTCGAAGGAGAGGTCCACGCCCGCGCGGGCGTCGACGACGCCGGGGAAGTGGATGGACGGCACGCGGGGCGGCGGGCCGACGAGCATCGACTTGACGGGGCGGACGGGCGGCGGGGTGTTGTCGGCCTCGGGCTTGCCGCCCTTGTAAAGGAACGCCATCGCCACCGCTGCGGCGAGGAGGAGGATCGCGAAGATTCGGACTGCGAGTTTCATGGCTGTTTTGTTGGTATTTTTGCGGGGATGTCGCTCCGCGCGGGCGGCGGCTGCGCCGCGCCCGCGCGGAGCGGGCAAGGGGCTAGGGCTGGGCGGGCTGGCTCGGCGTGTCGGGGCCGGCGAACGCCTTCCACACGTCGACGAGCGCCGAGGCGGCGGCGCCGACGCCCTGCGCGAGGGCGTCGCGGTTGGAGGCGAGCTGGCGCTGCATGTCGAGGACGTTCTGGAAGTCCGTGAGGCCCGTTCGGTAGAGCGAGTCCGAGAGGTTCGCGGCCTCCTCGGCGGCGGTCGCGGCGGCGCGGAGGTCGTCGAGGACCTCCACCGCGTGCCGGCGGGAGGAGAGCGCCGTCTCGCACTCGGCGACGGCCGAGAGGACGGCCTCGCGGAACCGGGCCTCGGCGGCGCGCGCGGAGGCCTCCTTCGCGCGGACCTGGTTGCGGAGCCGGCCGGCGGAGAAGACAGGCCACTGGATCGAGGGGCCGACGGAGTAGTTCTGCGCGTTGTCCTTGAAGAGGTTGTCGGTGCCGGTGGCGGCGAAGACGAAGGATCCGCCGAGCGACACCCTCGGGTAGAGCTCGGCCCTGGCGGCGCCGATGCGGGCGACCGCGGCGTGGAAGCTCGCCAGCGCGGCGGCGACGTCCGGGCGGTTGCGCAGCAGGTCGGCGGGGAGCGAGGCGGGCAGCGCGGCGTCGTCGGGGAGCGGGACGGGGGCGGGCTCGCGCAACTCGTCCTTCGAGCCGGGGTAGCGGCCGAGGAGGGTGCAGATGGAGTTGAGCGCGGCGTCGATCTGCGCCTCGAGGGGCGGGATGCTCGCGCGGGTGGAGGCGAGGTTCATCTCGGCCTGGCGCAGGTCGAGGTCGCCGCTCAGGCCGGCGTCGCGGCGGGCCTTCACCAGCTCGAGCGTGTCGGTCTGGAGCGCGGCGTTCCCGCGGGCGAAGTCGAGGCGCGTCTGGAGCGTGCGCAGCGAGAGGTAGGAGGAGGCCAGCCGCGCGGCGAGGAGGCGGCGCGCGTCGCGGACGTCCTGCGCGGCGGAGTCGAGGTCGGCGGATGCGGCCTCGACGTTGCGGCGGACGCGGCCCCAGAAGTCGAGCTCCCACGAGAACGAGGCGCCGGGCCGGAAGAGCCAGTCGGGGTTGTCGGGGACCTTGGACCCGGAGCCGTGGACCTCGCCGGACTGCCGGTCGTAGGCGGCGGAGGCGGAGAGGTCGGCCGACGGCGCGAGTCCGGCGCGGGTGGCGCCGAGCTGCGCGGCGGCGGCGTCGAGGCGCGCGACGGCGGCCGCGAGCGAGAGGTTCTGCTCCAGCAGCTCCGCCTCGAGCGCGTCAAGGACGGGATCGCCGAAGACGGACCACCACGGGGCGCCGTCGGGCAGCGGCGACGCGACGGGGGCGTTGGTGGCGGACCAGGACTCGGGGCCGTCCCATTCGGGCGCCTGGAAGTCGGGGCCGACCGAGAGGCAGCCGGCGACCAGGGGAAGCAGGGCGGCGGCGGCAAGGCACCGCGCGCGCGGAGGGGGGAGGATTGTCATGGCCAGTCGTCCCGCGGTTTCGCGGAACCCGGCGCTCATTCTACACGAAACCGGCCCGGAGCGAAACCGCAAACTGCATCCCCGAGGAGCGGCCGGTCGAAAGCCCTGGCCGCGGGGCTATGGCCAGATGACGGAGACGGCGTCCGTGTCGCCGCCGAGGACGGTTTCGAGGCGCCGCACGAGCGGGGCCCAGTCGGCGCCCGAGTCCTCGAGGGTGCCGTCGGCGGCATAGACCGCGTAGGTCGGGCCGCGGTCGTCGCAGGCGACTTCGAGCCGCGACGCCCCGCCCGGCTGACCAACCGTCGTCAGCAGCAGGATGGCCATCCGGATCGCCGCACCGATCTCCGCGTCGTCGTCCTTCTGCGATTCCTCGTCCGAGAGGACGCGCCCGCAGGGCAGGCGGATGTGGATCTCGAGCGCCGGCTCGTCCCACTCGAACTCGAAGACGCGGCTCTGGATGCCGTGCCCGCCGACGAGCGTCGTCAGCCCCGCGCCGGTTTCGATTTCGGCGATGGCGGCCCGCAAGTCCACGATGGCCGCCGCACGTTTCTCGTTGATGTCGTTTTCCATGGCTGTCCCTTTCCCGGCTTCGTTACTCGGGCGTCCTGAACGCGAACTGGAAGCCTTCGCGCTTGAAGAACGACGGGCCGTTCCGCTCGTTGAAGTCCTTGCTGATTTTGTTGAGTCCGCTGAGAGAGTCGATTCCGCCCATGGGGCCGTTCTTTCGGGTCGCCGCGGCCGTGAGGTCGGACGCGTGGTCATGCATTCTACACGAAATCCGCCCGGAACGTTACAAAATAATGCAAGTCAGTCCTGTCTTCGCCGTGCGGGAACTGGACCAGTCGCCGGGGGGAGGGGGCGTTCATGGACGGTCGGAGGTCGGGACGGGCGTTCGGAATCGCAGGGGCGCTCCCGATTCTACCAAATCACCGCTTCGCCCGGCAACAGATTGAGATTGCCGCGCATGGCGCTGTCGAATATAATCCCCCGCCATGAAACGGAGTTTCTTCGTCCTTGCCGCCTGCGTCGCGGCGGTTGCGGCGAGCACGACGCTCCCGGCGGCGACGGTGTCCGTGAGCGGCTTCAAGGGGACCGTGTACGGTCCCGGCGAGGCGGCGCTCGCGTTCACGGACGTGGACGCCGCGCAGGAGCTGTGGGTGGCGTGGGACGACGCCGACAAGGGCGCGGACATCTCGCAGTGGAAGGAGAGCGAGCGGCTGGACACGATCGCCTCCGGCACGACCTCCGCCACGAACCGCCTGCCCGACGACGCGCGGCCGGGGCGCGCGGCGCGGTTCTTCCTCTTCCCGGCCGGCGGCACGTATCCGCTCGCGTACATCCGCTCCACCGGCACGCAGTGCATCGACACGGGCGTCTGCCCGGATCCGCACACCGCCGCGAGCATGACCTTCCTCCTCGACGACATGGACACGCGTCAGCAGTGCACGTTCGGCGTGGGGGACCACGCCAACGGCTTCGTGTTCGCCTCCTGCGTCGACGACCGCGGCTATTGGGCCTGGTCGGCGAAGGACCACTCCGGCAACGGCGCGTCGTCCGTCAACATGCCCCTCCACCGCCGCGCGACGATCACGCTCGACGCGCACAACCAGCTCTACACGCTCCGGCAGGAGGGGATTGCCGACTACACCTACACGCTCACGAACCACGCCGTCGTGGTCGGGCACCAGACGCTGACGAGCGCAATCCCGCTCTATTTGCTGGCGTACAAGAATCCGGACGGGAGCATTGCCGGCTACGGCAGGATGCGCGTCTATTCCGCTTCCGTCTCGCTCACCAACGAGGTCGTGCGGAACTTCGCGCCGTATGTGCAGGATGGCGAGGCGGGCCTGATGGACACGGTGCACAACCGGTTCTACGCGAACGGCGGCACGGGCGCGTTCATCGCCGGCGGGCGCGGCGACGGGACCGGCGGCGCGGCGAGCGACCCGCTCGACCTCACGGCGGCGCGCAGCGAGGACGTGTTCGCGGACGCCTACATCTGGATGCGCGGCATGGCGATCGACAAGAACGGCAACCACGTCCTCGACGTCGGCGAGATCACCAACTCCCTCCACACCGTCGCGCTCACTACCGGCTCCTACGGCGCGAAGGACCACAAGCCCGTCATCTCCAACGAGTTCGTGCGTCTGCCCGGACGCGGCGTGGGGCGGCAGATGCAGACGCTCTACTTCCCGCAAGACGTCGTCTGGACGAACGAGACGCAGACGCTCGGCTATGTCACACCCTGCGCCGTGACGTGCGGCACGCCGCTCACGAATTTCGTCAGCCACTACACCTGGATCATTCGCTTCCGCCCCGACTTCTCCGCGCCGGTGCTGGACACCCAGTGGCTGCTCGGATTCGGCTACGGCGCCTCGCGCGGCATGATGTTCGGCCTGGCCGAGACCAGCACGGAGCGGCGCAAGCTCCAGGTCCACACGTACAACAGCAGCTGGGATCTGGGCGAGAGCTTCGTGATTTCCAACGGCTGCGGCTGGGTGGACTTCGCCGTGACGGTGGACGGGCAGAAGGTGACGGCGTATCTGGTCAAGGACGGACCGACGACGCCGGACGGCAACACCGACATCGGCCTGCTGAAGCGGATGTCGCGGACATACGCGGACACGGTGAACCTCGTTCCGAATCCCGGAACCGTCTTGCGCTTCGGCACGGAATCCCCCCAGAACGGCAAGTACGCGATGCCCCCGCCCAGTTCGGGCAACCACTACAAGTGCTTCAGGGGCAGCATCCAGCAGTTCGCGTGCTGGAAGCGGACGCTTTCCGAGCAGGAGATCCTGGCGGCGCTCGGCTGGCCGCGTGCGGAGACGTGGCGCGTGGGCGTCGAGAACGATGCGACGACGGAGCTTTCCGCCGACACGGCGCCGGAGGGCGGCTTCGACGTGGACGGCGAGCTGTGGCCCGTGCCGAACGGTGGCCTCACGAACGGGGTGTCCGTCACGTTCAAGTTTCCGATCGAGGCCGGCTGCGACGACGGCCGCGCGCAGATCTTCCGCTGGAAGGCGACGAGCGACTCGGCGGCGGGCCTGCTGGGCGTGGCGGTCAACGGCAAGTCGCTCGGCACCCGTCCGATCGAGACGGGCGCGACGCAGAGCTGGCTCGTGCCGGCGGCGGCGCTCGCGGTCGGCACGAACACGCTCACCGTCACGCGCATCGACGGCGGCGCGGGCGTGGTGACGCTCGACGCGGCGTCGCTCGGCGGCGGCTGGCAGGTGGGCAGGCGCGACGACGACTGGACGGACTTCGGCCACGAGGGGCCTGTGCGCGACGAGTACCACGTGGTGGACGGCAACATGCGCCACGTGCCGCGCCTGATGCTGCACACGGGCGCCGGCGACCGCACGAAGTCGCGCGAATGGTGGCACGCGGTGATGCCGCGGTCGCTCGCGGGCGAGTACGACTGGATCCTCCACTTCCGCACGGGTCCCGACGGCGGTGGAACGGGAACGCGCCTTTGCATCGACCTGAACGGCGAACGCCTCGCGACGAAGGACGCGCCTGGCACGAAAACGGACCATCCTTTCGCCATCCCGCACAAGCTGCTGAAGGCGGGCGAGAACGTGTTTTCGTTCCTCAACGACACGCAGTCCGGTACGGACTGCATCTCCGTCGACTCCGTCTGGCTCGAGCCGCTCGTCCCGTTCAACGGCACGTTCCTGATCGTGCGGTAGGCATGCCGCCGCGACCATTCACGATCACGATCTTCTTGAAGGTTCCACGGGCGAATGCCGCCCGCTAGACGATCTCCAGCGCATCGCGGGAGGGCAGGGGAGGGAAGTCGGCGAAGGGCTCGGACTGATACCAGTAGGCGACGGTGGAGACGTCGTCGCGGCGGGAGAGGTAGCGGCCGCCGGAGCGCCAGCCGAGGTCCTGGACGGTGACGCGGATGTCCTCCTTGAAGCGGATCGGATCCGGGATGTGCCAGCGGTAGAGCGAGAAGCGCGGGACGGCCTTGTAGAGCCCGTCGGGGCGGCGGATGTGCGCGAGGCCGGCCCAGGGGCCGCAGTATTCGCGGTAGCCGCCGTCGTCGAAGCCCCACGCGCCGAGGAAGTAGTCCTCGGTGCCGGTGCCGCAGATCGTGCAGCCGTCGCGGTCGCCGTCGAGGAAGAACTTCACCTCGCCCTCGCCCCACCAGCCGTCCGCGTGGACGCCCCAGAGCGCGTAGGTGCCGACGTAGTGCCCGCGGCCGCGGACGCCGTCGAGGATCGTGTGGACGCCGCGCTCGGGGACGCCGTCCGTGCGGCGGAACTGCGCGTGGAAGTAGGCGGCGCCG
>CADBEF010000199.1 GCA_902793555.1 uncultured bacterium | reverse complement strand
TGATGAAGCAGCAGCCCCAGACGAACACGGCGCCGGAGAACTTCGTGAAGACGTAGTTGCGCGAGAAGCCGCTGCCGGGCTCGGGCGCGCGGACCTTCGACCCGACGATCTCCCAGGCGCGGCGCCAGGCGGCGATCTCGTCCGGGTGGCCGTCCCAGAAGACCTCCGGGACGGCGTCGCGCCACGCCTCGGGCGGCGGGATGTCCTCGGGGCGGTCGAGCGGCGCGTCGCGCCGCGCGAAGGCGCGGTCCTTCAGGAGCGGGCTGTCCGCCCACGTGCGGTGGTGCTCGTACGGCGCGCGGACGATGTCCTCGACGATGGCGTCTCTGGATTGGTTTTCCATGCCGGAAATTCTACCCGAAGCGGACGCCCCGCGCAAGCGCGGCGGCGCTAGAAGCGGCCGCTGGCGCCGCCGCCGCCGAAGCGGCCTCCTCCGCCGCCGCGGAATCCGCCGCCGGAGGGGCGCGAGGAAGGCCACGGGCGGGACGGCGGCACGTGCCCGCCGGGCGGACGCGACGGGCCGGGGGCGCGGCCGCCCGGCCCGTCGGGCTCGGTGCTGGCCCAGACGATGAAGCCGGCGATCAGCGAGAGCATGCCCCATGCGCCGATCGGAAACTTTCCTTTTTTCGCGGGCGCGGAACGCTTCGGCGCGGGCTCTCCGAGCGCCGCGGCGCGCACCTGGCGCACGGCCTCGACCGCGGCGGCGCCCCAGTCGCCCGCCTTCAGGTCCGGCGTGATGGCGCGGACGACGTCGCCCGCGCGGGCGTCCGGAATCGCGCCTTCCCAGCCGAGGCCGATCTCGAGCCGGACCTCGCGGTCCTCCGTGGCGAGGAGGAGCAGCGCGCCGTCGTCGACGCCCTCGCGGCCGAGTTGCCACGTGCGGGCGATCCGCAGGGCGGCGTCCTCGACCGGGATGCCGGAGAGCGTCGTGAAAACCGCGACGCCCATCTGCCCGCCGCCGGTCGCCGCCTCGAGCGCGGCGATTTCGTTCGTGAGCGCCGCATGCGCCTCGGGGGAGAGCGCGCCGGCCCGGTCCACGACGAAGCCCGGCTCGAGCGCCGGAACTTCGCCCGTGAACGCGCCGGCCCCGGTTTCCGCGGCGGCGGCGCGGACGGGTGCGTCCCCGGCCGGGCGGCACGCGAGGCGGAACGACTGGAAGAGCAACACCGCGCCGAGGAACATCAGGGCCTGTCCGGCCGCGCGGCGCGCGGGGTGCGGGTTCGGCGGCTTGGCGGCCTTCCGGTCCGGCTCGGCCTTCGGCGTCTCCGGTTCGGACATTTTCCTAGAACGCGACGGTCGGGGCGATCTGGACGGCCGAGCCGGCGGGCGGCTCGAAGTAGTCCTTTTTCTCGAAGCCGAGCGGGCCGGCGATCAGCGACGCCGGCAGGCGGCGGATCGACGCGTTGTAGTCCTTGACCATCGCGTTGTAGTCCTTGCGGGAAACGGCGATGCGGTTCTCGGTGCCGGCGAGCTCGTCCTGGAGCTTGAGGAAGTTCTCGTTCGCCTTGAGCTCGGGATACGCCTCGGCGATCGCGAGCAGGCGGCCGAGCGCGCCGGAGAGCGCGGCGTCCGCCTCGGCGGCCTCGGCGGGCGTCTTCGCGCCGGCGAGCTTGGAGCGCGCCTCGGCGACGTTCTCGAAGACCTCCTTCTCGTGCGAGGCGTAGCCCTTCACGGTGTTGACGAGGTTCGGGACGAGGTCGGCGCGGCGCTGGAGCATCGCGTTGATGTCGCTCCACGCCTTGTCGACGCCTTCGCTCTTGTCGACGAGGCCGTTGTAGAGGTTGCAGCCGCCGAGCGCAAGGGCGGCGAGGACGACGAGGAGGATGGTTCCGTGCTTTTTCATGGTCGGTAGTCCTTTGGTCAGGATTCGAAGGGGAACTTGTAGGGCAGGGCGAAGCGGTCGCGCAGTTCGACGATCTCCTTCTGGATCGATTCGCCGACGGGGACGCCCTTGTCCTTGCGGTCCTGCCACGCGAGCCATTCCTTTTCGCCGGCGGTGTAGATGCGTTCGGCGCCGGGCGCTTTCGCCGAGGCGCGCAGGCCGCGGCAGATGCCGCCGGCGGTCTTCTTGAACGTGTCGAGTCCGCCGAAGAACTCGGGGTTGACCACGAAGAAGAAGTGGCCGAGGCGGTACATGCGGTCCTTGCCGTCGGGTCCCTTTCCGGAGAGCTCCTTCATGTAGGGGCCGCCCGCGAGCGCGGCGGAGAGGATCTCGACGATCGTCGTGAAGCCGTAGCCCTTGTAGCCGCCGGTCTCCTCGCCGAGGCCGCCGATCGACAGGAGCGCGCAGTTGCCCTTGCGCATCTCCGAGAGGATCGCCCCGGAGTCGGTCATCGTGCCGCCGTCCTTCGTGACGACCAGACCCGCGGGCGTGGGCTTGCCGCTGCGCTCGTAGAACTCGATCTTGCCGTTCTGGACGATCGACGTGGCGCAGTCGAAGTTGAACGGGAACTCCTCGTCGGTGGGCATCGTGAACGTGAGGGGGTTCGTGCCCATCATCGGCTCGACGCCCCAGGTCGGCGCGACGGACGGGCGGGCGTTGGTGCCCGAGATGCCGATCATGCCGGCCTTCTCGGCCATCGTCGTCCAGTAGCCGGCGATGCCGTAGTGCGTCGAGTTGAAGATCGTTCCGCCGGCCATGCCGTAGGTCTTCGCCTTTTCGATGAGTTTTGTCATCATGCGGTGGCTGGCGACCATGCCCATGCCGTTGTTGGCGTCCATGACGACGGTCGTGGGCGTCTCCTTGACGATGTCGGTCTTCGTGACGGGCAGCAGCGTGCCCTTCTCGATGCGGTCGAGGTAGATCGGCTTGAAGCGGTTGCAGCCGTGGCTCTCGATGCCGCGGCGGTCGGATTCGAGCAGCACGTCGGCGCAGATGCGGGCGTCCGCCTCGGGCACGCCGTATTTCACGAACACGTCCACCATGAACGCGTTCATCGTGTCCCAGGGGACGAAGGGTCGGGTTTCGGGTTCCATCGTTCGGTTGCGTTGTCGGGGGTGGAGGGAAGGGGACTAGCCGCGGAGCGCGGCGGCGGCGGCTTCGGCGGAGGCCGCCGTGTTCACGTTGAAGAGCGCGGCGCCGGGGACGGCGCGCTTGACGAGGCCCGTCAGGACCGCGCCGGGGCCGAATTCGGCGAACCGCTCCGCGCCGCCCGCGACGATCGCCGCCAGATCGTCCGTCCAGCGGACGGGGTGGGCGATCTGGGCGAGCATCGCGGCGCGGATTTCGTCCGGTCCGCCGTGCGCCTTGCCGGTGTAGTTGGAGAGGACCGGCACGTCCGGCGCCTTGATCGCCGCGGCCGCGAGGACCGGGGCGAGCTTTTCGGCGGCGGGCGCCATGAAGGGGCTGTGGTAGGCGCCGGCGGTCTTGAGGACGATCGCGCGCCCGCCCTTGGCGGTCGCGGCGGCGGCGGCGGCGGCGACCTGTTCGTGCGTGCCGCCGAGGACCGTCTGCGCCGTGGCGTTGTAGTTCGTGACGGAGCAGCCCGTTTCGGCCGCGATCGCCTCGCACGCGGCGGCGTCCAGCTTGAGGACCGACACCATGCCGGAGGGATTCGCGTCGCACGCTTCCTGCATGAAGCGGCCGCGCGCCTCGAGGATGCGGACGGCGTCCTCGAACGAAACGGCGCCGCCGGCCCAGAGCGCGGTCCATTCGCCGAGGCTCAGGCCCGCCATCGCGCCGAAGGCGACCTCGGGCGCGAGCTTGCGGAGCGCCGTGAAGGCCGCCGCGCTCGCGACGAAGATCGCGGGCTGGCAGACGTCCGTCTTCGTGAGGCGTTCTTCCGGGCCTCCGAAGACGACCTCCGAGAGGCGGTAGCCGAGGATGTCGTCGGCCCGGTCGAAGAGGGCCTTGCATTCGGGGAAGGCGTCGGCCAGGTCCTTGCCCATGCCGACGGCCTGGGCGCCCTGTCCGGCGAAGAGGGCGGCGTTGCGGGTGTTCATGGCGGTGTGTCCTTTTCGCTTGGTGGCGGAAACGGGGCGGATTCTCTCATAAATCCGCCCGTTTGCCAACCCCGCCGGAATCCCGGGGCCCGGCTAGCGGAGGCGGTCCGCCACGAACGGGATCGCGCGCTCGAACGAGACGCCGTACCAGTGCGAGCCGGGCGTGGCTTCGATCGCGGCGCAGACGACGTCCGCGGCGAGCGCGGACGCCTCGAGCGCGTCGAGCCCCCGGAGGACCGCGCCGGCGAAGACGGACGCGAAGACGTCCCCCGTTCCGTGGGCCATGCGCTCGAGCCGCGGGTTGAAGTCGTAGCGGACCGACGAGCCGTCGGAAACGGCCGTCCCGAGCTCCGCCGGATCGAACGAAACGCCCGTGAGGACGACGTTCTTCGCGCCGAGCGCGTGGAGGCCGGCGACCGTGTCCTCCACGAACGCGCGGCCGTATCCGGCGAGCACGGGCTCGCGCCCGAGCAGGAACGCCGCTTCGGTGAGATTCGGCAGGATGAAGTCGGCGCCCTTGCACAGGCGCGCCATCTGCGCCGGGAACTCCGGGCCGAAGCCCGCGTAGAGTTTGCCGTTGTCGGCCATCGCCGGGTCGACGATCCGCAGCGCGCCGGGCGCGGCGCACGAGTCCATGATCGAGAGGATCGGGTCGATCTGGGGGCCGCAGACGTAGCCCGTGTAGAACGCGTCGAAGCGGATGCCCTGCTTGTTCCATTCGGCCTCCACGCGCGGCATTTCGTCCGTGAGGTCGCGGAACGTCCACGACGGGAACCCGCCCGTGTGGTTGGACAGCACGGCGCTCGGCAGCACCGCGCACTCGACGCCGCACGCGGAAACGAGCGGCAGCGCGACCGTGGCTGAGCACTGGCCGACGCACGAGACGTCTTGGATGGTGAGAAGCCGCTTCGGGGCGGCGGCGGGCGCATTCTGGGGCATGGCGGATTTCCTCCTCGTCCCGCGGATCGCGGAACGGCGCGTAAGTCTAGCCGTTTCTATTGATAGAGTCAAGCGGTTTCCGCAAGCCTATGCGAGGGCGCAGCGGACGCCGTGGCGGGGTCCGACGCTCCGCCACGGGGCGGGGGCCGCGGCGCACCCGGCCGCGGCGCGCGGGCAGCGCGGCGCGAAC
>CADBEF010000198.1 GCA_902793555.1 uncultured bacterium | reverse complement strand
GAGCCACGCGCACCGCGCCGGCGGGATGCCGTGCGCGCGGACGAGCAGCCGCGACCCGGGCGGCAGCGCGGCCGGGTCCGCGCACGTGCGGACGCCCAGCGACGCGAGGCGCGCCACCTCGCGCGAATTGTGGATGAGCGGGCCGTCCGTCCAGACGGGCTCCCCGTCCGCCTCGCGGGCGAACGACGCCGCGGCGTCCACCGCACGCCGCACGCCCCAGCAGAAGCCGGCCGATTTCGCGCGGACGACCTTCATGCGGAGAGAGCCTTTCCGAGCCGCGCGCGGACGGCGGCGGGGGCGTAGGTTTCGACCGTCCAGGCGCGGCCGCGCGCCGCGAGGGCGGCGGCCGTGGCGGGGTCGTCCAGGAGGAGCAGCAGCTCCTCCTCGAACTCCGGGTAGTCGCGGAACCACAGGCCGCCGTTGGCGCGCTCGCACTGCGAGCGCAGGACCGGGCTCTTCGCGTGGACGAGCGCCGGCGTGCGCGCGAGCCACGATTCGAGAAGGACGATCGAGAGGCTCTCGTTGAGCGAGGGGTGCACGAACGCGACGGCGCCCGCCATCGCCTCGCGCTTCTCCGCCTCGGACACGAACCCGAGGTCGTGGAACGCGGGGGCGAGCGAGGACGGGACCTGCACGTCTCCCGAGCCGGTCATGACGAGATGCAGGTCGCGTCCCGTGCGGCGGCGGAAGGCGTCGACGAAATCGACGAGGACGGGCGTTCCCTTTCCTTCCTCGCGGCGGCCGCTGTAGACCACGTAGGGCGCGCGGACGCCGGTGCGCTCCGCGAAAGCCGTCTTGGAGACTTCGAACGGCTCCAGGCCCATCGCGACGACCGCCTCGACGCGGGGCGCGAGACCGGGCATGAGCCGGTGCGCCAGCTCGCGCTCGGGCTCGGTGTTGAACAGGAAGCCTCGTACGCCGCGGAAAGCGTCCAGCAGCGGCCCGACGTGCGAGTAGGGTTCGTCGTGGAAGCACGGGACGAGCAGCGTCTTGCCCGGGACGGCGCGCGCGACGCTCCACGTCAGGCCGAAGAGGTAGGGCCCCGCGAGAACGCGGTCGTAGCCGCCGTCGCGGAGGCGCCCGACGAGCTCGCGGGCGTTGACGCTGTTCTCGAGCCAGGCGACCGCTTCGGCGTCCGAAACCTCCTCGCCGTTCTGGAGCGCGATCTGCACGCGCGCCCAGGCGTCCATGTCGCGCGGGTCGACCGGGAAGCGGCGGACCGTCATGCCGTCGCGTTCGAACGACCCGGGCGGCAGCTCGTTCGCCCACGTCCGGTGGTCCTTGGCGCAGGTGCAGAGCAGCTCGACCTCGTGGCCGAGAGCGACCGCGTCCAGCGCGAGCGAATGCAGGAGCGTCTCGGCGCCGCCGACGGTGCCGGGCTCGTGCAGGCGCGGGGATACGACGGCGACCTTCACTTCGCTTCGAGCGCCGCGATGCGCGCCTTGAGCGCCGCGACTTCGTCCTTGTGGCGGCGGTGCATCGTCTCGATGGCGGCGAGCAGGACGCCGTTGGTCTGGTTCTGCTGGGACCAGAGCCGGTAGGTGTAGAACTTGAGCAGCTTCCAGAGCACCTTCTTGACGGCCTTGGAGAGCGGCGCGAAGAGGGAACGGCGCTCGGCGATCGGGAAATCGTTGATGTCGACGGGGACGACCTGCCGGAGGCAGGCCAGGTAGCGGTCGAGGAACTCCTCGTCGTCCTTCATCGAGAAAAGGTTGTTCTTTTCGGCGCGGGCGACCGTCTCGTCGTCGTACTCGCCCTGCGCGCGCTTTTCGGCGACCCGCGCGAGGATTTCGTCCACGACGGCCTTCGCGTCGACGCCGTCCGCGCCGATGGAGATGATGGGGGGCTGTCCGTTCATGTCGGACGGGATGCTACCACAACCGCCGCCCCGCCGCAACCGCGCGCACGCGGAAACAGAGATTCCAAATCGCGGCGGTCGCCGGCACGGCGACCGCGCGATTTGGAATCTCTGCGACGCGCAGTTTTTTCTTGCACCGCGCAAACGGACTATGTTAGACTTCGCTCCCGCCGCGGCGGCGACGTGCCGGAAAACGCGGTTTCAAACCAAACAAACACCAACACCCCTCCCAAACCATGGCAGACGACCCCGCCACCCTTCCTCCCAAAGCCCACGGCCTCGGCATTGCCGGCATGGTCCTCGGCATCGTCGGTCTCGTGTTCGCGTTCATTCCGTGCCTGAACATCGTCGGAATCATTCTCGGCATCGTCGGCGTCGTTCTCGCCGCCGTCGGCCGCAAGAAGTCTCCGGCCGGCCATCAGGGCATGGCGACTGCCGGCGTCGTCTGCTCGATCCTCGCCATCGTCATCGGCGCGATCTGGTGGTTCCGCCTGGCCAACGCCGTCAACGACGGCGTGGGCGGCTTGAGCGATTTTGCCAAGCAGCTCGACCAGGAAATGCAGAACGGCAACAACCGGTAGCCGTTCCGGTTCCTTCTTGGAACCTTTGGTCCGCAGCGGCGCGGAACGGTCCTGGACGGACGGTTCCGCGCCGCCTTTTTCCACCCGGATTTCGACATGGACGAAACGGACGCCCTCCCGGCCGGCATCGCGGCGGCGGAGACCGCGGACGGAGGCTCCGGCTACAGGATCGCGTGTGCCGCGCTTCTGGGCGCGGCGGTCTTGTCCGGACTCTACGCCGCGTTGATCCTGGCGGGCGTTTTGGAAAAACGCTGCTGGTTGCTCGAAACGACGGGCCGGGAGTGCATCGCCTGCGGTTGCACGCGGGATTTCGCCCGGCTCCTTTCGGGCCGGGCGCCGCAGTGGAATCCCCTCTCGGGCCTGTATTTCGCGTTGGTTTGCGCGGAAATCGCCTGGCGCATAGCCGGGGTCGCGGTCCGGCGGATGCCGCGATCCGCGATCCGGGCGGACATTCTCGTCCACGCCGTGTTGATCGGGTGGATCCTGGCGTCGAGCCTCCTCCGGATCGCAGGACCGTGACGTTCCTCCCGAAAACAGTTGCACCGCCGGAAGTTTTCCCGTAGAATCCGCCCCCATGAGAACGAAAACAAAACGCGCGTCCTCCAAAGGCGGACGCCCCGCGAAGTTCGCGGAGCCGAGCCGTCCCGTCACGATGACGCTGCCCGACCGCATCCTGTCGCGGCTCGCGGAAATCGACGGCGACCGCGCCAAGGCCGTCGTCCGGGCCGTCGAAGCCGCCTTCGGCGAAGCGCGGGACTCCCCCGGGCCCGTCGGCGAACTGGCGGTCGCCCCGGACGAATCGCTGCTGACGGTCGTCCGCTGCCCGCCGCTCGACTCGATCCCGTGGCTCACGACCGTCGAAATCGGGCCCGGCCGCCGCCTGCTTTCGCTCCACGACGGCATCCCGGTCGAGAAACTCGAAGTGGCGCTCCAGGACCTTTTGGACGCCCCTGGCGGCTGCGTGTCGGAGACCGACCGGCACACGTTGCGGACGCTTCTGGAGAGCATCCGGGCGCCGCGGCGCAATCAAGCGGTCCGCACGGCGCAGATCCTCGTCATCCAGGACCGCCCGCGCGGACTTCCGCCGGCGCGCGCGCCGCGAAAACGCTTGACAGGGGGCCACCGCCTGTTCTAGTGTAGAAACGAACGAAAACATCCAGTTTCAACATAGAAACAACCCCATGGACCTGCCCCGCCTTCCCTCGCAAGAGCCGCCCGTGACGAACGAACGGAAGTTCGCGGGCGACGCGTGCGCGTTCGGGGCGGTGGCGGCGGTGCTGGACGCGTGTTGCACGCCGGACCGGGCGCATCCGCGCGGCCGCACGAACACGGTCTACTACGACACGCCGGACCTGCGCGCCTGGGCGGAGAAGGCGGACGGCGACAATCTCAAGCGCAAGGTCCGCGCGCGCTGGTACGGCCGGGCGGAGGAGCTCTCGGGCAACGTCCCGGTCTTCCTGGAGATCAAGTACCGCGTCGGCGCGGCGCGCCGCAAGGAGCGGGCGATGTCGTTCGCGCCGGCGGCGGATCTGGCGGCCGCGCCGCTAGACGACCGGTTCTGGCTGGACCTCTTCGCCCGGGCGGCGGGGCGGCTCGGCGCGCCGGTCGGGCCCGCGTGGGCGCCGACGTGCCTGATCGAATACGACCGTCTGCGGTGGGACGACCCGCGCGGCGGGAGCCGCGTGTCGCTCGACCGCGACATCCGCGCGCCGCGCTGGAATCCGGCCCGCTTCCCGTGGGGCGCGTCCGTCGCGCTCGGCGAAATCGTCTGCGAATACAAGAACCCGGCCGGGGAACCGCCCGGCTGGGCGGAGGAGATGGTCCGCGCCGGCCTTCGCCTCCGCTCCTTCTCGAAATACGGCGAATGCATGCAACGGCTTTCGGCCGGCACGACCTGACATGAACGAAACCGCATCCTCCCCCCAGCGCATCGACTCCGCGCTCGCCGCCCTCCAGCGCATCCGCGAGCAGGTCGACGTCGGCGAATTCCTCTCCGCGCTTCTGGCGGCGCTCCTGGCGGCGTTCGCCGCGCAGCTGCTCTACCGCTTCTTCTACGAGCGGCGCGGGACCGGCAGCCAGATCCACCGCGCGTTTCCGCTGCTCGCGCTGGCGGTGACGACGCTGTTCATCGGCGTGCAGGTGTCGCTGCCCCTTTCGCTCGGCCTGCTCGGCTCGCTTTCGATCATCCGCTTCCGCACGCCCGTGAAGGAACCCGAGGAAGTCGGCTTCGTGATGCTCGTCATCGCCTCGTCGATCTGCGCCGCGACGCTCAACTTCGGCTTCATCGTCTGGCTCTACGTCTTCGCCGTCGCGGCGCTCGTCGTCATGCGGGGCGCGTCCTTGTGCGCCTTCCTGCGGCGGGACGGGCTGCTCGTCCTCTCGCTGCCCGACAAGGAGGCGGCCGAGCGCGGCGCGGACGTCAGGGCGGTCCTCCGGAAACGCTTCCGGAAGACGACGCTCGAGTCGGCGTCGTCGCGCGACGGACAGACGACATGGCAGTACGCGGTGGCCGGCCTGGACGGCGGCGCCGACGCGGCGCTCGCCGAACTGCGCGCCGCCGCGCCGGGCGCCGCCGCGAACCTCTTCCTCGACCGCCCGGGGGGCATCCGCTAGGCCGCCGCCGCCCGCGCACGCCGTGG
>CADBEF010000197.1 GCA_902793555.1 uncultured bacterium | reverse complement strand
AGCGCGGCGCTCGCCGCCGCGCTGGGGATGGACGAGCGGACGTTCCTCGACGAGCACACGCTCCTCGCGCCCGACCGCCGCTCGCTCGTCCTGCGCGACCACGCGGACGGCTCCTGCGAGATGCTCGGCGAGGATGGCCTCTGCCGCGTCCACGCCGCCAAGCCCGCCCAGTGCCGCGAATTTCCCCTCCGTTGGCGCAACCCCGACTCCTTCCGCACCTGCCCCGGACTCCGCGCCCTCGCACGCGAGGCCGCGGAAACGGCCATCTGCGAAGCCTGTCCCCGGCGCTGCCGGCTCGCCGAAGGTCAGACCGGCGCCTGCCGCGCGCGGCGGGCCGAGGGCGGGCGCGTCGTGTGCGCGAACTACGGCAAGGTCACGTCGCTCGCGCTCGACCCGATCGAGAAAAAGCCGCTCGCGTTCTTCCGGCCGGGGAGCCCGGTGCTCTCCATCGGGAGCTTCGGGTGCAACCTGCGCTGCCCGTTCTGCCAGAACCACTCCATCTCGCAGGCCGGCGCGGACGCGGTCGAATGGACCGAGACGACGCCCGCCGCGCTCGCCGACCTTGCGGCGCGGCTCGCGAAGGAGCGCGGCAACCTGGGCCTGGCCTACACCTACAACGAGCCGCTCATCGGGTGGGAGTTCGTGCGCGACTGCGCGCGGGAGATCCGGGCGCGGGGCCTGGCGAACGTCCTCGTCTCGAACGGCGTCGCCTCGCCGGCGGTCGTCGCCGAGCTCGCGCCGCTGCTGGACGCCGCGAACATCGACCTCAAGGGCCCCGACCAGGCGTTCTACGACTGGGTTGGGGGCGACTTCGCCGCCGCGTGCGCGACCATCCGCGCGCTGCACGAGGCGGACGTCCACGTCGAGGCGACGACGCTCGTCGTCCCGGGCCGCAACGACACGGACGAGGCCATCGACGCCGTCGCCGCCTTCCTCGCCTCCGTCTCGCCCGACCTGCCGCTGCACGTCACGCGCTTCTTCCCGCGCTGGCGCCTGCTCGACGCCGAGCCGACGCCCGTCGCGACCGTCCGGCGCCTGGCCGACGTCGCCCGCCGCCGCCTCCGCCGCGTCCTCGTCGGAAACTGCTAGCGCGCCTCCGCGAGCGTCGGATCGGCCTCTCGCCGCCATCGTCCCGGCGCGAACGCGGAACGTCTTGATTTCGGGTCGGAAAACTGCGAGAATGGAACGCCCAGGAACGTCCCCGCCATGACCCTCGAAGAAACGCCTTCCGGAGAACGCCTGCACGTCGGCTTTTTCGGCCGGCGAAATGCCGGCAAGTCCAGCCTCGTCAACGCCGTTTCCGGGCAGGACCTGGCCGTCGTGTCGCCCGTCGCCGGAACGACGACCGACCCCGTCGCCAAGTCGATGGAGTGGTTGCCGCTCGGCCCGGTCGTCGTCCTGGACACGCCCGGCCTGGACGACGACGACGCGGCGCTCGGCGCCGAACGCGTCCGCCGCGCCCGCCGCGCCCTCTCGCGCATCGATGCGGCGGTTCTCGTCGTCGACGCCACGCGCGGCCTTTCGGAAGACGACCTCGCGCTGGAGCGCGAACTGCGCGACCGCGGAACCCCTTTCTCCGTCGCGTGGAACAAGAGCGACCTGCCCGGCGCGCTCCCGCCGCCGTCCGGCGCGTTTTCCGTCAGCGCCGCGACCGGCGCGGGCGTGCGCGAGTTCAAGGACGCGTTCGCGGCCGCCGTCCTCGCAGCGCGCAAGTCCGCTCCGGAAAAGAGGCTCGTCGGCGACCTTCTCGCGCCGGGCGACGCGGTCGTTCTCGTCACGCCGATCGACGCGGCCGCGCCGAAGGGCCGCCTCATCCTGCCGCAGCAGCAGGCGCTGCGCGACGTCCTCGACGCGCACGCGTCGGCGTTCGTCTGCCAGCCGGAGGAGCTGCCCGGCGTCCTCGCCCGGCTCGCCACGCCGCCTCGGCTCGTCGTGACCGATTCGCAGGCGTTCGGGCGCGTCGCCCGGGACGTCCCGCCGGACGTCCCGCTCACGAGCTTTTCGATCCTGTTCGCCCGCTACAAGGGCGACCTCCGCGAGCTGGCGCGCGGCGCGGCCGCGCTCGCGCGGTTGCGCGACGGGGACCGCGTGCTCGTCGCCGAAGGCTGCACGCACCACCGCCAGTGCGGCGACATCGGAACGCAGAAGCTCCCGCGCTGGATCGCGGACTTCGCCGGCGCCAAGCCCGCGTTTTCGTTCGTCTCCGGGAACGAATTCCCGGACGATCCGTCCGGCTTCGCGCTCGTCGTGCACTGCGGCGGCTGCATGCTCACGCCGCAGGCGATGGCCGACCGCCTCGGCCGCGCGCGCGCGGCGGGCGTGCCGGTCGTGAACTACGGCGTGGCGATCGCGCACGTGCACGGCGTGCTGCGCCGCGCGCTGGAGCCCTTTCCGGACGCCCTCGCCGCGCTGGACGGACGGGACTAGACGTGCAGGGGCGCGGGCTCGGCCGGGGCGGGCGCGAGGGCTCCCTCGACGATTTCCCCGGCGTCCGCCAGCAGAGACTGGATCGCCGCGACGTTGTCCGCGGCGCCTTGAAGCCGAGTGCGAGCCGCGTCGTCCGCCCCCGGCGCGGCCGCGAGCTCCGCGAGCGCGGCCGCGAGCTCCGCGGCGTTGTAGGCGAACGAGTCCTTGAGCGAATGGAGGCGCCGCAGGCCGTCGCGCATCGTCTCGGTCTCGTGCTCGGCCACCTGCACGCGGTCGCGCTCGGTCAGGTCCGAGAACGACAGCACCGCGCCGACGACGTTGCCGTCGCCGTCGCGGTTGGCGGAGGCGCGGATCTCCGCGCGGAACGCCTCGCCGTCCGCGCGGCGCGCGATGGCCACGCCGGCGGTGTCGGAGGTTTCGCCCGCGAGCGATTCGACGACGGCCGCGCCGTCGTCCGGGTTGAGCAACAGCACGCCGAGCGGCTGCCCGACCAGGTCGCCGGGGGCGCGGTACCGCCAAATGCGCGCGGTGGCGGGGTTCGCGTATTCGATCTTGGTCTGCGGGTCGATGACGACGATCGCGTCGGACGCGTTCTGCAGCGCGTTGTGCTCGGTGCGGAGCATCTCGTAGGTCTGGCGGCGCACCGTCTCGTCGCGCACGAAGAAGCACAGGTGCGGGGTGGAGAGACGTAGCGGCGAAACGGACACCTCGGCGGGGAACGTCGAACCGTCCGCGCGGGTGCACGAGGCCTGCAGCAGCGTGAAGCACTGGCGCTGGAGGTTCTCGTGCAGCGTGCGCACCAGCTCCGTGTCCGCGCCGGCCATGACCTGCTCGAGAACGAGGTGCGAGAACTGCGCGGGCGTGAAGCCGAACGTCGTCGTCGCGCGGGCGTTCACGTCGCGGATGCGGCCGTGAAGGTCGGTCACGATCGCGGCGTCGTAGATGTTCTGGAAGAGCTCGTCGTAGCCGCCGCGCGCCGGCGCCTGCAGGCCGGGACCGGACGCCGCGGCGGGAGCGGGCGCCGGCGTCGCGGCGGGCGCCTGGAAGACCGCCGTGCGCGGACGCTCCGAGACGGGAACTTCGGAGATTTCGGGGATCAGGTCGATCCGCATCGTGGTGCCTTTGGCGTTGTTCATGGCGGGGATCTCCGGGCGTTAGAGGAGGCAAGACTGGAATTCCTCGCGCCCGCAGACGGGTACGGGGATTTCGACGGGCTTGGAGGCGGCGTGGAGTTCGCGGACGACGACGGTGTCGACGCCCTTGTGGTCGGAGTAGGCGGCTACGAGGCGGCGCAGCGCGGCTTCGTCCGCCGCGGCGGGGCGGACCGCCAGCGCGGTCGGGCCGGGGACGTTCACCGACCGGAGCTGCACGTCGCCGCCGCGCATGGCGGTGCGGAGGGCCTCGTTGTCCGCGCGGTTGCGGCCGAGCACGGCGAGCGTCCCGCCCGGCAGGCGGAAGAGGCGGCCGTGGTCGAGGATGCCCAGCAGGCGCGCGTCGTCGAGCCCCTCGTGCGCGATGACGTCCTTGAGGCGCCGGCAGTAGCTCGGTTCGGTGAGCTTGCAGCCGCCGGCGGGCGTCGGATACTTGCGGATGCCGTATTTCTTCGCCAGCTCCATCTGCGGCTTGCGGTTGCGGCCGTTGAGCGCGAGGAGCCTCTCGCGGTCCACGAGGCCGCGGCGTTCGGGCTCGGTTTCGTCCAGCAGCTTCGCGCAGAGCGGTCGCACGAGGAAGTCGCCGATGCCCGCGAGCTTGCGGACGCGGTTGAGGCCCGGCCGCATCTGCGACATGGGGCGCTGCCCGAGCACCTCGCCCGTGGCGACGAAGTCGAAGCCGTTCGCCTGCGCGAACTCCCAGGCGCGGGCGATCATGCGGGCGTGGCAGTCGATGCAGGGATTGAGGCACGAGCCGAAGCCGGACGGCGGATCCCGCACCAGCGCCAGGATGTCGTCCGTGAAGTCCACGAGGTGCAGCGGGAAGCCGAGCTCGGCGAGGGAGGCGGTCACGCCCGCGGGGTTCGCGAAGAACGGCGAGGTGAACGCGATGGCTTCGGCCGCGACGCCCTGCTCGCGCAGGACGCACATCGCGAGCATCGAGTCGAGCCCGCCCGAGCACATGCACAGCGCGCGCCCCTTGCGCGGGGCCGCCGCGGCGGGCGGGGCCGCCGTGTTGACTTCGTTGTCGTTCATGGGGTCCATCATACGCTTTCCCGCGCGCGGGGACAAGCGGAAATCACGCGAACTCGGCGGGGGACCATTCGTCGCGCCAGTCGAGATACCCCATCTCGCCGTCGAAGCGGAACGGGAGCCAGACGTAGTCCGCGATGCCCGTGTTGCCGCCGGGGGGCGGGAGGGCGTTCCACGCGCGCATGGCTTCCTCGTTGCGCTCGCCGAAGCACGACTCGAAGAAGGCGTGCGTGACCTCGTAGGGGCGGTCCATGTCGCGCGGGAGCCAGCGGTCGCCGAGCGCGATGTAGAGGTCCTTCTTGCCGGGGACCTTGAAGACGGAGGAGACCTGCGAGTGGAACGAGGTGCGCGACGGGTCGCCGGGGTGCGGGTCGCCGAGGACGCGGTAGGGGCCGTGCCACGTGTCGGCGACGGCGAGCTCCGACGGGTTCGGGCAGTAGCCGGTCGTGCCGGAGGTGATGAGGTAGTGCTTT
>CADBEF010000196.1 GCA_902793555.1 uncultured bacterium | reverse complement strand
CCGCCGCCTCGCCCGCCCAGGGAATGCCCGCCGCGGGCGCGCCCGCGGCTGCGCCGGCCGCTCACGCGCCGGCCACTCCGGCTCCCGCCGCCGACCCGCTCACGGACGACCTGCCCTTCTAGCCGCGCCCGCGGATGGACAGCGTTCCGCCCGCGAAGACGCTCGCGACCGTCCTCGACGGAGCCAGCGCGTTCCTCGCGAAGTACGGCGTCGACTCGCCGCGCGCGACTGCGGAGTTTCTCGCCGCCCGCCTGCTCCGCTGCGGGCGCGGCGAGCTGCCCGCCCGCGCCGCGCAGGCGCTTCCCGAACCGGTTCTCGAGGCGATGCGCCGCGGGATGCGGCGCGTCGCTTCCGGCGAGCCGTTGCAGTACGTGACGGGGCAATGGGGTTTCCGCGGCCTCACGCTCAAGACGGACAAACGCGCCCTTGTTCCGCGGCCCGAAACCGAAGAGCTCGTTTCCCTGGCGCTGGCCCATCCCGCGCTGCGGGCCGCCGCCGCGCCGCTCGTCCTGGACTACGGGACCGGTTCGGGTTGCATCGCGCTCGCGGTGGCGGCCGAACTGCCCGCCGCGCGCGTCGTCGCGGTCGACGTCTCCGCCGACGCCCTTGCGCTCGCCCGCGAGAACGCCGAGGCGCTCGGGCTCGCGTCCCGCGTCGCGTTCGTCGACGCGACCGAGCGCGACCTCGGCGACCTGCTCGAACCGGGGTCCGTCGACGCGATCGTCTCCAATCCGCCCTACATCCCCTCGGCCGCCGTGGACCGCCTCGACCCGAAGGTGCTCGCGCACGAACCGCGTCTCGCGCTCGACGGAGGTCCGGACGGCATGTCGGTCCTGCGCCAGGTCGCGGAAGAGGCGTCGATGCTGCTCGCCTCCGGCGGCGGCCTCTTCCTGGAGCTGGACGCCGAAAGCGGCCAGGCGCGGCCGATGGCCGCCTACCTGCGCGAACTGGGCTTCGATCCGGTGCGCGCGCACCGCGACCTTTCCGGCGCCGAGCGCTTTCTTTCCGCGACGCTCTCCGACGGCCTTTGACGCACTTCGTTTTCCCTTGTTTCACGCCCCGTTTTCCGATATACTTCCCCTCCGAGCCGCGCACGTGCGCCGGCGGATTCCGCCAACACCCGAGCCCTCCGACCCGACCATGAAAACCCCTTCCTCCTCCTTCGTCCTTTCCCTGCTCGCCGCCGCCGTGCTGGTCGGCTGCGAGCACGCCGAAACCGAAAAGGGCGTCTACTGGAACGGCACGCCGTCGAAACCGGCTGCGTCCCAGCCGGCTGCGTCCCAAACGGTCGCGACCCGGTCGGCCGTGCAAACGGGCGGGACTTCGCAACCGTCCGCCGCCGCCGGCCAAGGCGCCGCCGCCGCCAACGACGCGGTTCCGTTCTCGTCCCTGCGGTGGTCCTACGGCGGCGTGAACGGTTCCGGGGCCCAGCCCTCGGCCGTCACCATCTCGGGGCTCTCCTGCTCGCGCAACGGCCTGTCCTTCCGCTACAACACGAACCTGTCCGCATGGGGGCTTTCCTACGCCGACGCCCACGCCCTCGCGTGCCTCTTCGTCCAGAAGGCCGACGGTTCCTGGGTCGGCGGCAAGTTCGACTGGATTTCGTCGTCCCGCACCACGCGCGACTTCGTCAACATCCGCGGCGGCTACAACGGGTGGAGCCTCTCCGGCGTCCCCAACCCCTGCCGGGTCGCGTTCGTGATCATCGACGAAGGCCACCGCCGCCGCTCCAACGTGATCGCCGGCACCTGGTCCCGCTAGCGGCGGACCTCGCATGGACTGGGAGTCCTTCAAGCGGCAACTGTCCGAAACGGGCGCGTACGAGACGCCGGCGGACGCCCGCGCCCGCCTGCCCCGGTTCGTCGAAAAGCGGTTGTTCCGGCTCCGGATGGCGCGCGTGTACTGGCACGCGTGGCGGTTCAGCAAGGATCCGGACGCCTACGTTTCGCGGCTCTGGGCGCCCAACGGGTACGAGGTGGTGCAGGCGGTCGAACGAACCGGCGGCCGCGTCGCGTTCGAGGGTTTTTCCGCGCTTCGCGGCGCGGCGCTTCCGGCCGTGTTCGTCTCGAACCACGTTTCCGCCCTCGAAACCTACCTTCTCGCGCCGCTGCTGTTGCCGTTCACGACCTACACCTACGTCCTGAAGAAATCGCTCGTGCGCTATCCCGTCCTCGGGCGCGTCGTCCGCGCGCTCGATCCGGTTCCCGTGGGGCGGAAGAACCCGATGGAGGACCTGCGAGACGTGCTTCGGCACGGCGCGGAGACGTTGCGCCGCGGCCGCTCGGTCGTCGTCTTCCCGCAGGGGTCGCGCCACCGCCTCTTCGATCCGGCCACGTTCAATTCCATCGGCGCGAAGCTCGCGCGCCGCGCCGGCGTGCCGGTCGTGCCGATCTGCTTCGCCACCGATTTCCTACGCGTCGGCGAGTGGCAGCGCGACCTCTTCGCGACCGTCCATCCCGAATCGGTCGTCCGCGCCGCGTGCGGGGAACCGGTTCCGCCGGACGTCCCGCAGGCCGAGGTCCAGCGCCGGTGCATCGGGTTCGTCGAATCGACGCTCGCGCGCTGGGAGAAGCTCGACGGCCGCCCGATGCTCGCTCCGCCCGCCGCCGCGGAGGCCGCGCCGTGAACGGCCGCGGCGCGTTCCATCTCGTCGGCATCGCCGGTACCGGCATGTCCGCGCTCGCGGACGCCCTGCTCGACGCCGGTTTCGCGGTCACGGGCTCCGACCGTTTCCTCGACCGCGGCGCGGACGTCCCCGCGCTCGCCGCGCTGCGCGCCCGCGGAGTTCCGCTCTTTCCGCAGGACGGCTCGGGCGTCGGCCCGGGGACGGCGGCCGTCGTCGCCTCGACCGCGGTCGAGGCCGGCAACCCCGACCTGCTCGCCGCCGCGCGCGCCGGCGTTCCCGTGAAGCGCCGCGCCGACGCGCTCGCGGAGCTGTTCGCCGGCCGCCGTCTCGTCGCCGTCGCCGGCACGTGCGGCAAGTCGACGACGACCGCCATGCTCGGCCACGTCCTCGCGTGCGCGGGTTTCGACCCGGCCGTCGTGGACGGCGCGCCCTGCCTGAACTGGGCCGCGTCCGGCCGGACGGGCGCCGTCCGCGCCGGGGCGCCCGGCTCCTTCTGCGTCGCGGAGGTCGACGAAAGCGACCGCTCGCTGCTCGCGTTCCGGCCGGCCGCCGCCCTGCTCCTCAACGCCTCCGCCGACCACTTCCCGCTCGACGAGACGAACGCCCTCTTCGACCGCTTTCTCGCGCAGGTCGAACCCGGCGGGCCGGTCGTCGACGCGCGCGGCGAGCCGCCCGTCCCGTGCGAGGAGGGCGGCTGGAGCGTGTCGTTCGGGTTCCGCGGCCGCCGCATGGAGGTGCCGCTGCCGGGCGCGCACCACGCCCAGGACGCCTTCCTCGCGTGCCGCATGGCGGTCGCGCTCGGCGTGCCGGAGGACGCGCTCGCGCCCGCGCTCGCCTCGTTCCGCGGACTCTCGCGGCGCATGGAGCTGGTCGGCGTCCGCGCGGACGGCCTGCGCGTCGTGGACGACTACGCGCACAACACCGAGAAGATCCGCGCGACGCTGTCCGCGCTGGAGGAGCGCGCCCCGCGCGTCGTCGCCGTCTGGCGCCCGCACGGGTACGCGCCGCTGCGCAAGATGTGGGACGACCTCGCGGCGATGTTCCGCGACACGCTCCGGCGGGACGACATGCTCGTGCTCCTGCCCGTCTTCGACGCCGGCGGAACCGCCGCGCGCGACGTCTCCTCGGAAGCGTTCGCCGACCGCCTGCGCGACCTCGGCGTCTCCGTCGAGTGCGTCGCCGATCCCGCGACCGCCGCCGCGTTCGTTTCCGCCGCCGCGCACGGCCGGGACATCGCCGCCGTCCTCGGCGCCCGCGATCCGGAGCTGCCCCGTCTCGCCCGCGCCATCGCCGCCCGCTAGCGGAAGGCCGCCGGTTTCGCTTGCGGCGGCCGTGCGGTTCGGCTACAATGGGCCGCCATGAAACACACACGAACCAAGGCGACGCTCGCGTTCGCGTTTTTCGCGGCGGCCGCCGCGTTCGCCGCGTTGGCGTTCGCGGACAACGTCTCCGTCGTCGCGCGCTGGTGGGCCGCGTTCGCCGCGGCCGGCGGCGACGCGGCCGCCATGCCGGACCGGGTTTCCGGATTCCTCCCGTGGCTGGACCGGCTCGCGGTCGACCATTCCTGCGCGACCACGTTCATCCCGTTTTTCGGTTTCCTTCTCGCGGCGCGCGGCGCCTGGCGCGTCCTGCGCGGCCGGCCCGCCGACCCGGAGTTCTTCCCGTTCTTCCGGTCGTTCGACCAGCTCGTCGTCGCGCTCGGCCTGATCGGCACGCTTTGGGGCATCATCCTCATCGGCTGGTACGACCTGGAGTCCGTCTCGATGCGCGACCTCATGGTCTGCCTCCATACCGCGCTGTTCTCCACGCTCATGGCGGTCGTCTGGGTCTACCTCGTCGACCACCCCGTCGTCCGTCCGCTCCTGCGCGGCCTGTTGCGCTCCGCGGGGCTCGACGGCGCGGCGCGTTCGCGCGCCGCGCTCGACGAGCTGCTCGCCTCGCTCCGCGAAGGCGCGAGCGGCCTCCGCGACGCGTGGGACGGCCAGCGCGACGCCCTCGGCGCCCTCGAGGCCGCCGTGTCCGGCGTCCGCGGCGAAGCCGACCGCTTCGCCGAATCCGGCGCCCGCGCGTCCGAATCGCTCGGCCGCGACCTGCCCGCCGCCGTGCAGGCGCTCTCGACGCGACTCGCCGCCGCGGGGGACGCCTTCGACGAGCGCCAGCGCGCCTACGAAGCGGCGGCCGAAGCCCGCGCCCGCGCGGCGGACGAAGCGCTGTCCGCGCGCCTGGCCGAACACCAGAAGGCGCTCGACGAACGCGCCCGCGCGGCGGACGAGGCGCTCGCCGCCCGTCTCGACGCGCACCAGAAGGCGCTCGACGGGCGCCTCGCGGACGTCCGCGCCGCACATGCCGAATTCCTCGCCCTCGCCCGCGAGATCGCCGCGCACCTCGCCGACCTGCGCGCCGCACACGCCGAACAGGCCGCCGCCGCCGCCGCCGCGAACGCGGAGGCCGCCGGCCTCCGCGACCGCCTCGCCGCCGAGACGGCGTCCGGCAACGA
>CADBEF010000195.1 GCA_902793555.1 uncultured bacterium | reverse complement strand
GCACGACGAGCCGAGGAAGAGCAGCTTGCGGCAGCCGTTCTTCCAGGCGGCGTGGATCGCGTTCATCTCCAGCATCGCGTTGTCGTAGAGGAAGTCCGCGGGCGCGGCCGCGTTCGCCGCGATGCCGCCGACCTTCGACGCGGCGAGGAAGACGTAGTCCGGCTTCTCCTCCGCGAAGAAGGCGTCCGTCGCGCGCTGGTCGCGCAAATCGAGCTCCGCGTGCGAGCGGACGACGATGTTCTCGAAGCCGCGGCGCTTCAGCGCGCGGATGATGGCGGATCCGACCATGCCGCGGTGGCCGGCGACGTAGATTTTGGCGTTCTGTTCCATGGGGCGCGGAGTCTAGCAAAGGCCCGCACCCTCGCGGAAGGGCGTAGGTTGACCTTTTCTAGCACGGAATTGACTTTTCGATCGATGGCCGGCCGCCGGGGCGGTGGCGCGCGGAGGCCGAAGCGGCGGCGGAACGCCGCCGCGAGGTGGGAGACCGAGACGAAGCCGCACTCGGCCGCGACGGTATCCACCGGGGCGTCGGACGCCCGGAGCCGCTCGCAGACGGCGGCGAGGCGCGCCTCCTCGATCGCCTCGCGCAGCGTGCCGCCGCCCGTTTCGCGGAAGCGGAGGTGGAGCAGACGGACGGAGACGTTGAGCGCGGCGGCGACGTCCGCGGCGCGGATCGGACGGCCGTCGCGGGCATGCGCGTCGATCCACGCGCGCGCCGCCGAGACGAGGCGCGCCGCGCCGCGCCAGTCCGTCGAGGAGGCGCGCTCGAGGAAGCCCGCCGCCCCGTAGGCGAGCACGGGCGGCTCGTCCGGGAAGCGCCCCGCGGCGATCGCCCCGCACAGGCGCTGCGCCGCGAGGAAGCCCGCCGTCTCGTGGTCGGGGCGGACGCTCGAGAGCGGCGGCTCGCACGTCTCGCAGAAGAACGTGTCGTCGTCCACCGACACGACGGCGGCCTGCTCCGGGACGCGGACGCCGGCGCGCCGGCAGGCGTCCAGCACCTCCTTGCCGCGCATGTCGTCGCACGCCATCAGCCCGCACGGCTTCGGCAGCGCCGCGAGCCACGCCTCGAGCGAACCGCGGCGGCGGCCGGCGAAGGCGGCGCAGTCCGCGCCCGCCTCGCGCAGCCGCGCCACGAACCCGCGGCGCCGCCGCGCGGAGTAGTCGTCCGTCGTCTCCTTCGGCGAGCCGACCCACGCGAACGAGCGGAGCCCGCGCCGCAGGAACCGCTCGGCGACGCCGCGCGCGATCGCGTCGTCGTCGAGCCACAGCTCCGCCACGACGCGCCCGGCGACGGCCCGCGCCGGGATGTTCACGAGCGCGGCGGGGCACGGGAGGCGGTTCGGCGCGCGCAGCATCGCGGGGACGTCCCCGCTCAGCACGAGCCCGTCCGGCCGCCACCGGCGCAGCGCGCGCACGGCGGCGTCCCCGTCCTCCTCGTCGAAAAAGCGGATCTCGCACCGGCCCTCGCGGTTCGCGTGGCGGAACGCGCCCGCGATGAGGTCGCGCCCCCAGCGGCGCCGCTGGCTCGCCCAGACGCCGATCCGCAGCAGCCGCGCCTCCCGCGCGCCTCCGCCCGCCCTTCCGTTTCTCGTTTCCATGCCGCCCATTCTGCCCGAAGCGGGCCGTTTCCGCAAGCGAAATATTGCGCGATCGGGCTAATTCCGTTGCACGAACGGGCAATACCGGGAATTGCGTTCCGTGGTATGATAGCGCCACGGAGGGAAACTCCCCCGCCTTTCCACGACCAGAAGACTTCCCCCATGAACATCAAGCAAGCAACGGGACCTTGCCGTTTCATCCCGCCGCTTCCCCGTCCGCTCGTCCTCGCATTGTGCATCGTGCAGTGCGCATGGTGCATCTCCTTCGCGGCTCCGTCGCCCTCCGACCACGGCGACCGCTTCACGGACGAGGAACCGATCGCCCTCGACCTCAGCGGCAAGACGCGCGAGGTCGAAAAGTGGTTCCAGGGCAAGTGGAACGGCCAGCGGCTGTCCGTCACGAACGGCACGCTCGTCTTCAAGAGGTCCATCAACGTCCATGGAGGCTTGATCGACATCGCCCCCGACGCGACGCTCCGCTTCGCGCGCGGGGCGCACCTTGGCACCGGCCTCGGCGACGCGGGGACGCGCGTCTTCGACGTCGCGCCGGGCGGCCGTCTCGACATGGACGGCGTCGAGTGGAACATGGACCATACGCGCGTCCTCCTCCCGAATGGGTCGGTTTGGAACGCCGACATCCTGCGCTTCTCGCTTCTGGGAGCCCAGAAGAACAATCTCTGGGACATCGGCGGCCGCGCCCTCTTCCCGCGCGGCATCAAGGTCGCAAGGGGCGACTACGGCCACGCGCTCAAGGTTGTCCTGCGCGAGGGCGGCGAGATGCTCGTCGGCGGACCGGTCTCCACGAACGGCACGAAGAAGTGCTCGCTTGAGGTCGTCCTCGAGGGCGGGACGGTGACTCTTTTCTGGGACGCGAAGTTCGAGCCCGGGCTCGTCCGCGTCGCGCCGGGCGCAACCGTCGCCGTGCGCGTCGCGAAGGGAACGGCGTTCGACGAGGCGAGCGTCGCCGTCCCGGAGGGCGCGAAGCTCGAGGTAGTCCGCGACGTACCGCTCCCCGAAAACCTTCCGGAGCGCGTCATCACCCTTCCCGCCCCCGAGCCTGCAGCCCAGGCCGCCAAGCCCGCCGCCAAGCCGAAGCCCCCGGCGGGGGCGCCGCCGCCGGGACCGTCGGTCGCCGACCGCGGCGACCGCTTCACGGACGAGGAGGCGATCTCCCTCGATCTCGGCGGCAAGACGCGAGAGGTGGAGTCCTGGTCCCAGAACAAGTGGAACGGCCAGGTCCTTGCGATCACGAACGGGACGCTGACCTTCACGAAGGGCGTGAACGTCCATGGCGGCCAGATCCATGTCGCCTCCGACGCGACGTTGCGCTTCGCGCGCGGCGCGGGGCTCGGCACCGGCCTCGGCGACGCGGGGACGCGCGTCTTCAACGTCGCGCCCGGCGGCAAGCTCGACATGGACGGCATCTCGTGGAACATGGACCACACGCGCGTCCTCCTTCCAAAGGGGGCGGCGTGGAACGCCGATCTCGCCCGCTTCACGCTCCAGGGATCGCAGAAGAACAACCTCTGGGACATCGGCGGCACGGCTCTGTTCCCGCGCGGCATCCGTGTCCGCCAGGCCGACTGGGGCCATGCGCTCAAGGTCGTCCTGCGCGAGGGCGGCGAGCTGCTCGTCGGCGGACCCGTCACCACCAACGGCGTCAAGAAATGCTCCTTCGAGGTCGTCCTCGAGGGCGGCGCCGTGACGCTTTTCTGGAACGCGAAGTTCGAGCCGGGGCTCGTCCGCGTCGCGCCCGGGGCGACGGTCGAGGTGCGCGTCGCGAAGGGGGCGGACTTCGACGAATCGACAATCGCCGTGCCGGAGGACTCCACCCTCAGGGTCGTCCGCGACGTTCCGCCCCCGGGAGGGCTTCCGGACCGCTACCTGCCCAGGGTCAGGTACGACCGCACGGGCCGCAGCTGGTGGATCGACGTCGACTCCTTCAAGGACGAGATTTCCGACTGGGCCGTGACGTTTCCGAACCCCGATGTCGAATCGTCTCTGAAGACGCTGACGGAGCATCCCGCCTACATCGTCTTCCGCCGCCGCTTCCCCGCCGGTCCCGGCCCGTGGCGGATCGGCCTGGAAATCACGGACCTCAAGGGCAACCGCACCGTCCAGTCCGTCGAGGTGGCGCGGCCCGAGAAGGTCGTGGCGCAGCCGGCCCCCAACGAGCTGATCCTGGTCGGGCACACGGGCTACGGCAACGCCACGAACCTTGTCCGGGACATCCTCAAGGAGGACCTCTGCAACCTCTACGTCGGCTGGAACGGCGCGGCCAAGACGCTCCCCAAGAACGCGCCGGAGGACATCCGCGAGGACTGGGCGAAGGCGATCAAGGACCGCAAGATGTGGTCGATGAGCATTTACGGCGGCGACGGCAAGGGCCTGCAGGACCAGCTCAACGAGGCCTACGAGGGGCGCTACCTCGGCAACAACACCGGCGAATACGCAAGCTTCATGTACCAGGGGCGCGACGCATGCGTGATTCCGATGGACCTCGACCTAAGGGCCGCCAAGGAGCGGTTCGTCAACCGCTGGATCGCGAAGGCCGCCTTCGGCTGGCAGGCGAACTTCCCCTGGATGTTCTCGACCTGCGGCGCCGCGCTCTCCTGCTACGAGCTCGCCGGCGGCATCGACTTCATCTGCAACGAGCAGTGGGCCATCGGCGCGATGAACATCGCCCACACCTCCGCCGAGGCGCGCGGCGCGGCGCGCAAGTGGGGCCCCGAGTACTGGTGCGCCTGGAACGCCCACGAGTGGCAGACGCCGGGCATCCCGTACCGCACCGAACAGAAGTACGACTCTTGCCTCGCCGGCTACCTCCAGGAATACGTCTTCGGCACCTCGATGATCGTGCTTGAGTCGGGCGCCCAGGGCAAGCAGGCCTGGCAGTACACGGCCGACTTCCCCGGCCAGCCGAAGGAGGAACGCGCCAGGGAAGAGTACGACGGCTATGTCGCCCAGCACTACCGTGACGTGACGAAGAAGTTCTACGACTGGGTCAAGGCGAACCCGCGCGACGTCGGCACGCCAGAGACGAAGATCGCCATGGCGCTCGGCAACCTCGACGCCTACCTCGGCCAGCGCGGCGGGTTCACGGTCTGGTGCCAGTTCGACAACGCCACGAACAACGCCGCGCTCTGGCGCTACGGCCCGCCGGAGAACACCCAGGCGCTCCTGGAGGACATCTTCTTCCCGCGTCCGAAGAGCCTCGTCGAACCCTTTGCCAACGGTTGGCTCGCCGGCACCCCCTTCGGGCAGGTCGACGTGATGCAGGTCGACGACGAATCGACCATCGCCGACCTCCGCCGCTACGACCTCCTCGTCTTCGGCGGGTGGAACACGATGTACGCGCCGATCCGGGACCTCCTCGAGCGCTATGTCAAGGAGGGCGGCACGCTCGTTATGTCGCGCCCCGAACTCACGACGCGCCTCGACCGCGATTTCATCCACTACACCGACGCCGACCTCATGCCGCCCTTCGGCTTCCTTCCGCCCGAGGGCGCCCCCGGCGAATACGTCGAGAAGAGATTCGGCAAGGGACGCTACATCCTCTTCACGGCGCGCACCTTCCCCGACGCGACGAAGGAGGGGCGCGAGGCCTACGCGGCGCTCGTCAAGAGACTCGCAGGCGAGGTGAAGCAGTCCGCGACGATTTCGTCGGAGACGGAAGGCGAGACGGACGCCATCTGCTTCGCCGTCTATCGGAACAAGGCCTACTTCCTCAACATGGACACCCGTCGCGCCCGCACCTTCGACTACGTGCTCGACGGCAAGCCCGGCACGATGACGCTCGAGCCCTGCGAGATCCGCGTGGTTCCGCGGAAGAAATAGCGCCCGCGCCCTAGCCGCGGTGTCGCGCGCGCCAGCGCGCCATCGAGAGGCCGAAGCGGCGGCGGAACGCCGCCGCGAGGTGGGAGACCGAGACGAAGCCGCACTCGGCCGCGACGGTATCCACCGGGGCGTCGGACGCCCGGAG
>CADBEF010000194.1 GCA_902793555.1 uncultured bacterium | reverse complement strand
AAAGGAGGGGCCGGGCCGGCCCGCAACGGCCCGCGTCCGCGCCCGCAGCGCAAGCCGCCTCCGCGCGCACGCCGCGCAGCCTCAGCCCGCGGAGCCGAGTAGCGAGCCCCTCCCGGGAAAAATCCGCGGCGAGACCGCGAAGCGGGATCGCCGTTTCTTGGCTTGGTGCCGAAAATACCGGAGTCCGGGCGGAGCGGATGCCCGCGCGGAGCGGATCGCGAGGCGACGCGAGCGACGGCCGCCTGCACGCGGCCGAGCGAGCGGCACCCGCGAGACGCACGCGCGGGCGCCCCGACCGCACGGGCCCGGGATTTTCGGCTCCGCCTCCCTTGCCCGAAGGGCACCATCCGTCGCCCTCCAAAAAAGTGGGGAATGTCCAGACCACGAACAACTTGACACCGCATATGTTTTCTTCTATTATGACGCCGTTATTTCGACCCCCCCCATCACCATTGAGGAGAACGGTATGAAACGCATTACCATTGCCGCAGCCGCGATCGGTACCATTATGCTCACCGCAACGTCGCTTCGGGCGGCTGACGCGGACGCCACGGGGCTCATTCCCACGCTCCACATGTCCTTCGACGGACAGCGCGTCGACAACACCGGCTCCGGCAGCATTACCTGCAAAGACGAGGGGACGGTGTCCTACGAACGTTCCCCCAACGGCTACGCCCTCGACACGTCGAAGTACACGCCCTACGGGGACCTCACGAGCGTGTTCCAGGCGAACCATGACAAATCCTTCGCCGTTCTCGCCACGCTTGGCTCCAACAGCACAGGCATCATGCTCTCATTGGGGAGAGCCGAAAGCGCAATTCTTCTCCGCCGCGGAACGACCGCCGGCTCCGTCGTCCTCACGCAGGGCAGCACAGCGACTCCTCTCATTGCCGTTCAAAACGCCGACGCCAGCGATGCGGCCTACCATCTCTACGTGGTGAACATCCTTCAGGACCGCGTCGACCTCTACATCGACGCCCAACTGGCCGGGACGACCGCCACGACCACATGGGGCTATGCCGCCGTGAAATGGCAGCTGGGCAGCCGCAACGGCGGCAACATGTCGAGCGCCGAGGCGAAATACGGCGGCCTGGTCGACGATTTGCGCGTCTATTCGAGCGCGCTTTCCGTTCCCCAGATGATACAGCTGGCCGTCAGCCTGAATGTCGCGCTGGCCGATTGCCTGTCCGTTGCATCGTCGCTCGATGGTTGCGGCTCCCCGTCGCCCGCCTACGGCGTGACCAACGGCCTCGCGGCCGGCCAGACGATCGCGGTCTCCTGCGGCGCGACGCCGTGGACGAACGGCAACGGATCCGCCTCCTATTCCTGCACGGGCTGGAAGCTCTACAATGACGCAGGCGGCCTGGTTTCATCCGGGTCCGAGACGTCCTTCGCCTACACGCACCCGAATCCCGCCGCTTCGCGCCGCCTCGAGTGGCAGTGGGCGGTGAACGAGGTCCGCGGAACGATAGCCGCGGAAAGCGGCGGTTCCGTTTCGCCGTCCGGCACGGCGATGTTCGCCGGCGGCTCGCCCCTTACCGTGACGGCGACGCCGGCTGCGGGCAATGCGTTCGGCAGCTGGACCGGGACCTTGCTTCCCGACGGCATCGACGCGACCTCGGCGTCCGTCACCTTCATGCCGTCCGCTCCGTTCGACATGACCGCCACGTTTGTCACGGCGTTCGACTTCTACGTGGCGATTCCGGCCAATGGCGGCGACGACGGCAACGCCGGCACGTCGTCCGCGGAGCCGTTCGCCACGATCGGCGCGGCGGTCGCGGCCGCGAAGTCGGCGCTGGGCGGCGGCAACGGGCTCGCCACGATCCACGTCGCCGCCGGGACGTATGCGGAAACCGGCTTTGTCCTGGACGGGCCGATCGCCGTCGTCGGCGAGACGGGCGATCCGAACGACGTCGAGATCGTCGACAGCGTAAACGGAAGCCGCGCCTTCACGCTCTCGCATGCGCTGGCGCGCGTCGCCAGCCTGACGGTCTCCGGAACGGGGCACTCCTCCGACGAGCTTTGCGGCGGGCACGTGTGGATGTCCGACGGCACGGTGGAGAACTGCGTCGTCACCGGCGGACGCATCGGCACCTCGGGATGGACTGCCCAGGCGCACGGCGGCAACGTCTTCATGTCCGGCGGGCGGCTTTTGCGCTGCCAGGTGCTGAACGGGGTTTCAGGATGCAACAACTCGAACAGGGGGAGCCATGGCGCCGGGGTCTATGCCTCCGGCGGCATCGTAGACACCTGCCTCGTCAAGGGAAACGCCGGAAGAAAGGACACTCGCTGCGGCGGCCTTTACGTGGACGGCACGGCGAAAGCCGTAAACTGCACGATTGTCGGCAACATGCCGTCAAATGATGGCGGCGACAAGGTCAATGGCGGCGTCTACGTCGGCAGCGCCGACGCGACGGTCGCGAACTGCGTGATCTACGGAAACGGCGACGGTTCCGCCCGGGCGAACTTCGGCGACGCCAACCTTGACCGCTTCTTCAACTGCGGCTCGTCCGTCGCCAACGACTCCTGCGCGACCTGGAAGGTCCTGACGGACGACGACTTCGCCATGTTCGCGAACGGGAATCTGAGGCCCAGCCCCGGATCCGGACTCGTCGATGCGGGCGACATGGCGCATCGCCCGGGGAACGGGGCGACGCTCGACCTTGACGGGAACGCCCGCGTGTCCGGCGGATCCGTCGACATCGGGTGCTACGAACTCGACCAGTCGCAGCTGGTGTGCAGCGGATATCCGTCCAGCTACGCGCTGGTCGAACAAACGTCGGCCACCTTCCACGCCTCCGCCGTCGGATCCGCGAGCGACCTTGTGTTCCGCTGGGACTTCGGCAACGGCACGGCGGTCGAAACGCGGGATGGCGCCTACGCGTACGCCTATCCCACGAGCGGGCTTTTCACGGTGCGTCTTGCGGCCTCTCCGGACGGCGGCTCGACCTGGACGGGCTGGTACGCGGTGCCGACGCTCGTCGTCGTCGCGCCGGCGCTGATGTATGTCGACCCGAACTGCACGACGCCGGCCTTTCCCTACAAGACGAAGGCCACGGCGGCGACCACGCTGGCGGCGGCGCTCTCGGCGCTCACGAACAACCTTTCCGGCGGCGCGACATGCGTCGATGGCGTCGAAATCCGGATCGTGGCGGGCTCGCATCTGGCGGAAACGGGCATGCGCCTCGCAAGCGCCGTCGCCGTCGTTGGCGAGACGGGCGATCCGCGAGACGTCGAGATCGTCGACGGCGTCGCGGGCCATCGCGCCTTCACGCTCTCGCACGAGCTGGCGCGTGTCGCCGACCTCACGATTTCCGGGAGCGGATACTCGTGGGACGGCGGTTCCGGCGGACACGTGTGGATGTCGGACGGCACGGTCGAGAACTGCATCGTCGCCGGCGGTCGCATCGGCAACAGCAATCCGAATGACGCGCACGGCGGCAACGTGTTCATGTCCGGCGGACGGCTTCTGCGCTGCCAGGTGCTGAACGGCCAGACCGCATGCAACAACTACCACTCCAATTGGAGCTATGGAGGGGGCGTGTATGCCTCGGGCGGCCTTGTCGACTCCTGCCTTGTGACAAACAACCTGGGCCGGAACAAGAGCCGTTGCGGCGGCATTTACGCGGCTGGCACGGCGAAGGTCGCCAACTGCACGATCTCCGGCAACTCGCCGACATCCAACCAGTATGGCGACCTGGTCAATGGCGGCCTTTACGTCGGCAGCGCCGACGCGACGGTCGCGAACTGCGTGATCTACGGAAACGGCGACGGTTCCGCACAGGCGAACTTCGGCGACGCCAACCTTGACCGTTTCTTCAACTGCGGCTCGTCCGTCACGAACGAGAGCTGCGCGACGTGGACGGTGCTGACGGACGGCGATTTCGTCGACTATGCCGGCGGGAACCTGCGCCAGAATCGCACCTCGCAGATCATCAACCGCGGCACGCTGGACCCGGCATGCCGCCCCGCCGACGGTGCGACGCTGGACCTCGACGGCAACCCGCGCCTGATCGGCCGGAGGATCGACCTTGGCTGCTGGGAGGTTTCGCCGAGCGTCGCGACCGTGATCATCGTGCGCTAACGCCTCGCTGCCGCCCGCCGTGCGCGGCCCGGGAGTTCGGAGGGACCATGAAACAACGGATCATTCTTTCCCTTGCCCTTTTTCCGCTTGTCTCCCTCGCCGCCGCGCCCGGCGCGGGCGACCCGAACGGCGGCCTGCCGCCCGACATCAAGACGCTCGCGCTCGAGACCTACGGCGTGCGCGGCGCCGTCGCGACCAGCCCGACGAACCTCGTCGTCGTGCTGGGCGCGTCCTCGACGGGGGCGCGCGGCGCGGCCGACGGCTGGCGCGTCACGAGCGAGACGGATCCCGCCTACCGGTACGAGTCGTTCGTGACGCCGGTCGCGGTGAAGACGATCGCCGACGCCGTCGAGTTCCCGTTCCCGGAGGAATACGAGGTGCCGTGGTCGGCGGACCGTCCGCTGCGGCGGCAGCTCGTCCGGCTCGACCTTCCGTCGCCGCTCCGCCCGGGCGAGGAATACGGGCTCGTCGCGATCGGCTCCGGCGGCTCGATGGTCACGGCCGCCAAGAGCGGCTGCCTCTTCTCCTGGTCCGGCCGGCCGTTCGACGGCGACCCGGAGTCGATCCGCGTCCCGGCCGACGAGACCGCGCCGCGCATGGTCGGCCTCCGCCGCGTCTCGCCCGTCGGCGACGGCAAGCTCGTCCTGGAGTTCGGCGGAACCTTCTCGACTTCCGGCGGCTCGCGCACGGCGAACTACGCGGTTCGCGTGAACGGAAAGGCCGCGCCCGTGGCGGCGCTCGGGCGCCGCTCGCGGATCGACGTCTACCTGCCCGAGGGGTGGCCCTTCCGCACGATTCTCCAGCACGACGTCTTCCTCGACGTCGGCCGCGAGCTGCGGCCCGGCGACCGCGTCGAGGTCTCCGTGTCCGACGCCGTCTGCTCCGGCCTGCGCGAGGGCGGCTTCACGTTCGAGCCCGACGCCACCGTCTCGCGCTCGATCCAGGCCAACCAGGTGGGCTACCTGCCGGGCGCGCCCAAGAACGCCTACCTCGCGTGCTGGATGGGCTCGTTCCCGGAGCGCGAGAAGCCGGTCTTCTCGGCGGAGAACGCGCCTTCGCCCGCCGAGTTCTTCGC
>CADBEF010000193.1 GCA_902793555.1 uncultured bacterium | reverse complement strand
AGCCGGACCGCGTCGACCGCCGCGTTGGTCGCGATTTCGGCCGCCGAGAGCGTCCGGCCGTAGGCGCGGAAGGCGTAGTAGTCCGTCTGGACGCAGCTGCTGCCGTAGTGGCGCACGCGGAGATGCTTCGCGATCGAGGACGCGGTCGTGTATTTCTTGTTGTTGACGATTTTCTGGAGGTAGTCGCCGGCGTGGTAGACGAGCGCGTCGCTGCCGGCGGAACCGCCGCCCGCGATCGCGTAGGTCGCCGCAAGGGCCGAGCTGTTCCCGTCGTAGGCCAGCAGGCGGTTGTTGCCGTCGATCCACCCATCGGCGTTGTATTGGATGCAGCCGCGCTTGGGGTCCTGAAAGCGCAGGTCGAAGCACAGCGTGCGCGGTTTGTCGTAGGAGCCCGAGCCGAGGGAGAACACGCCATAGCTGCCGTTTTCGTTCGGCGAGTCGTTCGCCGTCTTCAGCGCCGCCTCAATGGTGAACGTGCCGGACAGAACGGCGTCGGAGAGCGCGGAGGCGTCGTCCACGAGCAGATAGGCCTGGGACGCCGGGAAGGAGACGGACGTCGCGCCGAACGCGACGTTCGCGATGCCGGAGCCGGCAAACGAGCCCTCGACGTGGCCGGAGAGGTCCGTCCATGTCGGCGCGGCGGGATCGTGAACGGGCGCGCCGGAGGCGTCGGTCGCGTTGAAGAGGCCGTCGAACATCATGAGAAGCCCGTCCTGCGCGTAGGCCGCGAGGGGCAGCGCCGGCGCCGGCGTCGACACGGGAACGGCGGCGGACAGGGGTGCGGCGGCGGAGCCGCACGAGGCGAGGATCGAAACCGTGTAGTCCGTGCCGGGCGCGAGATACGCCAGCGCGCAGTCGACGGTCCCCGCGGCCGCGACGCCCGTCGCGACGACGTTCGTCCAGGTCGCCGAGCCGTCCGACACGACGGCGCGCAGGTCGCACGTCGCGCCCGACGGAACAAAGCCGACCGCGACCGACAGCTCGGCCGTGGCGGCCGAATCGGCCGAGGCGGAAACAATCGACACGCCGTAGGGTGCAGCCGAGGCGGACGCAAGCGCGACGACCGCCGCCGCATCGGAGACGCCGGACGCGCCGAGGTCGTTCACGGCGACGACGCGCGCGTAGAACGTCGCGCCCGGCTCGAAGCCGGAGACCGTGGCGAAACCGGACGCGCCGTCCGCGAAGACGACCGGGAAGGAGACCGGCGAGGCGAAGTCCGGCGTCGCGGAACACTCGACCGCGACGGACGCGAGCGACGAGCCGAGCCACCCGAGCGACGACACCGACACCGACACGAGCGCGCCGCCCGCGTCGCCGACGCCCGCGACCGGGGCGCACGAAACCGCCGGCTCCGGCGGCTCCGGGGGCACCGCACCCTCGAAACGGACTTGGTCCACGAGATAGTTGCGGGCGATTTCCGCATCCGTCAGGACGCGCGAGTATAGGCGGATCGACTGGATGCGGCCCTTGCCGTTGTATGTCGTGCTTCCTTTCGGCCATGCGCCGATGGCCGAACGGCCGTCCGACGCCCAGCGGTTCTTGTTCTGGAGAACGGGCGTCGCCGCCCCGTTGCAGAAGTTCGAAAGCGACCCGGAGCCGAGGTTCTTGTACGTCACGGTCGTCGTGAACGGAGGCGTGAAGGAGCTTGCGTCGAGCCAGTAGCGGGTTGCGGAGTTGTTCTCGTCGAACGCGGTCTGGAACTGCTTCGTCTGGCCATTGATGGAGACGAGGCCCTGCATCACCCATTCCGAATTCGAGTCACTCGCCCCGAAGAGCACCCAGCGGCCCGAGTCCAGCTGGCACCGGACCTCCTGCGTGTAGTAGTAGGGCAATCCGGGCGAAAGCGTCGCCGACAGGCCGTTGAACTCGAACGTCGTGTCGGTCCATGATCCGCCGGACTCGACCGCAAAGTCGCGTCCGTTGCCGGAGAGGTCGATCCACTTCGTCGCGGCGTTGTCGTGGACGAACGCGCCTGCGGCGTTCGTGGCGTTGCAGACCGCGTCGTACATCGCGACGAGCGAATCGCCGACGTAGTAGCGGGGCGTGACCGTCGATTCGGCGAAGGCCGCGGGCGCGATCGCGGCCGCGGCGAGCAGGGGGAGAAGGCGCTTCATGAGCGGAAATCATACACCCGCGCGCGCGCCGGGTCAACCATGCGCATCGCAGGCGGGGAATCGAACACGCCCAATGCGCGCATGTCGCCCTTCCGCGCGGCGCGGGCTGCCCGCGCCGCCGGAAGGCCGACTCGCCGCACCCCGCCACGAGGCCGAGGGGGACTACTTGATCAGGATCAGGATCCCGGAAGTGCCGACGAGGCGGGCGCCCATGGCGAGCGGCATCGTCGTGGAGGAGGTCCAGTCGGAGACTTCGCTCCACGCGTAGGGGCCGTCCTCGGTCGCGGCGGAGAGCCAGCTGTCCTTCGCCGGCTTGGGCATCGCGTCGAGGAGGAGCGTACCCGGTGATGCAGTCCTTGCCGTTGACATGGACGACGCCCCTGTTTTTCATGTGGTCGAGGATGGTCTGCACTTTGAGGACGACCCGATCCCTTGTGTCCCGGCCCCAGCGGTCCGGGACTGTATAATCGCGAATGTCCATGCCGTCCACCCTTTTGCCGCGCGCGGCAGGCGCCGCGGGCGGCGGCTACTTCACAAGAATCAGCGTCGCCCTTTGCCCCTTCCAGCCGTTCCAGTCCGGGACGCGGAAGGTCTCGTCCTGCACCCAGACGGGGCCGGTCGAGCCGATTGTGCCGTTGTGCTTCGACCTGCCGTTGTTGCTTGTCCAGCCCGCGAAGCATGCGTCGAGGTCGACGCGGTCCAGCACCGTCGTGGCGCCCTCGCCCTCGTTCAGCGGCCAATAGCCGACGAGTCCCGCCTCGTTCGCCTCGTTGCCGAGCAGGCGGCGTTTGGCGTATTCCGCGATCCGCTCCTCCGGCAGCGCGACGTTGAAGAGCGACACGTCCGCCATGCGGCCGAGGAAGGAGTTCCAGTTCTTCGCGCCCAGCGAAAAGTTCCGCTGCGAGGTGAAGTCTCCGCCCGTGCAGGCCTTTTCGCTCACGAGCCCACCGTCCAGATAGAGGCGGTAGCCGACGCCGGACTCGTAGACGAGGGCGAGGTGGTGCCAGCGGTCGTCCGATGCAAGATCCGTGGCGTCCGTCCATGGCGTCGGCTCGTTCAACGATCCGCCATAATGCCGCGTTTGCGCGCCGAATCCCCACTTGCCGTTCGACCGGCTCATGCCGATTCCAAAGCCGCCGCTTCCGCCGCCGTAGTAGAACGTCCCGACGATGTCGCACAGATCCAGGCCGTAGCCGCTCGCCTGCGGGTTCGGCGTCGGGTTCTTGAGCCAGACGCAGATCGTCACGCTCGACTCGATGCTCATCGGCGTCCCGTAGCGGATTGCGGGATCGCTGCTGTAGTGGAAATACGAGGTGCCCATGTCCACGGCGTCGGAGGCGTTCTGGAACACCAGGACCCATTCGCCCCGAGCCGCCGGCGCGGCGGCGGCGAGAAGGACGGCGGCGACGGCGGTTGCGAACGTCGACCGGAAGGCCGGAGGCGCGAAAAGGTGCTTCGTTTTCATCGTGGCGTTGCTGGTTACGTGGCGTTGATGGATGGATGAGATGGGGCGGATTATACCGGCGGAGCCGAAATCGCGGAATGCGCGGAAACGAAACAATCGACTTGCGCGATTTTGCAATTTCGCTTGCAGCTCGAAAGGAACGGGGCTAGAATCCGGCGGCATGGAGAGAAAAACGCCCCGCACGTTCCAGGTTGTGGTCGACGTCAACGCCGCCAACCATGTCTCGCAGTGCCTGCTGCGCGGCATCCTGCGATTCGCCCGCGAACGCGGGGACTGGGGCGTGATCGTGAACGGAGCCGGGAAGCTGGACGCCGCGCTGCCATCGCTCGTCATCGACGGCTTTATCGGCGGCAAGGCCGATTCCACGCGGCGGTGCGCCCCATCGGTCCTCGGACGCAAGACCGTGGAGCTAACGCTGGACGGCGGATCCGTCGGGCGGCTCGCGGCGGAGCATTTCGTCGAGCGCGGATTCGTCCAGTTCGCCTTCGTGGGCGAGGACCGGTCGCCGGCCTGGTCGACCGACCGACTTGCCGCGTTTCGCCGAGAACTGGCCTCGCGGGGGCTCCCCTGCGCGGTCTACGTCCCGGTTTCCGGAACGAAGAGGGGGGACCTCTCGTTCCAAGCCCGCCATCTCGCCTCCTGGCTCGCCGCGCAGCCGCGCCCGCTCGCCGTGCTCGCCGCGTTCGACGCGCGGGCGCGGCAAGTCCTCGAAGCCTGCCGCCTGGCGGGGCTTGACGTGCCGGGCGACGTCGCCGTCCTCGGCGTGGACGACGACCCGTTGGAGTGCGAGACGAACCAGCCGACGATCTCCAGCGTGGCGCTGAACGGCGAGGAGGCGGGCTACGCGGCCGCCGCCGCGCTGGACGCCGCGATGCGCGGCGGCGGCGGCCGACCGCGACGGATCGTCGTCGGCGGCGCGCGCGTTGAGACGCGAGCCTCGACCGCGCGGTTCGTCGGGCGCGACCCGCTCGTCGCGAAGGCGCGGGCGGCCATCGCGGGCCGCCTGCGCGAGCGCCTTCTGGTGTCGGAGCTGGCGCGAGAGCTGGGCGTCTCGCGTCGGACGCTCGAGCTACGCTTCCGGGCGGACGCCGGTCTGCCCGTCGGGGAGGCGATCCTGCGCGCGCGCCTCGAACGGGCCAAGACCCTGCTGCGAATGACGCCGCTTCCGTGCGAGGAGATCGCCGCCGCGTGCGGCGTCTGCACCGCGAGCCACCTGGCGAACCTCTTCCGGCGCAAGTTCGGCGCCACGCCGTCGTCCTTCCGGAACGGAAGTTAGGGCGATCTGCTGGCGCGGCAACGCCGCGCCGCAGACCGCCCGGCGCTGGTGCCGTCGTGGACGAACGCGCCGGCGGCGTTCGTGGCGTTGCAGACCGCGTCGTACATCGCGACGAGCGAATCGCCGACGTAGTAGCGCGGGGTCACCGTCTATTCGGCGAAGGCGGCGGGCGCGATCGCGGCCTCGGAGAACAGGGGGAGAAGGCGGTTCATGTTGCATACCATGCACCCGCGCGAACGAAGGGTCAACATCCGTCGCAGGCGGGGCGGGACCGACGTTTTCCCGTGACTTGCGGCGCGGACTGTGGTAGGATGGGGCCCATGAAGGGATTCCCCCCCGGACGGACCGCCTTC
>CADBEF010000192.1 GCA_902793555.1 uncultured bacterium | reverse complement strand
CCCGTCCGGGCGCGGCGGCGGCCTCGCCCGCCCAGCGCCACGCGGACGCCCTCGCGGCGCTCGAGGGCACCCTCAAGGCCGAGATGGAGCGCGCGCCGGGCGGCGCCGCGGGCGCCAAGACCCGCCTCGCGGCGTTCCGCGCGTTCTACGCGGGCGCCAAGGCGCTCGACGTCTCGGCGCTGCCCAAGGACGCCGCCCGCGCCCACGCGAACTTCCTCGCCGCGATGAGGCCGGTCGGCCGCGCGATGCAGAGCCTCGCGGACGCGGGCGCCAAGGGCCCGGCCGCGTTCCTTGCCGCCGCCCAGGCCGCGCAGGGGGAGCTCTCGTCCCTCGAACAGACCGCCAAAACCGCCGCCCGGCAGCTCAAGGACGCCCTCCGCCGCGCCGGCGCGGACGTCTCCGCCCTGGACCTGGAAACCGCCGACTGACGCGCCAACCCTTGTCCGCACCCCGCCGCGCAACCGCTCCGCAATCCCCTAACCGCCATGAACCTCCGCAACGCCATTCTCCTCGGCCTCGGCCCCAAGAGCGACCCGTCGAATCTCACGCGCTTCGAACGCGTAGTGCTGTTCTTCACCGGCCCGTGGATGATCCTTCCGCTCGGCTGGGCTCTCGCCCGGTGGGGCGACGTCCTCTTCTGGCGCAAACACCTCCCGGCGGAAATCTCGCGCCGCCCCGAGGCGTCCCTGTTCTTCCAGGGGAGCAACGACCTCGGCGGAGTCGCCTACGGGATCGTAGCGCTCGCGCTCGCCGTCTTCGCCGTGACCGCGGCCTGGCACCTCTCGCTCCGCCTGCGCGCGTTCCGCGAACGGGTCGGGTTCGGCCGCCGCGTCGGCCGCGCGTTCGCCGTCCTGTCGCCGTTCTTCGCCGTGTTCCTCTGCGCGGCCGGGCTCGTCGTCGCCGAAACGGTCCTCGACCGCCTCGAGGGCCGGGACGGGCTCGGGAGGACCGGACTGTCCGTCGCCGGCCCGTCGACGGACGCCGACATCGCCGTGGTTTTCCTCACGGCCGCCGCGGTCTACGCGCTCTCGGTCCTCTTCGTCGCGTGGCTGGACGGCACGCGGCTGCGCGGCCCCGCCAAGACGCTCCTCGCGCCGGCCGTGGCGGTCCTGTGGTTCGTCCTCGGCGCGGACGGACAGACGCCGCGCGCGGGGCAGATGCTCGAAGCGTCGTGGGAGCCGCTGCCGGCCGTGCGCGGCGCTCGCCACGGCGCGATGGTCGCGTGGAACGACCTCTGCCTCGCGCTCATGGGTTTCCCCGCCCGCCCCGTCCCGCCCGCGGATTCGCCGCTGTGGTTCTGGACCGACGGCCGCCTCGAATTCGGCCCTGACGCGGACGCCTCGCCCTCCGCCCGCGCGTTGCGCCGGCGCACCGACCTGCCGTGGGTGACGGAAGGCCGCGCGTTCGTCGTGCCGGTCGCCGTCCGGGACGACACCACGGCGCGCGCCCGGGCGTTCTTCCCGTATTCGACGCACGCGCGCCCCTACGGCGGCTACTTCCTCGAAACGCCCGGCGGGCCGCTCCGCATCCTGCACGGACGCATCGAACCCTGTTGGCGCCGCTACGGCTCCGGGAAATGGTACGGGTTCTGTTGGCGCGACGTCTACCTGCGCGACGGCGAACCCTACTGGACGCTCGTCCTCGGCGCGGACGGCTGCCGCGGCGAGCGGCGCGTCGCCGACCTCGCGGCCTGGGCCGCCGTCCAGACCGGCACGCCCTGCGAGACGGACGATCCCGCCGCGCCCTTCGTCCCCGCGCCGCAGACCGAACGCGCCGCCGTCTCGCTCCGCCTCGAATCCGGCGCCACCTTCGCCTCCTTCACGAACCTCCTCATCCGTCTCCGCGACTGCGGCTACGGCGACGTCTTCGTCGTCCCCTGACCTCTCACCTTTCACCTCTCACCTCCCATGAAGCGCCCCGCCTTTCTCGTCGCCGCCGGCCTGTTCGTGCCGGGAGCCATCGGCCTTCTCTTCCATCTCTTCCTGCATTGGACGTATCTGTCCGGGCTCCGCTGGCCGACGGCCCACGCGGACGCGCTCGGCGACGCGGGCCTCGCGCTGCTGGCCCTTTCGGGCGCGGCCATCGTCGTTGGCCTCTCGCGCCTGCTCCGCGACGTCTTCCGCGTCCCGTGGATCGGCGCGGCGGCCTGGGCGCTCGCCGGCGTCGGGTCGGCGCTCTGGCCCTTCGTCGCGCTGCTGCCGGCGGCGCGCCGTCTCGGCAACCGGCCCGCCGCGCGCCTCGCGGCGTGGGGCGGCGCCGTCTTCCTGCTCGCCCCCGCGCTCGGCGCGATCGGCCAGTTCGCGGACGCGCCCGTCTTCTGGCCGCTGCTCGCCGTCGGCGTCGGCGGCACGTGGCTCGTCCTCGCCGCCCTCCGCGCCCTCGACGGCGGCGCGCGTCCCCACCGCGCGCTCGCCCGGGCGTTCGCGCTCGTCGTCCTCGTCTCGCTCGCCACGCAGCCCGCTCTGCACGCCGGGCGCGTCCGACGCCAGGCGGACGCGGCCTTCGCCGCGCTCGTGGAGCGGGTCGGGTCGCCCGTCCGCCCCGAGACGTTCCGCTTTCCCCCGCCGGTCGCTGAGGCAGACGACCCGCTCGCGGCCTTCGACCCGGTGGCGATCGAGGCAGACGAACTGTCCTTGTCGGAACTCCGGACGATGCTCCTCTCGTCGAGCCCCTCCCCCCGCCGCCACCCGTTCGAGCCGGAGGAGCTCGCCGCCGTCGTGGCGTGGTTCGAGTCCCACACGAACCTCATGGCCGCGGCGGACGCGATGTCGGACGCCCCCGGCTACCGCTCCTGCCTCCCCGGTCCAGCGTCGTTCGAAGACGTGGCGCGACAGGGTTTCCAGTGGTTCGAGCCCCGCCTCTTCGGATCGCTCTCCTTCGCGAACGCGCTCGCCTTCCGCGCCCGCTTCGCGCGCGCCGGCGGCGCCGACGAGGACGGCGACGCCGGCCTGGACGAAGCCCGCCGGCTCGAAAACATCGCCGCTCTGCACGACCGGGAGGCCGCGGTCGGCAACCTGCTCCTCGCGGCCGCGATCCGCGGCATGGAGACCGGCGCGATCAACGTCCGGATCGACCGATGGAGCGACGACGGCCTCCGCGCGATGCAGCGCGCCGCCGAGGACGCGGCCGAGCGCTTCGAAGGGCGCTTCCGCGACGCCTTCGCCGGCGGGCTCTTCCGCCTGCGGGCCACGATCGGGAACGTCGGGGCGAACGCCATCGCCGCCGCGTCCCCGTCCGTGCGCGCCAGCCGCGCCCTCGACTACTGGACCGCCGCGGAACTGCGCGACCTCTGCCGCCTCTGGAACCGCACGTGGGACGCGCTCGACGGCCTGCTTGCCGCCGCCGCCTCGGAGGACGACTTCCCGCGCGAGGCGTTCGACCGGCTCGTCGCGGACGAAAAGGCCGGCGCCGAAGCCCTGCCGCCGTTCACGAAAATCATGGCCGGACACCTCGTGGAAACGGCCCGCGACCAGCTCGTGCAGACGCGCGACCGCGCCGCCTTCGTCCGCACGGCCGTCGCCGTCGAGCGCTACCGCCGCGCGAACGGCGCGCCGCCGCCCTCGCTCGACGCGCTCGTCCCGGCGTTCCTGCCCGCCGTCCCGCGAGCCTCACGGACCGGCGAGCCGTTCGCCTACGAGCCCGGCCCGCTCGAAATCCCCGACGAGATCCTCGACGCCCTCCGCGACCCGGACGAAGCCGCCGCGCAGTCCAGGGCCGAGTTCCACGCCCGCTTCGGCGACGCGGAAACGATCTCCGTCGAACAGATGACCGACGCCATCAACGAGGACATCGAGAACGGCGCCGGCGACCCCGAACCCGAAACGCGGACGCTTCCCGCGCAGACCCTCCCCGGCTTCCGCCTGACGCTCCCGAGCTACAAGGGCCGCCCGGAGCTCGACGTCGCGGTCGACTTCGTCACGCAGCGCGAACCCGAACCCCGCGCGGAATCCGCGGAGGGCGCGGAGCCCGCCGAACAACCCTAGCCCGCCGCGGAGCGACATCCCGGTACGCCTCCCATCCACGCCATGAAACGTTTCCTCCGCTCCCTCGTTCCCGAATTCCCGTGGTGCGCCGCGGTCGCCGCGCGGTGCGCGCTCGCGATCCTCGTCGCGGACGCCGCGACGCTTCTGCTTCGCGTCGGCGTGGCGATCTGGCGCCAGATCGAGGTCTGGCGCCTTCTGCACGGCCTCGACCCGCTCGTCGCGCCGGCCGCATCCGGCGGCGCGACCGCCGTTCCGGAGGCCATGGCGGTCGTGACGGTGTCCTTCTCGGTCGTTTCGTCGACCGCGCTGCTGGCGCTCGCGCTGCTCGGCGTCTCGCACGTCCTGAGCAGCCTCTCCGACCTTCGCGTCCCGGAGCCCCACCGCCCGGCGCCGCGGGGCGGCGCCACGGCGCTCGCGGTCGCGCTCGGCGCGGCGCTCGCGCTCTTCGCCCTCCTGCAGATCGCCGTCTCCGGCGCCCGCCCGGCGTTCGCCCCGCGCGGTCTCTTCTGGCTCCGGTGGGCCTGGACGGGCCTCGGAGGCCTCGCCGCCGCGCTCGGCCTCGCGGCGCTGCCCTTCTGCCTGCTGCGCCTTGCGGGGCGGCGCTTCGCCGCGCCGCCGGCCGATTCGCCCGAGGACGCGGACGTGCGCCGCCTGGAAGCCTGGCTCTCGATCGCGCTCGCGGGCGGCGTCGCCGCGCTCGCGGGCGATGCGGCGTGGACACTCCTCGGATCGTTCCTGGGCCTTTCGTTCGTGCGCCCTCCCCTCTCCGCCTTCCTGATCGGGCTCGTGCAGCCCGTCCTCTCGCTCTGCATCCTTGCCGCCGTCCGCGACGCCCTGCGCCGCCTCCTGTCCGCCGGCGAGCTCCCGTCCGCGCCGGGCGGCCGCGGCGGCCCGCTCGCGGCGGTCGTGGCCCTCCTCGCCGCGTCGGCCCTGCTTCTGACGCCGCTCTTCGTGCTGTTTGGCGCGCGGGTCTGGGCCGAGTTCGCGGCGGAGCCGGCCCGTCTGGCGGCGCTCCTCCTCGGCGTCGGCGCCTTCGCGCTGCAGCTCGTCTTCTGCGCCGTGCTCGTCCGCCGCCTGCCCGTCCCGCCGGGCGCGCAACCCGAGCCGGCTCCGCCCGCCTTCGCCGGTCCGGCGCGGGCGAAGATCGGCCTCGCCCTCGCGCTTGCGGCGATTGCGCTCGCCCTCCTCGGCGCCCTGGCCACGGCCGCGCCCTGCCTCGCGGCCGCGTTCGCGCTCTGCGGCGGCGCCGGCGCGCGCCGCGCGCGCCCCCGTCTCGCCCGGATCGGCCT
>CADBEF010000191.1 GCA_902793555.1 uncultured bacterium | reverse complement strand
CTCGACGCCCGCGCGGACGCCGACATCGCCGCCGCCGGCGCCGCCGCGCGCTCGGTCGGCCGCGGCGCCGCCGCCGCGCTGCAGCGCCGCTGGGTCTCGCACCCGGACGAGATCGGCGATCCGGCCGTCGCCGACATCCTCGCGCGCTTCCTCGCCGCCGACGAGCAGGGCCGTCTCCTGCTCGTCACCGACCTCTCCGACGCGCTCCGCGCCCGCGGCCTCGCCGCCGTCGCCGACCTCGCCGGCTCGCGCGCCGTCGTTCCCTTCCTCGCCGCCGGCGGCCCTCCGCCCCCGGAAAACTGACCCCGCCCGGAAGTTCGCGCGAAGTTGCGCTTGCGGCTCGCGCGCGGATGGGATAGAATGCGCGGCGTCATGCCCACATTCGAGACCCTCAAGGCGCTCGTGAGCGGCGGATGCCAGATCGCGATCCTGGCGTTCCTGCTGTACTACGTGCTCAAGTTCCTGCGCCGGACGCGCGCCTACCGCATCCTCGCGGGAATCGTCGCGGTCCTGCTCGCGCTCTACGGCGGCGCGCGCGTCTTCGGTTTCGACGAACTGGGCTGGCTTTTCGAGCAGATCGCGCCCGCGATCCCGATCGCGTTCGTCGTGCTCTTCCATCCCGAGCTGCGCCGCATCTTCGCCGAGATCGGGACGTCGCGGCGCGGGTCGCGCGGCGAGGAGCGGGAGTCGGACGCCGCGGGCGTCGTTTCGACGCTCGTCGACGCCGTCGGCGCGCTCGCCCAGAAGCGCATCGGCGCGATTCTCGCGATCGAACGCGAGGAGTCGCTCGAACCCTATTCAACCGGCGGCCGCCGGCTCGACGCGCCGGTCAACTCGGAGCTGCTGCTCACGATCTTCTACCCCGGCACGTCGCTCCACGACGGCGGCGTGATCCTGCGCGGCGGCACGATCGCGTGGGCGGGCTGCGTGTTCCCGCTCGGCGCGGTCGACGAAGACCGCCGCGCGTTCGGCACGCGCCACCGCGCGGCGATCGGCCTGTCCGAGCGCACGGACGCGCTCGTCGTCGTCGTCTCGGAGGAGACGGGCACCGTTTCGATCGCCTACCACGGCGAGCTCGTGCGCGGCGTGAACGCGCTTTCGCTCGCGGAGGCGCTCCGCGCGAGCGTCGAAGCCGGCGTCGCGGCTCGCGCCGAAGCCGCCGCGGCCTCGGGCGAGACCTCCCTCGAAACAGCCGAACCCGAGCCGGCGCAGGCGGCGCCCGCTCCCGACGAACCCGCTCCCGCGGCCGACGATCCGGTCGCCCGCGCGATCGGCCGCATCAAGGAGGGCGTCTAGACATGGCCGCGGAAAACGTCCCGAAACTGCCCGCCGGCGTGAGTTCCGGCCTGGAGCGCCTGCGGGCGCTCTGCATCCGCGCGCTCGGCCCCAACGGAGACCTGAAGGTCCTGTCGGTCCTGCTCGCCGCGGTGCTCTTCTTCCTGATCCGTCCGTTCGCCGTCGGCAACACGAAGACGTTTTCCGTCCCCGTCCGCGTCGCCTCGTCGAATCCCTACGTGACGGTCGTCGATTTCGCGCCGAAGACGGCGTCCGTCACGCTGCGCGGCCCGCGCAACAAGATCGACTCATTCGATCCGTCGCAGCTCGCCCTCGTGGTCGAAGAGGCGTTTCCGGACACGGAGGGCCGCGTGTTCCGCCCGCTCGGCGCCCGCGCGTTGCGCGGCGAGGGCGACCTGAAGTTCCTTTCGTGCCCCGCGGACGTCGTCCGCGTCGAGCTGGACTACACGGCCAAGTGGGAGACGACGAACCTGGTCGCGCTCCCCCAGCTCGTCGGCCGTCCGGTCGAAGGGGGCACCGCGACCGTTCGCCTGGCCGATCCCGTGTCCGTCGTCGTGAAGGGGTCGATCCGCAAGCTCAACGAATTCCGCGACGCGGGGCTGCTGCTCCCGACCGAACCGCTCGACGTGGAAGGCAAGACGAAGAGCTTCTCCGAAACGGTCGCGATCAAGATTCCGGCCGATTCCGGCATCACGTCCGTCGAACCGTCCGCCGTACTCGCGTACGTCGACATCGCGATCTCGGTCACCAACCGGACCGACACGGCCGCGCCCGACCTTCTCAAGAACGTCGAACCGCCCGCCGCTCCCGCCGCTCCCGACAAGACCGAAGGAACCGGAAAGGCCGATGGAAACGAAAAGGCCGGAGCGGTCGGAGAAGAAGATTCGGGCGAACCCGCCGAAGAGGACGAACCCGCCGCCGCCGATGCGGACTCCGGAGAAACGGAACCCGCCGCCGGAGAGAACCCCTGAACGCCGGGAATTCCGGCCGCGCCGGAAAGACGGCCCGATCCGATCCTCCAACCATCATCCGAAGAAACGTGCCAGCCGACCATTACAACGAAGCGATCCCCCAGCGCGACCTGAAGTACTACATCTTCGACTGGGACGACAACATCCTCCGGATGCCGACCTACATCCACCTGGAACGGCGGCTCGCGGACGGCACGTGGGTGCCGCACCTGGTGTCGACGGCGCTCTTTTCGGTCATACGCAACGACACGGTGAACTACCGCCCCCCGAAGGGAGCCTGGGAGAACGCGTTCGTCGAATTCCGCGATTTCGCGGACGAGCCGGAGAGCAAGTTCCTGCAGGACGCGCGCACGGCGATCGACCGGCTCTTCGAGGGCAAGGAGAAGCGCCCGCCGTCGTTCGGCGTCTTCCGCAAGACGCTGCGCGAGGGGCGCATCTTCGCGATCGTCACCGCGCGCGGGCACCGGCCCGAGACGCTCCGGAAGGGGGTCGAGATGTTCATCGAGCGCATCCTCACGCCCGACGAGCGCGCCGAGATGGTGTGGAACCTGCGCGGCTACCTCGTCGCCTACGAGAACGAGGCGGAGAACGCGCGCATGACGGACGCGGAGGTGGTCGAGAACTACCTCTCGATGAACCACTACCACGCCGTCACGAACCCGGACTTCATCCGGCTCGTCAAGTCCGCCGCCGTGCCCGACCCGAACAACTCCGAGACGCGCAAGAAGTTCGCGATCATGGAATTCCTCGAGCACCTCTTCCGCATGGTCGAGCGCATCGGCTCGCGCAAGCCGATCAGCGTGGGCTTCTCGGACGACGACCCCGGCAACGTCGCGGCCGTCGCGGACTTCATCCGCACGACGCTCGCGGAGCGCTTCCCGGCCGTGAAGTTCGTCGTCTACGACACCTCCGACCCGGACGTCGAGAAAGGACACAAGCTCGTCGTCTCCGGCCAGCTGCCCCTTCTCTAGCGCGCGCCGGCCGCGATTTTCGCCTTGCCGCGGCGACGGGCGTTTGCTAGACTCCCGGCCCCATGAAAGACGAAACGGTCACGTCCCTCCGGTTCGGCGCGAAGCAGTCGCGCATCGTCGCGAGCGCGATCACGCTCGCGTCCCTCTGCGTGCTGTTCGTCCTCTGCGCCGCCGTCTTCTGGCTCGTGGTGTCGGTCGTGGACCGCTACAGCCTCGTGTTGCTGCCGCCCATCGTGGCCGTCGTCCTCGCCAACGTGGTGCAGCCCGTTTTCGACGCGACGCGGCGCGTGCTCTGGCGGCGCGCCCGGCGTCTGTTCTCCCCGGACCGCCAGCGCATCCCGAAGGGCGTCGTGACTGCGGTCGCGATCGCGGCGGCCGTGCTCTCGCTCCTGCTTCCGCTCGGACTGTTCCTGTGGCTGTGCGGCCGGGCGCTCGCCGGGCAGCTTCTTTCGCTTCCGGACGCGATGCCGGACGTGGGCGCGTGGCTCCACGCCAAGGCCCCGCAGTTCGCGGTCTTCGTCGACCAGCACGGCCTGCTTTCCTCCGCGCAGAAGGCCCTGCAGACCGAATGGCTCTCCGGGACGGTCCTGTCCGACAAGGCCGTGGCCGCCGCCGGCGCCGCGATTTCGCACGCGGCGGAAATCGTCAAGTCCGCGGCGGCGTGGCTCATGGTCCCCGTCTACATGGTCATCTACCTGGCCTCCCGCCCCCTCGAAGGCCGCGACTTCGTCCGGATGATGGTGGGCGTGACTCCGCGGACGCGCGAGAACATCCGCTTCCTGATCGACGAGTTCATCCGGATCGTCGTTTCGTATTTCCGCGGCCAGGTTCTCGTGGCGCTCATCGAAGGTCCGCTGTTCGGGCTCGGCTTCCAGTACGTCGCGGGGATCCCGAACGGCCTGTTGCTCGGCGTGGCGGTCGGGGTCGTGAACATCGCCCCCTACATGGGAACCGTGTTCGTGATGCCGGTCGTCTGCCTCGTGGCCTACGCGTCCGGCGGTCTCGTCTCCGTGCTGCTCGCGGTGCTCGTCTGGGCGGCCGTCGGACTCTCCGACTTCTTCATTTCGCCGCGCATCAGCGGCAGCCGGACGGGTCTCGGCGTCTTCGCCGTCATTTTCTCGATCCTCTTCTGGGGCACGGTCACGGGCGGACTCCTGGGCGTGTTTCTCGCCGTGCCGCTCACGGCGTTCCTCGCGGTCGTCGGGCGGTTGCTCGTCCGCGAGTACTTCGTGGAGGAACCCGAGGCGCCCGCCGCCCTGCCGGCGCCGCCCCCCGCGGGGACGACCCCGCCGTCCGCGGGTTAGGCCATGTTCGGCCGCCGCAAAAAACCGTCGACTCCGCCTCCCGCGTCCGCGCAGGACCCGTCGGACGCGGAGGACGTGGCGCTCATGCTGCGCGCGGCGGCGGACGACGCAGACGCTTTTTCGGCGCTTGTCCGCAAGCACGAGAAACCCCTGGCGAACTTTTTCGCGCGCAACGGCGTTTACAGGGATGTCGAGGACCTCGCGCAGTTGACGTTCCTCAAACTCCACCGCGCGAGGCGCGGCTACAAGCCGACCGCCAGGTTCACGACGTTCCTCTACCTGCTCGCAAGGCAGGTCCTCGTCGACCACGTGCGCGCCACGCAGCGCCGCGCGAGGTTGCACGAGGAGGCGGGGAAGGAACTGGACCCGGTGCAGCCCGCGCCCCGCGCCCGCGGGGAAGGGCAGGACGCCCAAGCCGCCCTCGGCTGCCTCTCCCCGTGGATGCGGGAAACCGTCGTCCTCGTCGTGATGCAGGGCCTCGCCTACCACGAGGCCGCCGAAGTCCTCCGGGTTCCCGTCGGCACCGTGAAATCCCGCGTCAGCGCCGCCCTCCGCCAGATGAAAGACTTCCTCTCGAAGTAACCCCCTTCCCTTCAACCCCATGAACACGCCCGGCTACGCCGCCGCCCTTGCCGACAACCCGGATTGTGCCGGGCTTCTCGCCTCTCTCGCCGCCGCCCCGGCGCGCGAGTTCCCGTCGGTCGAGCCCGCCGTCCGCGCCGCGCTCCGTCGCGCCGCTTTCGCCGCCCGCGTCCGCCGCGGCGCCGCCG
>CADBEF010000190.1 GCA_902793555.1 uncultured bacterium | reverse complement strand
AAAATGAAAAAGCAAGACGTTCTGCGGCCGCTGCCGGCCGGCGCGATGAAATTCGGCGGCTTCCTGGGCGACCGGCTGGCGCTGTGCGTGAAGCGGCGCCTCGAAAAAATCCGCTGGAAGCACCTCACGGAGCCGTTCTTCAGCCGGAGCGAAGACGACGGGCGCTGGCGCTGCGAGTTCTGGGGAAAGATCATTCGCAGCGCCATCTACGCCTGGCGCGCCACCGGCAGCGCGACGCTCCGCAAGGCGCTCGACGAAACGGTTCGCGACATCGTCCGCGCGGCGGACGGAACGGGGTGCATCTCCAGCTACCCCGCCGCCAAGCAGACGCAGGACTGGGACATCTGGGGCCGCAAGTACGTCGCCGTCGGCCTGGCGGACTACTGCCTGGAGGTCCGGAACGACCCGAAGGCGGTGGAGGCGCTGCGGCGGCACGTCCTGGCCCTCGCCGCGCAGGTGAAGGCGAGCGGAAAACCCCTGGCCGACTTCGGCTGGCACGAGGGGCTGGCCGCGAGCTCCATCCTGGGGGCCGTGGTGCAGACCGCGCGCCTGAGCGGCGACCCCGACGCGCTCGCCTTCGCGAAGGCAATCTACGAAAGCGGCTGCTCCAAGCGCTGCAACGTCTACGACGCCGCGCTCGCCGGCGTGCCGCCCCGGCACATCGGCAACGGCAAGGCCTACGAGATGACCGCCTGCTTCGACGGCGCGCTCGAGCTCTACCGCGAGACCGGCGAAGAGCGCTGCCTCGAGGCCGCGCGGCTCTACTGGAAGTCGGTGCGCGACACCGAGATCTTCGTCAACGGCATGGGCGGCGGCAAGGACACCTGGGGGGAGTACTGGTGCGACGGCCGCTACGCGCAGCTCCGGGACGACGGCCGCGGGCTGGGCGAGACCTGCGTCGCGGCGACCTGGGTCAAGTTCTCGATGCAGCTGCTTTCGGTGACCGGCGAGCCCGAGATCGCCGACGAGCTGGAGCGCACGCTCTACAACGGCATCGCCGGCGCGATGGCGCCCGACGGCGCCTGGTGGGCGCACCTCAATCCGGTCGGACCGCTGGCCGGAAAGGGCTGGCGCCAGCGGGCCTACGACCAGATCCCCGGATACGGCGAGGACTGCTGCGTGGCGCAGGGGCCGATGGGGCTGGCGCTGGCGCCTTACGTCGCCGTGATGGCCCACGACGCCGGCGCGACGGTGCTGCTCTACGAGCCGAACCGGTGCCGGGTTCCCCTGGGCGGCGGTGCGGCGTGCGAACTCTCCATCGCCGGCGACTACGCCCGCGAGGGGAAGGTCCGGGTGGAGATCCTGTCCGCCCCCGCCGACAAGTTCGAGTTGCGCCTGCGCATCCCCGCCTGGAGCGGCGCAAGGACGGTGGCGCGGCTCAACGGCAAGGCCGTGAAGGGCGTCAAGGCCGGCTACCTGCGCCTCGACCGCGTGTGGAAGAAGGGCGACCGCGTGGAGCTGGAGTTCGACATGGCGGTGCGGGTCATCGAGGCCTACGACGCCTCCCGGCGCTTCGCCCTCCAACGCGGGCCGCTCGTGCTGGCGCAGGACTCCCGCCTCGGGGCGGTGGACGCGCCCTTCCGGCCCGTCGGCGGCAGGCCCGTCAAGCCTCCGAAGGGAATCTTCTTCGCCTACCGCTTCGACGACGGGACCACCGTCTGCGACTTCGCCTCCGCCGGCAACCTCTACGAGATGCGCAACCGCCTCTGCCTCTGGATGCCGATGCCCGCCGCGACCCCCGCCCGCTAGCCCCCCCCTCCCTCCCCTCCGCGCGGCCCCCGGGCGCCACCGCCGACCGCACACGGAAGAACAAGGCGAACAATGAACAATCCAACCATCTCGGACAGAAAGAGATCAATGGCGTCATTCGCCCGCGCCGTCCTGCGTTGTGTGCTTTACCTGGTCTTGTCGTTCCTCATGGGTTTTCTTTCATGGATTGTCTCCTCCTGGATTCCGGTGGAGCACGACGATTCCCAGCTGGAGACAGTCGGTTTGATTGTCCGATCCGGCTGGCCAATCTGGTTCATGGAACAGGCGCCGGGCATTTCCATGATGTCAAGTTTCAAGCCGAATCGCGCTATGAACAACCTTGTTTTCTGGATTGGGATTTGGGTATTCATCTTTTTCGCGGTGCATTGTCTGCGTGCAGCCATGACCCGCCGCAAAGCTACCACTGTCCGTTGAAATTGCCGTGGACAGGCTTTGCGAGACAAACGCGATGGGGACAGGCTTCAAACAGTGCGCGCCAGATTGCAGAATATTTTCGCTTGAATTGTAGCGAGAGTTCTGCTAGGTTGTGGCGGCGAGGGAACGAACCATGATGATCAACAGCCGAAACATCGTCCCGATTTCGCTGGCGAGCCGGAACTTCTCCGAGGTGGCGCACCTGGCGGAGAAGACCGGGGAGGTGTTTCTCTTCAAGAACAACCGCCCGAAGTTCCGTCTTGTCGATGTCGAGGCGCACCCCGAGATCGAAATGACGGACGCCGAGCGCTACGAATTCGTCGCGCGGCGCCTCCTTGCGCGCCATCGCGCCGCCTTCCGGGAGCTCGCGAAATGATCGCGCCGACCAAGGAAATGGTGCTCCTGCTGCACCAGCTTGTCGCGCAGGAGAGCGGCGGCGACCCTGGCGTGCGCGACGAAGCGCTCCTCGAAAGCGCGCTCGCGTCCGCCTTCCAGACCTTCGACGGCGCGGACCTCTACCCGACCAAGGAGGCGAAGTCGGCGCGCCTCGGCTACGCGCTCGTCTCGAACCACGCCTTCGTCGACGGCAACAAACGCATCGGCATGCTCGTGATGCTCTCCTTCCTCGAGGCGAACGGCATCCCCCTCCGCGCGACGGACGCCGACATCGCCGCCGCAGGTCTCGCGCTCGCCTCGGGCGCGATGACGCAGGAGCAGCTCCTCGACTGGATCCTCGCCCGCCGCTAGAACCGAGCATCCATTGCCCACGGTGCGATTGCCCTTTCGCCGCTCCGTGGCGGGGTGGAGCCCCCGCCACGGGCGGAAAAAGTTTTATGACACCGTAAAAATGCCGGGCGGCATGTCTATGGCAGGGTGAAGCCCCCCTTCACCCCTTCAACCCCTTCAACCTTTTCAACTCCTTCAACCCCCAAAAGCCATGAACGAAACGCCCCGCCTTCTCCCCGAACGCCCCGCCCTCCTTTCCGCGCTGTCCGGCGCGATGCGCCGGTCGCTGGGCTTCAAGCTGCTCCTCGTGGGCGGCATCCTGCTCGTGCTGCAGATCCCGCTCGCGATGACCTACGGCGTCCGCGCCGCGCGCGAGCGGACGCTCTGGTCGGTCGAGCGCGAGGTCGCCGACAAGTGGGGCGGCGAGCAGACGATCGGCCCGCCCGCGCTCACGCTCGTCGCGGAGGAGCGCTGGACCGAGACGCGCACCGTGCAGGGGCGCGCCGAGGAGACGCCCCGCCGCGAGACGGCCTGGCAGGTCGTCCTCCCGGACGAGCTCGCGGCCGAGGGCACGGTCGAGCCGGAGGTCCGCTCGCGCGGCATCTACCAGGTCGTCCTGCACCGCGCCTCGGTGCGGATGAAGGGCGTCTTCGCCGTGCCGCCGCGCGCGTGGCGCCACGAGACCGGCGAGGAGCGCGCCTTTGTCTCGGTCGGCGTCCCCGACGCGAAGGGCCTCAAGCGCGTCCGCCTCGTCGTGGGCGGCGAGGAGGTGCCCGTCGAGCCCGGCACGGCGCACGTCTGGGGCGCCGGCTTCCGCGCGGCGCTCGACCCGGCGAAGTTCGCGCCCGGCGCCTCCGTGCCGTTCGAGCTCGAGATGGTCGTGAACGGCAGCGGCGACCTGCTCTTCGCGCCGGCCGGGCGCAACTTCTCGCTCAAGCTCGACGGCCCGTGGCCCTCGCCCAGCTTCACCGGCGAAACGCTCCCCGACGCGCGGGAGGTCGGGCCGGAGGGCTTCTCGGCCGAATGGAACGTGATGGAGCTCAACCGCCCCTACCCGCAGACGTGGCGGGGTGACGAGTTCCGCGCCGCCGGCGCCGCGTCCGGCCTCTCGCTCGTCCTGCCGGCCAACTCCTACCAGCAGGTCGACCGCGCGATGAAGTACGCGTCGCTCTTCGTCCTCGTCGTGCTCTTCGCGGTGCTCGCCGCCGAGCGGCTCACGAGGACGGCCGCGCACCCGGTGCAGTACTTCGTCGCCGCGCTCGCGCTCGTGCTCTTCGGGATGCTGCTGCTCTCGCTCTCCGAGCACATGGCCTTCGCGGCCGCCTACGCCGTCTCGGCGCTCGTCGTCGCGGGGATGACCGGCGCCTACGCGGGCGCGGTCTTCCGGCGTCGCGCCGCCGCGCTCGCGCTCGGCGGCCTCGCGCTCGCGAGCTACGCCGTGATGTTCGCCGTCCTGCGCCTCGAGTCGATGGCGCTGCTGCTGGGCACGCTCGTCCTCGTCGGCATCCTCGCCTTCCTGATGGCCCTCACCGCGAAGATGAACCGCTAGCCCGCCGCGAGGGATGCGCTGCGCTCCGGCCCCGCTCCGCGACATCGGGCCTTTCTCTTTCGACCGGTCGACTGGTCGACCCGTCGACTTGGGCCAAGTCGCCAAGTCGCCAAGTCGCCAAGTCGTCCTCCGCGCCGTGCCGGGGTCCCCCACCCCGCCACGCGCCCGCAAGAATATCGCGTCGCCCGCGATTACCGCACTATCTCCTCGTCAATTCCCCCGGCTCATGGTAGAATTCCGCACCATCGCGCCGCCCGCCGCGGAACGTCCTTCCCGAACCCACCACGCCGTGAATGCCCCGTCCCCGCCTCCGCCAAACCGGTCCGAACCATTCCCGTTCGGGGTGGCGTTCCGTGCAGTGTGCATCGTCTTCTTCGTGATTGCCTTGGCCCTCTGCATTGCGGGTCTCGACTCCGACAAGATCATGTCTCTCGGCGGTCTCTCCATCGCGCTGTTCTTCGTCTCCCTCTGGTTCAGCGAACTCCGGCGGGGCGAAATTCTCACGCAGCAGCACGAAGGCGTTTCCCGGTGGGAAGACCCCGCGAAGTTCCGGCGCGTGATGATCGGGCAGGCGCTCTTTCTTTCGATTTTCCTTGCCCTTATGGCCATCGGAACCTTCAAGGCCTTCTTCGACGCGAAGCCCGAACCCCACGAGGAGTCCGCAGAGGGCGCGGAGCGAGATTCAACCTCTTCAACCCCTTCAACCCGATGAACCCCGACTCCATCGAGCGGCGAAGCCGCAACACCCCCGCGCCGTGCAAGGCCCAACGACCATGAAACTCTACCGCCACTGGGTCGCCGAGACCCGCGAAATCGCCGGAACGACGTTCCACCTGCGCGACGGCTCCAACGTCTCCCCCGAGGACGCCGCCGCCAAGCTCGAGCGCCGCGCCGCCATCCTGCGCGCCTCCGAGGGCCGCGACCTTTCCGAG
>CADBEF010000189.1 GCA_902793555.1 uncultured bacterium | reverse complement strand
GCCCAATCGTCAGTGGATAGCAGCGACGGCTACGGCGGCAATGGTGGCGACAATGTCGGCGGCTTCGCGGGCGGCGTGTCGAAGGCGGCCCGAATCGACACCTCCTGGTGCTACAGCTACGTCTCGAGCGATGGTGGGCACTATCGCGGCGCGTTCGTCGGCCTGGCCAGTTCCGGTCTCGTCACGGACTCCTACTATGAGGACACCGAGAACGGCCTGAAGGCCGTCGGCACGAGTAGCGGCTCCGACGACTACGACGGCATCACGCCGCTCGGCGACGAGGAGATGCAGCGGAAAGAGTCCTTCACGGCCTTCGACTTCAACGAGGTCTGGAAGATCGACGAAGAGACGTATCCGTACCTGCGGACGCTCTTCAGCGCGTACGAGCTCTGGCTGAATGACGTTGGCATTACCGACGAACCGAAACCGGAAGACATGCCGAAACCGGAAGATATGGTGAACGGAATCCCGGCCGGCGTGCGGTATGTCTTCGACATCCACCCGGAGCTCGGCCCGGACGAACTGCTCTGGCCTTGGATCGACATCGGCTTCGATGCGGACGGGAATCCGTCCGTCACGATTCCGGACCCGAAGAACAACGAAGGGGCGACGGTGACGGTGCTCGCGACGGAAGACTTGGGGGACTGGTCCGACGAGAATCTGGTTCCGATGTCGTACGACGACGGGGACGGCACCTGGAAGCCCGCCGCCGGCGGCTGCCCACCCCGGCTCTTCTTCCGCTGGAAGATCGATTTCGAGTGATCGCGGTAGTTGGCGGTCGCGTACTTGCCCGGCTCTCCGCGAAAGGACTTGACTTGAACAAGGCGCTGTTCCCCCTCCTCGCCGCGTTCGCGACGAACGCAGCGTCCGCCGCCCCCGGACCGTGACCCCGCGCCGGGGCGAACAACGAACGCAAAGGCCGCAAACCTGGGCGCGAATGCGTCTGCCTACGATCCTCGCCGGCCCTCGCGCTCCGCGCGTCGGTCCGGCTCGGCCGGCAGAACGCATTCGCGCCGGCTCGCCCCGTTCAGCATGCACTCTCGCCCCCGGCCCGGATGCGGTGTGCCGGCCCCGCGCGGCGCCAGCCGCGCGGGGAGCGCAGGCACCCGCATCCGGGCCACCCTTTGCGACCTTTGCGTTCGAACTCCCGCGCCGCCCCGGAGCAGGGTACCCCGAAATCAATCCCGTCAATCCTGCAAATCCTGCAATCCTGTCGAAAAGGCGGCTCCGCGATTGCGGTGGAATTCCCGCGCGCGGGTGTGGTAGAATCCCGCCCCGAAAGAGGCACCCCATGAAACGCCTTGTCCTCCGCCTGTCCATCGCCGCCTCGATGCTCGCGATCGCGGACTTCGCCGCCGGCGAAACCGACCCCGCCGAGCCGGACGCCTTCCTCGACTACATCGAGGCGACGGGCACGCAGTACATCGACACCGGCGTCAATGCCGAGACCGGCCTCAAGGCCCGCGTCGACTTCGCGTGGGCGAGCGGGACCATCAGCACCAACGACTGGTCGCTCCTCGACGCCACGATCGACAACAGCGTCTCGGACAAGCGCACTCGCTTCCTCATGTGCCACCTGTACAAAGCGAAGCCGTACTTCGGCTACGGCGTCAAGCAGCGCAGGAACCCAGCTTTTTCGGTCCCGTTCGTCGGCGGGCAGCGCTGCGAAATCATCACCGACATGACCGACCCCGATTCGCTCGAGCTTTACCAGGACGGGGTGAAGACGTTCAGCGAAGAAGACCTGGAGACGTTCAAGACGAACGGCCTTGTCAATCTCCATCTCAATCTTTTCGTGTTCGCCTGCAACCTAAGTGGAGCTCCCAAGTGGTTCAGCCAGGGCAAGCTCTACGAGCTGAAGATCTGGAAGAAGAACGCCGAGTCCGGCGAACTCGACCTCGTCCGCCACTACCTTCCCTGCGCCAAGGGCGGTCGCGCCGGTCTCTACGACGAGGTGGAAGGCAAGATCTACTACTCCTTCAACGACGACAACTTCATCGCCGGCGCGGTCACCAACGGGCCGAGTTTAACGGATCCCGAAGGCAACGAGATCAAAGATTCCGCCGTCCTCGACTGGATCGAGCACTACGGCGCGACGCAGGAGGACATCGACGCCCTCGGCACGAACGACCGGTTCGACGAGCTGTTCCTGCTCGACCTCGACCCTACCAAGAACTGCGAGTCCGAGCTGAGCATCTCCTCGATCCGCATCGAGGACGGCGTCGTCCACCTCGGCGTCCGGCTGACGCGGACGGAGAACGACGTGCCCGTCGGCACGCGCAAAATCAACGGAACCCTGACGCTTCTCGGCCGCGCCGATCTGGAGACCGGCTCCTTCGAGCCCCTTCAGCCCGACGCCTTCGACTCGAACTTCGAGACCGGCAACAATGTCGGCATCGAGTACGAACTCCCCGCCTCGGCCCCGCCCGCCTTCTTCAAGGTTGTCGTCGAATAGCCGCCTCCGCGCCCCGCGCCGGGCGGAGAAAGAACGCAAAGGCCGCGATCCCGGGCGCGCATGCGTCTGCCTGCGATCCTCGCCGGGCCGCTCGCTTCGCTCGCGCCCGGCTCGGCCGGCAGAACGCATTCGCGCCGGCCCGGGGAAGGACGACAAGACGACGAGCTGACGGGCTGACGTGCATTCGTTCCCCAGGTCCCGAAGGCCACGGGGGAGGATTTCTCGTCGTCCTGTCTCCCCGTCGTCCTTGTCATTCAGCATTCAGCATTCAGCATTCGCGGGCTGGGCGAGATCTCCGAGCGAGCCGCGGCGGACGGGCGACGATCGGGAAAAGGGAAGGGGAGGGGAGTGACCTTGATTTACCCGTCTTTGCCCGATTTCGCCCTTTCTTCGCGAGCGGTCCGTGGGGTATACTCGGCGGCGTTCGGCGCGGGTGCCGTCCCCCGGGGGGGGGGCGGCGCGCCGAAGGAACGACATCCCCATCGTCCGGAGCCCTCCCATGAAACGCATCGTTCGGAACCACGCCGTCCGCGCCATCGCGGTCGGAACGACCTCCCTGCTCGCCGGATCGCTGTTCGCGGCGGACGGCGCCGACGCCAAGTCCCGCGTGGACGCGTTCCTCGCCAGCGAGTTCGAGGGCGGCGCCCTCAAGTGCATGAGCTGCGCCTACGAGCAGCACGGCGAGACGCGCTACCGGTTCGTCGCGCAGAAGGGCTGGGAGGGGTTCGACGAGAACACGCCCCTCCACGTCGCCTCGATCACCAAGGTCTTCACCGCGACGCTGCTGATGCAGCTTTCGGAGGAGGGCAAGCTCTCCCTCAACGACTACGTGAAGAAGTACATTCCGGAGTTCCCCGGCGAGAACGTGCCGATCATCAACCTGATGACGCACACCTCGGGCTGGCGCAACCGCACCGGGCACGTCGCGAAGGCCGTGGACGAGAAGCGCCACGACGAGTTCTACGCCACGATGTACCAGGACTTCGAGGTGAACGAGAAGTTCCGCTACATGTCGCAGGGCTACGACATCCTCGCGGAGATCTGCGAGAAGGTCACGGGCGCCGCGGACGTCGCCGACCTCGCGCGCGACCGCATCTTCCGCCCGCTCGGCATGGAGCACTCGGCCTTCGCCGCGCACCAGGGGCAGTCGGGCCTGCACATCACCGCGCCGGACCTCGTGAAGTTCGGCCGGCACCTGCTCGACATCCGCCGCACGCGCAAGGCCGGCATCCTCACGCCGCAGGGCGCCGACGCGCTCTTCCGCCGCTGCCTCAAGCCCGAGTTCAACCGCACGCCGGCGTTCTTCATCAAGTCCGGCTACGTCGGCTTCGGCCAGTACTTCGGCGAGGTGAACACGATGGAGGCCGTCGGGCACGCCGGCGCCACGGGCTGCTTCCTCCTGATCGACCCGGGCCTCGACGCCGTCGAGGTGGTGCTCACCAACCGCCTCAACGAGAACGACACGCACTTCAGCTCCTGCGACGGCAACTTCGCGCGCATCTTCTCGATCATGGCGACGAGCTTCGGCGACGAGCCGATCGCCGACCGCGACCACGCGGAGAGCGGCGACTTCGGCCTCCAGATCGACCGCGTGAAGGCCGCCGCCGAATCCGAGCGCGTCGCCTCCAAGCAGGCCCGGGAGCTCGGGCTCTAGAGGCCGGACGAACCGAATCGGTAGCACAGGCCCGCGCGCGAGGGTAGGCGTCGATGCGGTGCGATGCCCGCCGCGCCCGCACTTTCCGCTTGCAAATGCACAACCGAAATAGTAGTGTTTTGCGCCTTGTCAAACGATTTGCTAGAATCCGCCCCCCCCATGGACGACCCCGCCGCCAAGCTCGATTCCCTCCGCGCCTCGCTGCGCGACATCGGCTCCGTTCTCGTCGCGTTCTCGGCGGGCGTGGACTCGACCTTCCTCCTGCGCGTGGCGCACGGTGAGCTCGGGGAGCGCTGCGTGGCGGCGACGGTCCGCGCGCCGTTCGTCCCCGCCCGCGAATTCGACGAAGCCGTTTCCTTTTGCCGCGGGATCGGCGTCGGGCACGTCGTGCTCGACGCCGACCTCGCCGCGATTCCGCACTTCGCGGAGAACCCGCCCGACCGCTGCTACCACTGCAAGCGGCATCTCTTCTCGCGCCTCGTCGCGCTCGCCCGCGAATGCGGCCTCGCGGCGGTCGTCGAGGGCTCCAACGTCGACGACGCCGGCGACTACCGTCCCGGCGCGCGCGCGATCCGCGAGCTCGGCGTCCGCAGCCCGCTGCGCGAGGCGGGCCTGGCGAAGTCCGAGATCCGCGCGCTCTCCCGCGCGCTCGGCCTCCCCACCGCGGACAAGCCCTCCGCCGCGTGCCTCGCCTCGCGCATTCCCTACGGCGACCGCATCGACGAGGCGCTCCTCGCCCGCGTCGAGCGCGCAGAGGCTCTCGTCGCGAAGCGCTTCCCCGGCCTCGCGCAGCTGCGCGTCCGCGTCCACGGCGGCCTCGCCCGCATCGAAGTCCCGCCCGCCGACGTCCCGCGCGTCTCCGCCGCGCTGCCTTCGCTCGTCGCCGACATTCAAGCCCTTGGATTCGCGCAAGCGGAGGTCGATCCGCGCGGGTATCGGATGGGCAGCCTCAACGAGGCGCTCGGCGCCTCGTTGAGGAGTGACGAGTGACGAGTGCATCGAATCGCACATTTTCAACCGTTTCAACCGTTTCAACTGTTTCAACCGTTTCAACCATGACTACCGCATCCCAACTTGCCGACCGCCTGATCGCCGGCGGAGACCCCGCCACGGCGGAGGAGCTCGTCGACCTGCTGAAGAACGCCCCGCGCGAGGAGCTGCGCGAGGCCGCGCACCGCGTGACCGTCGCGTTCGCGCCGAAGCACTTCGACTTCTGCTCGATCGTGAACGCGCGGTCCGGGCGCTGCCCCGAGAACTGCAAGTGGTGCGCCCAGAGCGCGCAC
>CADBEF010000188.1 GCA_902793555.1 uncultured bacterium | reverse complement strand
GCACCACGGCGCCGAGGCGCTTCTCGTGGATCGTCTCCAGGATCGTGCGGCCGGTGAGCGTGCGCATGCGCCGCTCGAGGAAGCGCCGCGAGGTGCCGCCTCGCCGTCCCGGCGGCAGCGCGGCGGATCAGCGAACGACGATCACAGTCGCGTTCGGGATGGTCGGGAAGACGTCGTCGAGCGTCGCGCCCAGTCGGAATTCGTCGAAGGCGGTCGTGCCGGCGTTGTCGGTTCCGGCGTGCGTGGCGAGGGTGAGGAACCGCAGCGGCGCGGCGGGTGTAGCGAGGTCCGCCGCGCAGGCGGAGCAGTCGACCCACGCCGGATGGCGCAGGTTGCGTCGCGTGGCGTCCGCAACCTTGATCGCGAACGCGCGGAAGGTCTCGTTGCCGGAATCGGAGAGCGTCGTCTCGACGCAGACGAGCCAGTCGACGTCGCAGGCGTAGTCCGCGGGGGCGACGAGCTCGGTCCGGCGGCTCCAGCCGGTCCGCAGGTAGATGCCGATCGCGTTGTTGCCGTCGTTCGGCATCGGGCCGGCGCCGACGTGCATTTCGTTGTTCCAGATCTGGTAGAAGTCTTGGCTCGTCGAGGATGACGTCGCCGAGAGGCCGAGCGTGTTGCCGCCATGGTTCCAGTCGCTCTTGTTGCACCACGTCCGCCCGTCCGCAAGGGACGACTGGTTGAAGACGAAGCGGTAGCAGAAGGACCCCGAACGGGGGATCGCGACGTCGGCGAGAGCGCGCTTGGCGGAGGTGGAATAGCCGGAACCGGACACGCGGGCGATCGAGCCGGCGGTGTTCGTTCGGATGACGAACTCGGGGAAGCCGAGGTCGACGGCCTGCGCCTTGACCGGCGCCGGGTAGGCCTCGGCCCAGGCGTCGGACGGGAGGAAGCCCCGCTTCGCGGGCGCCTGGCCGCTGACGGAGGCGCCGGCGGGGTAGCCGCCGAAATCGTCGCAGGCGTAGACGACGGAGAGCGTGGCGGCGTTCCGGATCGTCACGGTCGCGGACGCGCCGCTCGCAGGGTAGAGGCCGGGCGCGAGCGAGACCGCGAACGAGGTGTCGGACGTCTTGTCCGCGTTGAAGAACGGCGCGATCGCGAGATCGGCCGAGGTCTCGCCGGCGGCGATGACGACGGTGCCCGAGGCGGGCGAGAGATAGTCCGTGTCGGCGGCGGCGGTGCCATCCGAAACGGCGAAGTTCACGGCGATCGGGAACGGGTCGGCGGACGGCCGCGAGAAGCGGACGACCGCGGGGGAGAGATCCGCCTCGCGCGCGTCTGAGACCGCGGTCGCCGAGATCGCGCCGCCGCAGGCGACGCCGAGCGCGTTCGTCGTTTCGCCGGCGGAATTCGACGCGATGAGCGCGAGCTCCCGCGTGTCGGAGAAGGGAGAAAGGGCGATGGAGCCGGAGGCGCCCGCCGCCGCGGCGCCCGCTGTGCCGAGCGTGGCGCCGGTGGCGTCCACGACCGCGAGCGACGTCGCGGGCGAGCCGCCCATTTCAAAGGCGGCGGAGAGCCCGGCCGCCGTCCCGGCGAGCGAGGCCGAGGCGATTTGCGGCGGCCCGTCCCACTGCCACTCGATGCGCACCTTCTGCGAGGCGGACACCGCACAGGAGGATTCGCCGTCGTACGAGACGGGCGCGCCCCAGTCGCCCGCGGTTTCGTCCCACTCGGCGAGCGTGTAGCCCGCGAGCGCGTAGGTCGCGCCGGCGTGCGAGACGGACGCGGGGGCCGTGAACGCGAAGCCGTCGGCGTCCACGGCGTAGGCGCCGGACGGCTGCGTCCCGGACACGCCGGCGCAGGACGACGCGACGACGGCGTTCGTCGTCGGGATGCCCGTCACGAAGCGCCATTGGTCGAGCCGCCAGTTCGCGGCGACCTGCGCCGCCGTGAGCGCGTTCGTGTAGATGCGGACGGCATGGCAGGTTCCCTTCGCCGGATGGTCCTTGGCCTGGTAGTTGCAGCCGACGTTCCACTTGGAGTCGGAGAAAACCGAGTGCGAAGCGGCGCGCGCGACCGTCTTGGTTCCGACGGCGCCGGAGGCGTAGAGGACGCAGTTCGTGGCGCTCAGGACGGCGGCGAACCCGCGCCGGTCCCACGACGCGATTTCGGGGCGGTCGGAGAAGCCGAGGCCGTCGACGTTGATCTTCCATTTGAGCGCGCCGCCGTTCATCCAGATGCCGCAGTCGTTGGACGAGACCTTGGAGGCGTAGTTCGGATACTGGGTCGGTTGCGGAACGGCGAAGTCGCCGAAGACCTCGACCGTGGCGCACTCGGTGCCCTTGACGGCGTTCGCCGTCTGGAAATAGAAGTCGCCGTCGAGGCAGAAGGCGTCGTCGCGCCAACCGCCCGCGCCGGAGGCGTTCCTGCTGCCGCCGGTGTAAGGCAGGAGCATGGCGGGGTTGGCGGGATCGGCCAGGTTCGCCCACGAGGTTGCGGCGGGATCGTGCGCGAACGCGCCGGCGTTGCAGATGCCGTCGAGCTGGACGACGAGGCCGTCCTGCACGTAGGCGTCTGGCTGGTAGAGCAGGCCGCCCCGCGCCGGAACCGCGGCGGACAGAGCCGCGGCGATGGCGGCCGGGAACAGGGCTGAGGGACGGAAAACGGATGTCATGGCGGAATCCTTTGCAAGGTGGCGGGGTGACGGCGACTATTGTAGCAAACGGGCATCCGGGCCGGAATATACGGAAGTATAAAATTTCGCCGCGACGGCGGACACGGGTGGCGGAGCACGGCGAATTGTGATACGATTCCGGCATGCGCCCCACCCCGACAACGCTCCTCCTCGCGGTCCTCGCCGCCGCCGCGCCCCGCGGCGCGGCGGCGGCGCCCGTCCCGGCGAACGCGGACCGGGCCGACGCGCGGCGGCTCGTCTTCGAGACGGCAACGCCGAGGCCGGGGCGCTCGAACGAACTGTTCGCGGCCCGCTTCGAAGTCTCGCCGCGGCCAGGCGCACGCCACGCGGTCGACTTCGGGTCGTTCGGCGTTCCGTGCCGGTTGCGCCTCAACGACGGCTATCTCGCGGATTTCGTGACGCCGCCCTTCGCCGCCGATGTGACCGCGTTTCTACGCATCGGGGCGAACGAACTCACGCTGGAGTTCGCGGACGGCGCGTCGCCGGCCGACGCGCCGGCGTGCGACTTTTTTGAAACGCAGGCCGACTTCCGGCCGGCGACCGTCGCGGGAATCCTCGCCGCCGAGCGGGATTCATTCAGGCTCAAGCCGTCGTGCGTCGTGACGGGCGTCGTCACCTACGCGCATCCCGTGCTGCGGGACACGGCCATCGTCGCGGACCCCGGCGCGCCCGACGCGCCGGGCCTCTACGCGACGGGCGTCTTCCCCGAGAAGCCGCGGGCGGAGGCGGTCGGCTACGTGCGGCTCGAGGAGGGCGACCTGCTGGAGATCCGCGGGGAAATCGATCCGATGCTCGTCGAACCGGGCATCGTCGCCTCGCGTATCGTTCGGATCGGACGGACGGCGCTCCCGCCGCCCCGCCCCGGACGCGCCGCCGGTTTCGCGGACCCGCCGCACTGGAACGTGCGGACGCGGCTGCGCGGGACGGTCCGCAACCCGCGGCGCGTCCGATTGTTCGACGAGGAGCGGGACGAGTTCGACCTCGACGACGGAAGCGACGCGATTCGCGTCCACGGCATGGGGGCGGAGGCGGTCCGCGCGCTCAACGGCCGTCTCGTGGAGATCGACGGCGTCGTCATGCCGTGCATCAGCAGTTCGGGGACGGTCCTCTTCCCGATCCTCGAGACGGCCGGGGACGGCGCCGCGCGGCCGGTCGGCCGCTTCGGGCGGGCGGCGGCCGCGCTCCGGCGCGCCCTGCGCGACGCCGGACTCTTCCTCCTCCCGCCGTTCGCGGCCGCGGTCCTGTGGCTGCTCGTCGAACGCCGGCGGAAGCGGTCGCGGGACGCCGCGATCGCCGCCGAACGCAAGCGCATCGCCGCCGAGCTGCACGACACCATCTCCCAGTACCTGGCTGGCGCGGGCCTGCTGCTCAGGAACGTCCGTTCCGTCGAATCGACGCTGCCGCCCGAACAGCGCGAGGCGCTTTCCTCCGCCAGCGGGATGCTCGACCTATCGCGGACGGAGATCCGCAACGCGATCGACAACCTCCGCAACGACGACCTGCTCATCCTGCGCCTCGACCGCCTGCTGGAGCTCTTCGCCCAACGCCTCCGCGCCGCCGGCGCCGCCGAGGTCGAGACGGACCTTTCGCCGCTCCCCTCGTCGATCTCCCCGGAGCGCAAGGCCGACGCCATGGCGATCGTCCAGGAGCTGGTCGCGAACGCCCTGAAGCACGGCGGCGCCTCGCGCGTCCGCCTCGCGTCCGCCGCGCTCCCGGGAAACCGCTTCCGCGTCGCCGTCGCGGACGACGGCGCGCCGTTCAACGCCGCGTCCGCGGAGCCGCGGCCGGGGCACTTCGGCCTGGTCGACATCCGCGAGCGCGCCGAGCGGAACCGTTTCGCCCTGCGGAGCGGGCGCGCCCGCGGGCTGCAGGAACTCACCATCGAGGGGGAGGCGTCGAAATGAAGAAGATACGCGTCGCGGTGATCGACGACCATGCCGTCGTCCGCATGGGGCTCAAGTTCGCGGTCCGGCTCTACAAGGACCTGGAGTTTGCCGGGGAGCATCCATCGGGCGAAGGCGCGGCGGAGTTCGTCGCGCGGACGCGGCCTGACGTGACGCTGCTCGACATCCGCATGCCGGGCGTCGACGGCGTCTGCGCGCTCGCGGACATCCTCCGCGCCGTCCCGGACGCGAAGGTCGTCATGCTCACCACGAGCGGGACGGACGAGGACGTCTACCGCTCGCTCGAACTCGGCGCGAGGGGCTACCTGCTCAAGACGGAGGACTCGGACGACATCATCGCGGCGATCCGCACCGTCGCGGCCGGCGGCCGCTGCGTCCCAGAGTCCGTCCGCGTGGTCTACGAGCGGCGCGCCCGCTCGGCCGCCCTGACGCCGGCCGAAACCGACACGCTGCGGCTGGTCGCCGAAGGCCGTACCAACCGCGAGATCGCCGCAGCGCTGTTCGTCGCGGAAATCACCGTCAAGGTGCGCCTCTCCAACATCTTCGCCAAGCTGGACGCCCGCGACCGCGTCGAAGCCGTGAACCGCGCCGTCGCCGCAGGCATCCTCCCCCCGCGCGCCTAAACCTCCCCTATCCCAACCATCCGAACCATCAGCCGCCGAAATCGCGTCGAACTACGACATCGACGGCTATCGGTTCTACGGCAGGGCGAGCGAGGCGGCGCAGAAACCGGCCAGGAGGATTGCGGCGAAGGGGGCGTTTTTCATGAAGGTCTCCTTGGGTGGGGTCGATGGCACAATCCTACCACGGAACCGCTCCTCCCCGTATCGCGATTTGCGGAGGAAGTTTTTGCAATTTGCGGCGGGGCG
>CADBEF010000187.1 GCA_902793555.1 uncultured bacterium | reverse complement strand
CGGCCGCCGAATGCGAGACGAGGTCGAGCGTGGCGTTCTCGCCGATCTCGAGCGCGCCGTGGACGAGCAGCTTGTCGACGCCCGAACGCCTCGTCGCGGGATCGCGCGCGCCGGCGCCGATCACGAGCTTCGTCGAGGCCCCGAGGGAGACGAGGTTGGTCTGCGTGGCCGAGCCGACGGTGAAGGTGCCGTGGATGCGCGCGCCGGTCTCCTCGTCGATGGAGCCGGGGGCGAGGACGCCTGGGTTCGCGGCCGTGCCGGCGACGACGACGTTGCCGCGCTCGGTGCCTCCGACGGAGCCGATGCCGCCAAGCGTCGTGCCGGCGTTGACGCGAACGGCCGTGTTTCCAAACGGTGTTCCGGACGCATTGTCGCAAAGCAGGGTTCCCCCGTTGATCTGGATCGGCGAACCGGAATCCGGTCCGCTGGTCGCAATCCATTTGAGCGTTCCGGCACCGGTTTTGTAGAGCGTGGAACTGCCGCCCCCCCACCAGACGTTGCGGTTCATCACAAGATCGACGGGAGCTTCGCCGTCCTCCACCGAAATCGTTGCGGATCCGTAACCATTGAACTGCATCTGCCCGTTGAAGCGGGAGGTCTCGGAGGATGCGTAGGACACGATGCCCTGGCTCGAGTAGCCCGAGGAATAAATGGCCCCGCCCACACTGACAGTTCCGCCTCGCAGCAGGACCCGGCGCATGTAGCTGTAGCCGGAGAGGCTGATGGTGCCGCCATCCGCGAAAACCTGGTAGGGGAAGTGACCCCAGTTGACGAGCCGCAGGCTGGCCGTTGCATTCGAGTGAACGGTCACGGATCCGTTGTCTTGGTTCGCGGGGGCGTTGTCCACGGTGCAGGTGAAACGCACCTCCGCATTGCCGTCGCCCACGACGACATCGCCGCGGAAGGAGCTCACTGCCGAGGCGCTCATGGAGCCCTCCAGTACGAGAAGGGGCGAGGGGAACGCCGCGCCGCAGGTGGCGGCGAGCGTGACGGCTCCGGAGCCTGTCTTGAGGAGCGGACGGACACCTGTTGCGCCGAGGGCTGCGTTGAACCGGACATCCGCCGTCGCGACGAGCGTGTTGGTCCCGTCTTCCGGTTCGGAGAACGAGAAGGGAACCGAGAAGGTCAGTCCATTGGCGCTTTCACCGGAACGGGCGAGATGCGCGGCGGAAAGGCCGTACCCGGCATCGACATCGGCGGCCGATCCAATGGCGAGCGCGCCGGCGCTTTCGACGACGAGCGCTTTGACCGCCTGTTCGCCATCAAGCGAGATCGTCGAGTCCGCGAGGGAGACCTCTGCGCCGAAGACGGCGGTGTCCTGCGAGGAGGGCACGGTGCCGGAGCTCCAGTTGCCGGGCGTGTTCCAGGAGAAGTCGCCGGCGGCGCCCGTCCAGCGGCATTCGCCGAACACGGTGACGTGATCGACGTCGGACGCGACGTCGTAGACATGGCCGCAGTCCGGGCACGTCCCCGTCGCGTGGAAGCCGGCCTCGTACGTGCCGAACGACGGCGCCGTCGCCGACGCCTCGAAGTCGCGTGCGGCGGCGACGCCGCTCCAGGCGCCGATCGTCGTCCCTGTCGCGGCGGCGGCGCCGAAGCGCGCGGTGACGGCGAGCGGGGCTGTGCCGGCGTCGACGAGGGAGCCGCGAATCGTGACGTCGAAGCCGTCGCGCTCGTGCGAGACGGGACCGAAGACGGGCGTTCCCGTCGTCGCGAACGAGACCACCTCTGATTCGTCGCCGTCGTCCGTCCCCGTGGCGACGACCTTCGCGTACCAGGTCGTCCCGCACTCCAGGCCCGTCAGCGCAGAAGCGTGCTCGCCCTTCGCGATGTTCGCGCCGGAGGCGAGCAGCAGCGACTGCGAAAGGTTCGCGGGGTCGGTTCCGTAGTAGGCGGTGACGGTCGCGGACGGGGACGCCGAGGCGGTGCGGAGAACCCAGGAGAGCGTCGCCGAATGGTCCGCGGCGCTCGGAACGGAAACGGCGCCGAGAAGCGCGACGTCACGCTCCGTATCGAGCAGCTCCTTCGCGCCGACCGCCACGAAGGAGGCGTCGTTGACAGAAGCGTATTCGGCGGCGATCCAGGCATCGGTGGAGCGGCCCTGGCGGAGACGCATCTCGTCGAGCGTTCCCTTGAACGAGTCCTCCCCGAACCCGACGTTCGCGCCAATCGTGAGGACGCGGTCGGTGTCGACGAGCGCGGCGGTCGTTCCGTAGGTCTTGTAGGAGCCGTTCAGGAAGACGGCGACGTTGCCGCCGTTGAAGACGACGCCCAGATGCTGCCACGACCCCATCCAGTTGTTCGGGAACAGGTCGTAGGAGCCGATGGCCGTGGTGGAGCTGGAGCCGCGGATGTCGACGCGCCGGGGCGAGTACCGCTGGAAGGAAACCTCCCAGCCGGATGTGTCCGTGTGGGTCGATTTCGAACTGATGAGACGGTCCGTTCCGGGATTCTGACCCGATTTGTACTTAAGCCAGGACGTGAGCGTGAAGACGTTCCCCTTGCCGGCATAGGCGGCCGTCGTGATTCCCTTTCCGCGGTCCGCGGCGTCGTTCCAGCCGCCATTGGAGATCAGGACGCCGCGCCCGACCTTGCCTTCCTGGCCGGGCGTCGTGCCGACGTGCGTGCCGTCGAAGGTTCCGCCGGCCGAGTCCGCCGTCGTCGTCGCGCCGACGGCTTCGTCCATGTGCCACACGGCGAAATAGCCCGCGTCCGTCCAGACGGAGCCGTCGGTCTGGCTTGCGGGGAAGCTGTGCGTCTTGCCCCAGTAGAGCCAGACCGAAGCGCCGGAGCTCAGCGAAGGAACGCCCACCCAGACGAGCGATTCCCCGTCCGGGTTCCAAAGCGCCACTTCGCTGGGCAGGACCGTGCCGTCCTCGAGTGCGAAGCGGATGTCGGATCCGTCTGCCGAGGCGTCGTCGTAGGAAAAGCCGCCGACCGTTTCCGTGAGGCGGACAAGGACGGGGAAGTTGTCCAGCGTGCCCGAGGCGGTATAGCCGGGGAAGGTAACCGGGGCGCGATAGGTGAACTGCGACGGGTCGAGGATTTCGGCCGGCGCCTCGTATTCGTAGAACTTCACCTTGGAGAGGCCGCCGTAGCCGCCACCGGCCGCCAAGTCGTCGCTTGATTCAAAGAGTTCGTCGATCCAGAACCCGACCCAGCGAGCCTCGACGCCTCCGAAATTGCAGGCGGTTTCGCCGGCATAATCCGCGGAACCCGGCGCCATGGACAGAACGAGATCCTCCTTGGAAAGCGTCCAGGTTGCGGTGTCCGTAAAGTCGGGCGTTCCGGAAAAGACGGCGTCCGTGTCGGCGACATAGACGTCGATCTTCTTCAGTCCGCGTTTCGGATAGCCGGCCATGTTGAAGTTCCAGACCTTCATGTTGCCGAGAGGGCGAACGGATCCGAGATCGACCACGAACCATTTGGCGAACGAGGCTCCGCCGGTGTTGCCGGAATTGCTTCCCATCCACATCGTGGAGGCATCGGTTCCCTGAAGGCCGTCGGAGAGGCCGGAATTCGAGATGGCATTGGCGGCGGGACGTCCATTCCAGGAGGTCTCGGCGAAAGCGGCGAGCGGAGTGATCTCCGTCGCGGCTCCAACGGCAAAAGTCGCCGTAACGACGACAAGGAGTGCTGCAAGGATGCGTTTCATGGGTCGGCGGGTGTGTTTGGGGTGGTTGGGATGGTCTAGCTGTTCTAGCGATTCTAGCGGGCCTAGGGCTCCTAGGCGAGCGGCTTTCCGGTCTCGTCGACCGGGACGGGGGCGTGGACGAAGCGGGCGGCGGGGGCGTCCTCGTCGATCATGGCGCGGAGCGTCTCCACGGCCTTGGCGGCGAGGAGCTCGGTGTCGGGGCGGATCGTCCACATGCCGGGGACGGGGATGTCGGCGTCGCAGCCGGCGACGAGGACGTCGCGCGGCGTGCAGAGCCCCATCCCCGCGAGCTCGCCCACGGCGGCGGCGCCGGCGCGGTCGTTCTCGCAAAGGACGGCGTCCGCCCCGCCGGGGTGGGCGCGGAGCCACGCCGCGAATTCGGCGGCGTCGGCGAAGACGTGGCCCGGCTCGGGGCCGACGGCGGCGAGGCCGCGCGCGGCGAGCGTTTCGAGCACGACCGGGAACTTCTGCCGGAGCCAGCCGCGGCGCCCGGCCTCGAGGTAGTAGGAGGAGACGATCGCGACACGGCGGCGGCCGCGCGCGAGCACCGCCTCCGCGAGTGCCCGGTAGGAGGACTCGAAGTCGATCTCGATGCGGGAGACGTCGTCCACCGCCGGGACGGCCTGGTTCACGACCACCACGCGCTGCGTGCGGGCAAGCTCCTTCAGGTCGGCCTCCTCGACGTGGTTCATGATGATGCACCCGCGCGTGGCGTAGGAGCGGCACATGGCCATCAGGTGCGAGGCGTCGAGGCAGAGGGCGGGCTCGGCGCCCCAGTCGACGAGCAGCTCCGACATCCGCGTGGCGAGACGGCCGAAGTAGGGGATGTCGAGGCGCATCACGCTGAGCGGGACGAGGTCGAGGTGGCTCTGGCGCAGCGCGCGCGCAACGAGGTTGGGCCGGTAGCCCGTCTGGCGGATCACGCGCTGGACCCGCTGCCGGATGTAGGGGCGGACCGTCGGGTCGCCCCGCAGCACCTTCCGGGCCGTGTCCACCGCCACGCCCGCCTTCTCTGCCACACTTCGCAGCGTCATCTCGTTTCCTGCTTTTTCCAAAGGGTGTCTAAAAATCGTCACGATACTAATTTTCGTGACGAGGCGAAAAATAGACCAAGTCGCCCCCTTCTGTCAAGCGCAAATTTCGCTTGACTCTATTAATAGAAACATCTAGACTTCGGCGCCGTCTCCGCGGATCCGGTGGCCGGACCCGCCGCGAGAGGGAATCCGCCATGAAGGTCATCGTCGTAGGAGCCGGCTTCACCGGCGTGCAGCTGGCGCGGTCGCTCGCCGACTCGGGCGCGGAGGTCGTCCTCGTGGAGAACGACCCGGACAAGGCCCGCGTCGCGCGCGAGCAGGTCGACTGCGCCGTCCTCGAGGCGGACGGCAACAGCCCCGCCACGCTCGCGGAGGCGGGGATCGCCGAGGCCGGGGCGCTCGTCGCCCTCACGGAGGACGACGAGGTGAACCTCATCACCTGCGCCCTCGCCGACGCCGGCTACCCCGGCGTGCGCAAGCTCGCGCGCGTCCGCAACTACGCCTACTACGAGAGCGCGGCGGCGCCGGCCCTCGCGGGCGCGGCGCGCCGCGCGGGGCACTCGCGCCCGGTCCTCGGCGTGGACCGGATGCTCAACCCCGACGTGGAGGCCGCCGCGGCGATCTGCCGCGCCATCGAGCACGGCGTCGTCGGCAACGTGATCGCCCTGGAGGGCGGCCGCGGCGTCGCGGAGCTCGCGGTCGCGCCGGGGAGCCCGCTCGCCGG
>CADBEF010000186.1 GCA_902793555.1 uncultured bacterium | reverse complement strand
GGTAGCCGCGCGCCGTCTTGTAGTAGGCGTGGTAGTCCTTCACGAACCACGGCGCGTCCTCGGGCAGCGGGTCGACCACGCCGCCGGCGCGCTTGTAGGCGCCGGCTTTGTAGTCCTCGGTGCGCTGCGCGGCCATCGCGCGGCGCGCCTCCATCCGCTGCGCGGTCGTGTCGGTCGAGCCGAAGTAGCCTTCGCGCGTGACCTTCGTCATGTCGTACATCGTCATGGCGACGGTCGCCCTGATCCGCGGGTCGAGCGCGGCGGCGTTCACCGCCATCCCGCCGAAGCCGCAGATGCCGAGGATGCCGACCTTGGCCGAATCGACGTCGTCCCGGGTGTAGAGGAAGTCGACGGCGGCGAGGAAGTCCTCGGTGTTGATGTCGGGCGAGGCCATACGCCGCGGCGTGCCGCCGCTCTCGCCGGTGAAGGAGGGGTCGAAGGCGATCGCGAGGAAGCCGTTCTCGGCGAGGTGCTGGGCGTAGAGGCCGCTCGATTGCTCCTTCACGGCGCCGAAGGGGCCGGAGACGGCGACGGCGGGGAGCTTCCCCTCCGCGCCCTTGGGCCTGTAGAGGTCGGCCGCGAGCGTGATGCCGTAGCGGTTGTGGAAGGAGACCTTCGCGTGCTCGACCTTGTCGGAGAGCGGGAAGGTCTTGTCCCAAGCGCCGTCGGTCTCGTCGAGCAGAATCTCGCCGGGCGGCATCAGCGGGATCAGCTCCGCGCGGGCGTCCGCAAGCGTGAAGCACATCATGCGCTTGCCGGGGGTCTTGTCGTAGATCTTGCGCAGGCCGGGCGCGGCCTCGAGGAAGACCTCCTCGAGCTTCTCGCGCTCCTCGCCCTCGGCGAAGACGGCGCGGCCGGTCCAGCGGAGCCACTTGCCGCCCTCGGGCTGGAGCGCGACGACCTCGCATTTCGAGTTGGCGGCGAGCTGGCGGTAGACGTTCTTGAACTCGCCCACGCCGAGCCACAGCCTGCCGTCCACGACGTGGTGCGCGCCGAGCGGGCGGAGCTTGGGCTGGTCGCCGTCGGCGGTGGCGAGGAAGAAGGCGCCGGAGGCGGAGAGGAGGTCGTCGATCTGCATGATGGGGTCCTTGGGGGTGGCGTCGGCCGCAGCGTCGGCCGCGGGCGCGGGGTTCTGGGCGAATGCGGCCGCCGCGCAGGCGGCGGCGCAAAGAGAGAGGAGGGTTGTTTTCATTGCCGGGGGGTGTTTTGGGATGAGTTCTGTGGGGTAGCTTCGGCGTAGGCCGCGTCGTCGACGGGTTCGAGCCATTCGTTGCGGCCGCCGGTGCCGGGGACCTCGAGGGCGATGTGCTGGAACCAGCTGTCCGGCGCGGCGCCGTGCCAGTGCTTGACGCCGGCGGGGATGTTCACCGTGACGCCTGGCGTCATTTCGACGGCGGGCTTGCCCCACTCCTGGTAGTAGCCGCGTCCGGCGGTGCAGACGAGGATCTGCCCGCCGCCGGTCTCGGCGTGGTGGACGTGCCAGTTGTTGCGGCAGCCGGGCTCGAACGTCACGCCGAAGGCGGGAACCTGCGAGGTCGTGAGCGGGTGCAGGTAGCTGCGCCCCGTGAAATACTGCGCGTAGGCCGCGTTGAACGCGCCGACCGGGATCGGCGACCAGTCCTTCGGGAGGGCCGCCGGGTCGGCGGGACGCCGCACGCGCGCGACGATGGCGTCGGTCTGCTCCGGCGTGACGCCGTTGCGGTTCGCGATGCCGACGTGCGCCTTCATCTGCGGCTCGGTCTCCGGCCGCGCCGCGAGCGCGGCGACGGTGACGAGCTCGCGCGTCCGCCAGTCGAGGACGTCGCGCGCGAAGATGTCGCCGAAGAGGTGCGCCTTGAGGTAGGCGTCGAGCTGCGGGTGGAAGTCGAAGAGCGGGCCCTTCACCGGGCCGCCGCAGAGCTCCGTCTGGTTCGCGGTGCCGATTTCAAGGGCCTTCTCGCCGAGGGTGAAGGCCTGGCGCTGCGGCTCGCCGGGACGGCTCGCCCCACCTTCTTCGCCCTGTGTTTCCGCGACTCGCTGCGACTCCACCTTCATCAGGGTCGCGGCGGCGTTGAGGGCGCGGGGGAAGCCGCAGTAGGCGTAGAGCTGGCCGACGACCTCCTTGGCCTGATCGAGCGTGAGTCCGGCGTCGAAGCCGGCGGTGAACGCGGCGGCGAGCTTGTCCTGTTCGCCGCGCGCGATGGCGGCGCCGATGTCCGCGAGGGCGGCGTCGCGTTCGTTGAGGGGTGCGGCGCTGGCCGCGATGGCTGCTGCCATGAGGATTCCTCCTAGGATTCTTGTCTTCATTTCTTCGATTCCTGTTCGTTTCGGGCGAGCGCCAGGCGCGAGCCTCGCCCCTATCGCGGAAGTCCGCGTTGCGCGGGCGCGGCGGAAGCCGCCGCCCGCCGCGGAGCGGACTTCCAGCATTACGCAGTTTTTCCGGCCTCGTAGGCCTCCTGGTAGACGGGCAGGTCCTTGACGGCGCCCTTCTCGTAGGCGCCGGTGCCGTAGATGACGCCGCGCTCGACGCTGCCCTCCATGCAGTCGCGCATGAAGCCGCGCAGGCCGGCGAGCGTCGGCTCCATCATGGCCTTGTCCTCGTCCGCGGCGGTGACGAGGAGCCAGAACTCGGTGCCCTTGAAGCGGCCGAAGTCGTCCCAGCGCGAGACGGTGCGGTCGATGAGCGCCTTGAGCTGCGCGTCCATCGAGTAGAAGTAGACGGGCGTCGCGAGGACGATGGAGTCGGCGGAGAGCATCTTCTCGACGAGCTCGTTGGCGTCGTCCTGCTGGACGCACTTGTGCAGCTTCTGGCAGGCGTAGCAGCCGGTGCAGTAGCCGACCTTCCTCTCGGCGAGGCGGACTTTCTCCACCTCGTGCCCGGCCTCGCGGGCGCCCTTGGCGAACTGGTCGCAGAGGAGGTCGGAGTTGCCGCCCTTGCGCGGGCTGGCGGAGATGACGAGGATCTTCTTCATTTGGCTGTCGTGGGAGGGGCTAGCGGTAGGACGCCCGCAGGATGGCGAGGACGTCGTCGTCGGAGAGTTCGGACGGGTCGCAGGAGAAGAGCATGCCGACGGCGCTGCGGGCGAGCTTGACCATGCCGGGGAACTCCTCGGGCCGGATGCCGTAGTCGCTCATCGCGAGGGCGTCGACGCCGCAGGCCTTCTGGAGCGCCGCGAGGGCGTCGAGGAAGTCCGCGGGCTTCGTGGCGTCGGCCTTGCCGAGCGCGCGGGCCATCTCGACGAACTTCTCCGGGCAGTCGCCGCGGTCGATGAACGTCTTGTAGTAGGCCAGCGAGATCATGACGAGGCCCGCGCCGTGCGGCAGGTCCTGGTGCTCGCCGGAAAGGGCGTGCTCGATCGCGTGCTCGCTCGTGCAGGTGGAGACGTCCATCGAGTAGCCGCCGAGCGTGTTGGCGAAGGCGACCTTCGTGCGCGCCTCGAGGTTCGCGCCGTCGGCGACGGCGACCGGGAGCCACTTGCCGAGCAGGCGGATCGCCTCGAGCTCGACCATCGCGCCCATCTCGTTGCCGAACTTGCTGATGTAGCCCTCGGTGTTGTGGAAGAGCGCGTCGAAGCCCTGGTAGGCGGTGAACTTCGGCGGCACCGTGACCATCAGCGCGGGGTCGACGACGGCGAGCGCGGGGCACTGCGAGAAGAAGGCGCCCTTCTCGTGCGTGACGGGGCTCGTGATGACCGAGCCGGCGTCCACCTCCGAGCCCGTGCCGGCGCTCGTCGTGATCGCGACGAAGGGCAGCAGCGGCGCGTTGAACGGGCGGTGCTCCGAGGTGCCGGTCGCCATGTAGTCCCAGACGCGGCCGCCCTGCTGCGGGATCATCGCGGCGATGGCCTTGGCGGCGTCCATCACCGAGCCGCCGCCGAGGCCGATCACGAAGTCGACGCCCTCCGCGCGGCCGAACTCGACGCCCTCCTGGACGGTGGGCTCGAGGGGGTTGGCCTGGATCTTGTCGAAGAGGACGTGCGCGACGCCCGCGGCGTCGAGCTCCGCCTCGAGCGCGGCGAGCGAGCCGTTCGTGCGGGTGGACTTGCCGTTGGAGATGACGACGAGCGCCTTTTTGCCGGGCAGCTTCTCCTCGTGGAGCTTCTTCAGGACGCCGGCGCCGAACAGCACCTTGGTTGGGACGTGGAAGGTAAACATGGAGAGTTCCTTTCTAATGCGGGGTGATTGTGTCGCAGCCGCGGAGCGGCGTCGGCGACACATCGCCCCGCCGCTTGCGGCCTTTGCGTTCTAGAACTCCGTGGCCCACTTCTTGAGGTCGTCCGCGGAGACGGACGCGCGGAAGCGGCGGCCTTCCCTGACCTTCGCCTCGGGGGCGAGGGCCTGGAGGTTGGCGGTCGAGTCGCCCATGCCGCTGCCGCCGGAGGTGGCGAACGGCACAACGGTCTTCCCGGCGAGCGCGGCGGCGTTGCCCTCGACGAACGTGTCGACGATGCTCGGCTCGCGGTACCACCAGATCGGGTATCCGACGAAGACCGTCGCGTAGTCCGCGAGGTTCGTGACGGCGCCCGCGATGGCGGGGCGGCTCGCGCGGTCGTTCATCTCGACCGAGCTGCGGCTCTGCTTGTCGCGCCAGTTGAGGTCGGCCTCCGTGTAGGGCGTCTCGGGGACGATCTCGAAGAGGTCGGCGCCGATGGCGGCGGCGAGGCGCTCGGCGACGCCCTTGGTGGTTCCGGTGGCGGAGAAGTAGGCGACGAGCGCCTTGTTCGTGCTGTTCATGGTGGCGGAGTCCGTCTGGTTGGTGGTGGATGCGTCCTGCGCGCAGCCGCAGAGCGGCAGCGCGGCGAGGGCGAGAAGGGCGTGGAGCCGGGTTTTCATCGGGTGGTTTTCCTTTCGGTGGGGCGGGGTGTGGGGTGGCTGAGGAGGGCGCGGACGAAGGAGCGCACGAGCGCCTCCGCGCCGACGGTGGGGAAGTCGACGCCGGCGGCGGTCATCGCGGCGCGCTGCTTCGGCGTGACGGCCGTGTAGGGGTGGACGCCGAAGAGGAACGGGAAGAACGCCCAGAGGAACGCCTCGCGCGCCGCGGGCGCCATCCCGGGGCGGAATCTGGCGAGGATCGCCCGCACGAGGCGGATCGACTCGCCGTAGGAGCGCTTGAACGCGGTGAGGTTCTCCACCCGGCTCCCGGCCTCCATGTCGTAGAGGTTCATCGAGAGCAAGCGGAGCAGGATCCCGCGCCCGCGGAGCGTCCGGGCGAGGGCGTCGGCGAGCGCGGCGTCGTCCGCCGCGCCCGGCCGGGCGAGGAGCCGGGCGAGCGCGGCGTTCCAGCGGTCGTATTCGCGGGCGAAGAGAGCGAGGAAGATCTCCTCCTTCGTCCGGAAGTAGTTGTAGACGGACGGGCGGGACATCGACGTCTCCCGCGCGATGTCGCGCAGCGAGACGGCGTGGAAGCCCGTCGCGGCGTAGAGCCGCTCGCAGGCGTCGACGATCTCCCTCGTCCGGTCCTCCTCGATTCGCTTCGATCTCATTGCGCT
>CADBEF010000185.1 GCA_902793555.1 uncultured bacterium | reverse complement strand
CCGGGCCTCCGCCCGGGCTCCATCGCTGACATCGTGTCAACGGACCGGGACTCTACCCGATTTCTGACACCGTGTCAACAGAAATCTTCGGCCGCCCGGGCGGCCACCGCGGCGGCTTCCCGGTCGCTCCAGGGCGACATCGTCGAGTGCAACACCGCCTACGGCGGCTCGCGCCAGGAGACGCCGAAGCACCGGCAGACCATCGAGGACCACGGCTTCAACGCCATCGCGAAGGTCGTGATCATGGACGAGTTCGACGAGCTCGAGATCCCGTGCCCCGCCGGCTCGACCCACCTAAAACAACCTCTCGATCGACTGCGACTGCGACGCGCACCCGCACCCGCCGGAGATGGCGGACGTGGGCATCCCGTCCGACCCGAAGACGAGCGCCTCGCTCCGCGAGCGGATGGAGACGCGCCTCGGCCCGCACATCCTCGACCACGCCGAGGCCCTCGGCTACGGCGCCAAGGCCTACAAGCTCGTCTCGCTCGACGGCGTCGAGCCGCCGTCCACCAAGCGCGTGGACTAGGCGAGGCCGGCCGGAACCGTTACGGGGCCGGAGCCGGAAGGCCGGGGAGAAGCTCAAGGAGGGCGTCGTCGAGCGCGAAGAAGGCGACGCCGCGCAGATGTGCGGCGGTTGCCGCTGCGACTTCGTCGCGGAAGGCCGCCGCGTCGACCTGGGCTTCGTCGGCGCCGGTGCCGATGCCGGCGACGAGGCGGTCCGCCGGGGCGGCCGCGAGGCATTGCGCGAGCGCGGCGCGGAAGGCGGCGGGGTCGTCCTCGTAGATCATGGGGCAGACGAAGTCGACCAGGCCCTCCTTGATCCAGGCGGGCCAGTCCTGGTTCACGGTCGCGGCGGCGGCGGGCGTGGGGAAGACGGCGGCGGAGACCGCAGTGCCGGGGGCGAGCTCCCGGGCTAGCGCGGCGGCTTCGCGCAGGAGGGACGTGACTGCGGCGGCGGCCTGTGGCGAGGCGGGCGCGCCGTCGGGCGAGCGGACGTAGTCGAAGTGGATGCCGGCGGGGCGCAGGCGGGCGGCGGCGCGGACCCGGCGGAGCGCGGCGGCGCGGTCCGCGGGAACCGCCGGGTCGAGCCAACGGTGGCCGGGGACGTCGACGGGGTCGAGCAGCGGGAGCCAGACGTGCACGGCGGAGCGGCGGTCCGCCGGGGCCGCCTGCGCGGCGGCGAGATAGGCGAAGAGCGTGTTGAGCGCGGGCGGGGCGGCGGCGGGCAGGCGCGGGGCGGCGACCCAGGCGCCGACGACGGAACCCGAGGCTGAAGCCTCGGGCACAGAACCGGCTTCGCGGGGAGGCGGGCCGGGCGCGGGCGCGATTGGACCCGAGGCTGAAGCCTCGGGCACAGAACCGGCTTCGCCGGGCGGCGGGCCGGGCGCGGGCGCGATTGAACCCGAGGCTGAAGCCTCGGGCACAGAACCGGCTTCGCGGGGCGGCGGGCCGGGCGCGGCGGCGGGGCTGGCCGGAGGTACGGCGGTGCCGAGGATGGCAAGGAGGAGCAGGTCCTGGGCGGCCGGATACGCCAGGGGCGGGACGTGGGCGAAGAGCGCCCCGTGGCGCGTGACGGCGACGGCGGGGAGCTTCGTGTCCTTGCCGTCGGAGTCGACCCACGTGGCCGCCACCGTGGTGGCGGCGGGGTCCTCCACGACGGGGACGAGGAGGTGTTCGGTGGCGTGCGGGATGCGGCGGCCGTTCCAGGCCATGGCGGTCCAGCCGGGGCTGGCGTTCCGGTAGCGCGGCGGGGCGAGGCCGAGGATCTTGGAGAGCCCGGGGGAGGCGTTGTAGAAGGCGACGACGCGCCCGCCGGCGGCGACATGGGCGCGGAGCGCGGCGAGACGGGCGGGGGACAGGGACGGGGCGTAGGGAAGGAAGAGGAACCTCCGGGACGCAGCCCCCGACTCCTCGGCAAGGTCGGTGTCGAGAAGAGTGTCGAAGGGCACGCCGGCGCGGGTGAGGATGCGTTCGAGGCGGTCGGCCATGCGGGCGGCGAAGGCGGTTTCCCCGGGGGCGGTGTCCTCGGTGGCGCGCACGACGGCGACTTCGGCGGGCGCTGTGAGCCCGGCGAACTCGACGCCGATTGGCGGGGTGTCGATCCCGGGGGCGCGGCGCCACAGGGAGATGCGAACGCAATCGGCCTTTTCGGCGGGGCCGGGGATGCCCTCGACGGACGAAAAGGCGCCGAAGGGGAGCCGGACGTTGCCGCGGGCGCGTTCCGCGGGGAGCGTGGCGGTGCGCCACCCGACGCCGCAGCGAAGGTGGAGCGTGACGGCCCGGACGGCGGCGGCGGGAACGGGGGCGGCGAAGAGAACGGTCAGCGCGGCGGGCGCGGCGGCGGGCGCGGCGAGCGGGATGTCGGCGAACGTTCGGTCGGGGTCGGCAGACTCCGAAAGCGGCGGGATCGTCGCGACGACGGGCGCGGACCCTGCGCATGCCGTGCACACGGCGGCGAAGACGGCGGCGAGGGCGGCTAGTGGCGTGGAACGATTCATGGGCGCAATTCTACGGAATCCGCCGCCCCGTGTCCAATTGAAACTGCGGCGCAACGAGACCGCAAAATCGTGTTGCCTTCGCGGCCCCCGGTTTGGTATCATGGTGCCGTGACCGGGGGTTCCGCTTCCCAGATCCCCGCCGCCCCCGACGGCAGGACCTCCATTCCCCATGCTGGAATTCGTCAACTCCAATCTCTATTCGGTCGTCGCCGGCATCACGCTGGCGGTCCACCTGATCATCAACTGGCGGGAGCTGGCCGGCCGGGGGAACGCCGGTTCGCGGACGAGGGGCGAGATCGAAGTCCGGCGATTCCTCGTCAGCCTGACGGTGTTCTTCCTCGCGGACGTGCTGTGGGGCGTTTTTTCGGGATTGAAATGGATTCCTGTCCTGTACGCCGACACGGTCCTCTTCTTCCTCACGATGGCGCTGTCCGTCCTCACGTGGTCGCGCTATGTCGTCGCCTATCTGGAGATGGTCGGGGCGTCGCGCTGGTGCGCGCTGTGGATGGGGCGGGGGCTGATGGCGTTCTTCGCCGTCTCGCTCGTCGTGAACTTCTTCGCGGGCGGGTTCTTCACGATCAGCCCCGACTGCGTCTACCGGGAAGGCCCGGTGCGCCAGCTCGCGCTCCTGCTGCTCGTCGCGTTCAACGCGATCGGCGTCGCGCTGACGCTCGTCGCGCTGCGGCGCAAGGAGGGCGCGATGCGCCGGCGCTGCCGGATGGTCTTCGCCTTCGGCGTCACGATGACCGCGGCGATCGTGCTCCAGCTCGCGGACCCGTTCCTTCCCCTCTACGGGCTCGGCTGCCTCTTCGGCTGCTGCATCCTGCACGTCTTCGTCATCGAGGACGAGCGCGACGAAATGCACCGGAACGAGCTGCGCGCCCGCGACATCGGGGCGCAGCTCCAGGCCGAGCGCTCGGCGAACCGGGCCAAGAGCCTCTTCTTCTCCAGCGTGTCCCACGACATCCGCACGCCGCTCAACGCCATCGTCGGGTTTTCGGACCTGCTCGGGCAGGGGGGCGCCGACGAGGCCGAACGCGCCCGCTGCATTTCGCTGATCCGCTCGAGCGCCAAGGTCCTCGCGCGCCTGGTGGACGACATCCTCGACCTTTCCAAGCTGGAGAGCGGGAAGCTGGAGATCGTCGAGGAGCCGACCGACCTCCCCGCGCTCGTGCGCGAGGTCGTCGCGGCCTGCGACATCGCCCGGACGCGCAAGTCGCTGGTCCTGCAGACGCGGATCGACGCGATGCCGTGGGTGTGCGTCGACCCGCACCGTCTCCGCCAGATCCTGTTCAACTTGCTCTCGAACGCCTTCAAGTACACGGACCGGGGGACGGTCTCGGTGCGGGCCCTGTGGCGGGACGGCCTCCTGGAGGTCGCGGTCTCGGACACCGGCAAGGGCATCTCGAAGGAGAACCAGGACCTCATCTTCCAGCCGTTCGTCCAGCTCCCGGACCGGAAGCACCGCGAGGGGACGGGGCTCGGCCTCCCCATCTGCCGGCGGCTCGCCGAGCTCATGGGCGGCGAGCTGACGGTCCTGTCCGAAGACGGCGGCGGGTCGACCTTCGCCCTGACGCTCCACGGCGTGAAGACCGCCGAGCCGCCGGCCGCCGGCCCCGTCCCTCCGGGCGGGCCGGCCCGCCTGGAACGCGTCCCGTCGCGCGTCCTCGTCGTCGACGACTCGCCGGTCAACCGCGCCGTCCTCAAGGCCATGCTCGCCAAGTGCGGGGTCGGGGAGGTCGCCACCGCGGAGAACGGCCGGGAGGCGCTCGACGCGCTGGCGGCCGGGCCGGCCTTCGGCCTGGTGCTCACCGACCTCTGGATGCCCGGAATGGACGGCCGCGAACTGCTCCGCGCCATCCGCGCCGACGCGACGCTCGCGGGCCTGCCGGTCTACCTCGTGACCGCCGACGTCGAGGTCCGCGAACCGGCCGGGGCGGACGGCTTCGACGGCATCCTCATCAAGCCGGTCAGCCTGGAGAAGATCCGGGCGCTGTTCGGCGGCGCCCCCGGCCGCTGAGCGCGCCGGGGCTACTCCCAGACGTAGGGCTCTTCGTCGGGCGTGGCGGGGGCGGCGGGTTTGTCCGGCTCCGGCGGCGCGGCGAAGGGGCTTTCGAGATGGACGGGGTTGTCGGGGGTGCCTCCGTGGAGGGCGGCGCTGCGGATGTCGTCCATCCGGCGGCGGTCTGCGCGGGCGAGGAAGCCCTTGAGGATCGCGACGAACAGGAAGAAGACGCCCAGTCCGAGGGCGATGTAGGCCGTGGGGTTCATGGGGCGGCCTCCGGTGACGGCGCCTGCGCCGGCGCGGCGGCGGGCGCGCGGGGGGCGAGGCCGGTGTCCTCGGCCGCCTCGCGGACGATCTCGGGCGTGACGGCGTGCGCGCCGGCGGCGTAGCCGAGCATGAGGGAGGTGTCGCAGAGGTTGTTGATGCTGCGCGGAATGCCGCCGCAGAGGCGGTGGACCTCGTCGAGCGCCTCCCGGGAGAACGCCCAGATGTCGCCGCCGGCGGCGCGCATGTGCTGCTGGACGTATTCGATCGTCTGCTCGCGGGAGAGAGGATCGAGGGACCAGGCGAGCTGGATGCGGCGGCGCAGCGACTCGTATTCCTCCACGCTGCGGGCGAGCGCGGGTGTGCCGGAGAGGACGGTCGTGAAGAGCGGCTTCTCGCCGGCGGCGGAGCGGATGCGCAGGTTGCAGAGGAAGTGCACGAGGTAGAGGCCGTCGCCGTCGGCCAGGTACTGGGCCTCGTCGATGAACAGGACGTGGCGAACGAGGTTGCGTCCGCCGTCCAGGCAGTGCTGCTGCAGGCGCATCAGCGCGTCGGCGAGCGTCGGCGCGTCGTCCTCGACGCCGATCTGGCGGAGGATGTGGCGGGCCATCGGCAGGCCGCCCTGGGGGATGGCGTCGAAGCGGATGAACGGGAGCTTGAGCTTCTGCGTGCGCCGGACGAGGCAGGAGAGCAGGAAGGTCTTGCCGACCCCGTAGGGGCCGGTGACCATGCCGGCGATCCGCTCCTGGTCGATGAGGTAGAACAGGCGGGCGACGCCCTCCTGCAACTGCTCGGAAGGGTAGAGGAATTCCTCGTTGTCGGCGTTGAGGAACGGGGAGGCGCGAAGGTTCCAGTAGGTCGTGTACATGGGCGGCTGTGGCGGGGTCTAGCGGATGACGTCGGAAAAGCGGATGCGGGACGGCTTGTTCGGGGCCGGCTGCGGTTCGGGCGCGCGCTGCGGCGGCGCGGGGTTCGCGGGGCCGGACTCCGGTCCGATCACGGAGCTGAAGAGGGTCGGGCGGCGTTGCGCCGCGCGAGCGGGCGCAGGAGCGGGCGCGGGCGCAGATGCCGGCGCGGTC
>CADBEF010000184.1 GCA_902793555.1 uncultured bacterium | reverse complement strand
ATGGTTCGTGGCGGCATTGCCGCAACATGGTGATCGACGGACACAACGCCCGTGCCATGGTGCGGAAAGAACTGGACATTCCTCTCGCCGGCGAATGGATGTTCAAGGCGTTCCCGGCGGAGCCGCGGCCGGTGGATCCGTCGTCGCCCTCGTCGTGGGACATCGCCGCGTGCCACAACGGGATGGTGGCGCCGCTCTTCGGAATGGCGGCGAAGGGCGCGATCTGGTACCAGGGCTGCTCGGACGTCGGGAACGCGGGCCTCTACGCGAAGCAGTTCCCCGCGATGGTCGGCGCGTGGCGGAAGGGCTTCGTGCACGACGACGCGGGCTTCCCGGTCTACCTCGTGCAGCTCGCCGCGTTCAAGGAGACGCACGCGGAGCCGATCGACTCGGCGTGGGCGCGGATGCGCTGGACGCAGATGCAGCTCGGCGAAACCGTCCCGCACTGCGGCACCGCCGTCGCGATCGACGTCGGCGACCACCGCGACATCCACCCCAAGGACAAGAAGACCGTCGGCGAGCGCCTCGCCCGACTCGCCCTCGCGCGCACCTACGGCCGCGCGGACGTCGTCGAGGCGGGCCCCATCCCCGAAAAGAGGTTCTGGATGGATCCTATCAAGGCGCCGAACGGTCTCTCGGACAGGATGGGCGTCTCCTTCCTAAATGCTACCGGCCTTCGGACGTTGGACGGAGAACCGCTCCGCGGCTTCCAGATCACCGACGGAAAGACGGCCATCGACGTTCCCGCCCAAGTAGGAACGCGCGGCGGTCTCCCGGCCGTTCTGATCGACAGCATCAAGGTTCCCTTCGTCCCGACGCACATCCGCTACGCCTGGGACGACTACCCCGACTGCAACCTCGTGAACGGCGATGGCCTTCCTTGTGGTCCGTTCGAGCTGGAAATCAATCCCTGATCCTCGCCCGCTCCGCGCGGCGGCATCGCCGCCCGCGCGGAGCGACATCCCCATTAACCAACAAATCCCAACCAACCATGAACACATCCGTCCTTCGTCCTTGCCGCGAAGCGGCCCGTCATTCGGCGGCGACGCCGCCGCCCGTCATTCGCGGCGGAGCCGCGCCCTTCATTCGCCGCGCAGCGGCGCCCTTCATTCGCGCCGCAGGCGCGCTCGTCCTTGCGGCGCTGGCGCTCGGCGCCCTGGCGCCGCGCGCCGGCGCCGCGCCGGCCGCGTTCTCCTACCAGGGCGTCCTGCAGGATGCCTCGGGCAACTCCTACGCGCAGCAGAACCGGAACCCGACCGTCGAGTTCCGCCTCTACGCCTCCGCGACCGGCGGCTCGCCGGTCTGGGGCCGCGCATGCGCCGTCACGCTCGACGACGCGGGGCTTTTCAACACGGAGCTCTCCGACTCCGTCGGGACGGCCATCCAGGGCGTTCCGTCGCCGCCGCTCGCGCAGGTGCTCGCCGCCAACGCCGAGAACACGCTCTTCATCGGCGTCACGGTTCCGGGGACGAGCGGCGAGATCGAGCCGCGCCAGAAGCTGCTGCCGGTCCCCTACGCGGTGGTGGCCTCGGACGTCTCCTCGGCGAGCGGCGACTTCACCGTCGCCGGCGCCGCCACGATGGCCTCCGCGCAGGTCGCGGGCCCCGTCGAGGCCCAGACCCTCGTCACGAGCGGCGACGCGACGGTCGGCGGCAACCTGACCGTCGCCGGATCGATCACCGGCTACGGCGCGCCGCCCGTCGGCTGCATCATCCTGTGGAGCGGCGACGAGAGCGCCATCCCCGACGGCTGGGCGCTCTGCAACGGCCAGACGTCCTTCGGACGGAAGACGCCCGACCTGCGGAACCGCTTCGTCGTCGGCGCCGGCGGCGAATACCGCGTCCACGACACGGGCGGCGCGAAGGAGGTCACGCTCACCGTGGAGCAGATGCCCTCGCACAACCACTCCTACAGCTTCAAGGGCGCGGACCTCACGGGCGGCTACGACAACGACAACTACTTCTACAACCAGCACGAGAAGTATCCCGACAACAACAACACCAAATACACCAACAACACGGGCGGCGGCAAGGCGCACGAGAACCGCCCGCCCTTCTACGCGCTCTGCTACATCATGCGGGTCCGGTAGGGAATGAAGGGTCCCGCTTCGCGGGAAATGAAGGGTGCGCCTGCGGCGCAAATGAAGGGTCCCGCTTCGCGGGAAATGAAGGGTGCGGCTGCGCCGCAAATGATGAAGTCAAACAATCCACACTTTGCAACCATGACACGATTCTTCGGTGTTTGTATGCGTTCCATTCGCGCTTTTCATTCGCGCCGCGCAGCGGCGCGCCCTTCATTCACGCCGAAGGCGTGCCCTTCATTCGCGCCGCGTAGCGGCGCGCCCTCCATTTGCCGCGTAGCGGCACCCTTCATTCGCGCCAGCGGCGCGCCCTCCATTTGCCGCGTAGCGGCACCCTTCATTCGCGCCAGCGGCGCGCCCTTCATTCGCGGCGCAGCCGCGCTCTTCATTGCCGCGACGGCGGCCGCCGCTTCGGCGGCCGACTGCGCGGCCTGGAGGCCGGCCGACTTCGCGGCCCGTCTTTACAGCACGGCGGTTTCGGCCGCGCCGGCGGACGAAAACGTCGTGCTGTCGCCGTGGGGCGTGGCGAACCTCTTCGCGCTGCTGCAGACCGGCGCGCGGGGGGACACCGCCCGCGGCATGGCCTTCGCGCTGCAGCTCGGCGGCGTCGAGCCGCCCGAGCGCGACGCCGTCGCCGCGACGTTCCGCGAGTCGCGCACGAACCTCGAACGCGCCGCGAACGACGATGTCGCGCTCGAGCTCTCCGATTCGCTCTGGCTCAAGCCCGGGTTCGCCCTGTCCGAGAGCTTCCGCTCCCTTGCCCGCGACTCCTTCGACGCCGACGTCCGCCTCACCTGGATGGGCGCCAAGGGTCGCAAGGAGATCAACGCCTTCGTCGCCGAGAAGACCCACGACCGCATCAAGGACCTGATCCAGCCGCCCGTCCTCGACGATCCGCTGACGCGCCTCGTCGCCGTCGACACGGTCTACCTCAAGGCCAAGTGGGAGATGCCCTTCGAGAAGGACGCCACGCGCGACCGGACCTTCCACGCGCCGGGCGGCGACGTCGAGGTCCCCTTCCTCCACGACACGCGCCACGCGGAGATCCTCGACGCCCCCGAGTGCGCCGCGCTGCGCCTGCCGTACCGCTACGGTTCCCTGGAGATGCTCGTCCTCCTGCCGTCGACCTCCAACACGCTCGCCGACGTCGAGGCGCGCCTCGGCCGTCCGTATCTCGACCGCCTCGCCGCCTCCCCGTGGCGGGGCGAGGCCGTCCTCGCGCTCCCGAAGTTCGACTTCGGCTCCGAGCACGACCTCAAGCCGATCCTCGAACCGATGGGCATGGGCGCCGCGTTCGACGTGGGCCGCGCCGACTTCTCCGGCATCGCGCCGCAGCTCTACATCGGCACGGCCATCCAGAAGGCCAACGTCACCGTCGACGAATCCGGCACCGAGGCCGCCGCCGCGACTTTCGCGGTCATGCTTGAACGCAGCGCCGGCCCGATCCGCAAGGATCCCCCGCGCCCCTTCGTCGCCGACAGGCCGTTCCTTTTCCTGATCCGCGAAACCCGCACCGGCCTGATCCTCTTCCTCGGCCGCGTCTGCAAGCCCTAGACCCCGCCACGCCATGAAACACACCATCCTTCGTCCTTGCCTCGACGCGGCCCGTCATTCGGCGGCAACGCCGCCGCCCTTCATTCGCCGCGTAGCGGCGCCCTTCATTTGCGGCGGAGCCGCACCCTTCATTCGCCGCGCAGCGGCGCTCGTCATTCTCGCGACGCTGACCGTTTCGGCCCACGCCGAAACGGTCAGCATCGCGACCGCCGCCGACTGGGCCTCGTTCGCCGGCCGCATCAACTCCGGCGAGACCGCGCTCTGCGCGGAGATGACCGCCGACGTGACGCTCGATCCGTCCGCGCCGCGCGTCGGGATGTCCGGACAATCCTTCCGCGGCACGTTCGACGGCGCGGGGCACACGCTCCGGGTGAACTGGAACCTGACCGGCGTCCAGTACGCCGCGCCGTTCTCCTATGTCGCGGGCTGCACGATCCGCGACCTGCACGTCGCCGGATCGATTTCCTCGGACTCCCAGTATGCCGCCGGACTTGTCGGCTACGTAAAAACGGGCGATACCGGCATCGAGCGGTGCCGCTGCTCGGCGACGATCTCCTTGTCCGTCTCCGGCGAGGCGGCGTGCGGCGGGTTCGTGGGCTTCATGGTCGACAACAGCTCTTGCAAGGTGACGATCCGGAACTGCGTCTTCGACGGCTCGCTTCTCGGGTTGTCGGCCACCACCTGCGGCGGTTTTGCCGGCGCAAAGCCGTACTACGCCTACCTCTACCTCTACAACGACCTCTTCGACCCCGCGTCCGTCACGGTTTCGGACACGGGAAGCGCCACCTTTTCGCGGGGGACGGCTTCGAGCTACTCCTACGACAAGATGTTCGACTGCTACTACACGCGGACGCTCGGGGCGGCGCAAGGATCCGACGCCACGACGATGCCCGCGGACGAACTTGCGTCAAGGCTCGGCGCCGGATACTGGACGGCCTCGGACGGCAAGGCCATGCTCAAGCAGTTCGCCGGGCCGCCGCCCTCCCCGCCGAAGCCGGCCGTGGCGGGGTTCGTCTACCAGGGGGTCCTGCGCGACGCGCAGGGCGCCGTGCTGGCGGAGCGCAGCCACGAGATCGCGTTCCGGGTCTACGACGCCGCGACGGGCGGCGCGCCGCTCTGGGGCGTCTCGGTCCCGGTGCTGCTCGACGACGCGGGGCTCTTCAACGTCGCGCTCTTCGACGGAACCGGCTCGGCGATCGCGGGCGTGTCCTCGAACGGGCTCGCCTCGGTCCTCTCGCGCAACGCCGGAACGACGCTCTACGTGGGGCTCGCGGTGGGCTCCGCCGAGTCGGAGATCCTGCCGCGGCAGAAGCTGATGGCGGTGCCGCGGGCGGCCATCGCCGCCGACGCCCTCGGGTCGAGCGGCGACTTCGCGGCCGCGGGGGGGCTGAAGGCCGCGGCGGTTCGCGTCGGCGGGATGGCGGAGGCGCAGGGCGTCCGGACCGACGGCGACGCGTCGGTCGGGCGCAACCTCTCGGTGACGGGGACGATCACGGGACTCGGCGCGCTGCCTCTGCGCGGCATCGTGATCTGGAGCGGCGCCATCAACAACATCCCCGACGGCTGGGCGCTCTGCAACGGCCAGACGGTCAACGGGCAGAAGACGCCCGACCTGCGCAACCTCTTCGTCGTCGGCGCGGGCGGCGAATACGCCGTGGGCGCCACCGGCGGCCAGAAGACGGTCACGCTCACGGTGGAGCAGATCCCCTCGCACAACCACTCCTACAGCTTCAAGGGCGCGGACACGGCGACAACTACTTCTACAACCAGGCCGAGAAATACGACAAGTCCAACACCAAATACACCAACAACGCGGGCGGCGACCAGCCGCACGAGAACCGCCCGCCTTTCTACGCGCTCTGCTACATCATGCGGGTTCGGTGAACCCGCATGATTCCGCCGAGCGCGTAGAATGACGGGGCCCTTCGGGCCAATGACGGGCGGCCTTCGGCCGCAATGACGGGGCGGCGGAGCCGCCAATGACGGGCGGCCTTCGGCCGCAATGACGGAATGGCAAGATGAAAGAAGATCCACTCAAAGAAAAAAGCCTGGCTTTCGCGGTCGAGATCGTGAAGGTCGCAAAACGGCTTCGCGACGAGAGCAGGGAGTTCGCGCTGGCCGACCAATTGCTCCGGAGCGGGACCAGCATCGGGGCAAATCTTGCCGAAGCTCGATACGCCGCATCCAAGAAGGACTTTCTGGCGAAGTGCAAGATCGCGCTCAAGGAATGCTCGGAAACCCTTTTCTGGATCGAGCTGCTCGAACGATCCGATCTCCTGTCCCTCGACCAATCGAATTCCTTGGCGGCCGACTGCAACGACATCCGGCGCATTCTCTCCGCCTCCTGCAAAACACTCGAACGGAATCTCCAGCCATGAAACTGTCCGACCTGTTCCATTC
>CADBEF010000183.1 GCA_902793555.1 uncultured bacterium | reverse complement strand
TGTTCGACTTCGTCTCGCGCGAGGTCCGCTACATGGGCGCGATGGCGGAGAGCGAGGCGCCGGGCTACGAGCCGCACGACGTCTCGCTCACGTTCGACAACCGCTACGGCGTGTGCCGCGACAAGGCCGCGCTGCTCGTCGCGATGCTCCGCATGGCGGGGATCGACGCGTGGCCGGTCCTCATCAACGTCGGCCCGCGCAAGGACCCGCAGGTGCCGCAGCCCTACTTCAACCACGCGATCGTCGTGGCCGATTCGGGCGACCCGGACGACCCCTACCTCCTGATGGACCCGACGAGCGAGACGACGCGCTCGCTCCTGCCGGAGTATCTCTGCGAGATGAGCTACCTCGTCGCGCGCGACGAGGGCGAGGGCATCCGCGAGACGCCCCCGCTGCCGGTCGAGCAGAACCTGCTCCGCGCCGAGACGGTCTACACGCTCCACGCCGACGCCTCGGCCGACGTGACGACGACGCTCTCCTTCGCGGGCGTGAACGACGCGGCCTACCGCGGCTACTTCGCGTCGATCCCGCGCGACGGTCTCCGCGCCTTCTTCGAGCGCGTGCTGCAGGGCATCCCCGGCGCGGTGCTGACGGGCTGGGAGGTCCGCCCCGCGCCCGAGGCGCTGCGCACGAGCGCCGAGCCGCTCTCCGTCCGCCTCGACTACGCGATCGCCGAGGCCGCGCGCGGCGCGGAGGACGACCGTGCGGCGCTGCTCGACCTGCCGACCGTCCCCGCCGCGCTCGCGATCGCCTCGCGCGTCGTCGGCGACCTCGGTCTCGAGAAGCGCCGCTTCCCCCTCGTCACCGACTACCCCTGCGGCTGGGAGGAGACCGTCGAGATCCGCCTCCCCGACGGTGTCGCGCTGTCCCCCGCCTCCGCCGCGGAGCGGAAGCCCGAATGACCCGAGGCTTCGCATCCTTCGCCCCCTATCCGCCAGCCACAGAGAAATGTCCCGCATTTCGTTGCGAGCGAAAAATAACATTTGGTGTAGAATGGAACACGATAAAAATCGCCATCTGGTGTAGAATCCGCTTGCGAAAAAATCGTCATTTGGTGTAAGAATGCTTCCGTTCAAGCGCCCCTGCCATGCCTCCGCCGCCCGCCACACGAGCCTCTGCTAGACGCGTCACCATGAACGGCACCAGCCCCCATTCCAAGCCAGGCATCGCCAGGCGAATGCTTGTCAGGCTCCGTCTTCTCCGGATGAAGCTCATCCGCGGGAAACCGGCGCCGGCCTGGTTCGCCGAGTTCGTCGACGGACGGCTCGACTTGGTCGAGGACGGGAAGACAGCTTTTTCGATTCCGCTCGCGGACATCGTCGCCGTCGGGGAGAGTACGAATGCCGACGGTCCGTGGTCCGACGACCACTTTCTTGTTGTCCGGTACCGGGAAGCGGGCGAAGAAAAGGAACTGGAGCTTCCCTTCAACGACGAGTCGGGCGTCGGCGACGCCTGCACCGGACTCCTGCGCGCGTTCGGCGCGCCACCGGTTCTTCCCCTCCTGAACTGTACCCACCCCGCCTCGGTGTTCCTCTGGCCTCCCGACAAGGCCGGCTCGCCCGTCTGGCCCGACTACGGCCCGACGCATTCGGTCGGCTCGGGCCGCGACTTCGCCCGCTGGCGCCGGGAGCACGACCGTACAAGCATTGCCTCCGTCCCGTCCCCCTGCCGCCGCTGGCTGCGGCGGCTCGTGCGCCTGGCGCTCGCGGGTGCGGCGTTCGTCGTCGCATGCAATCTCGCGGTGCTGGTCGCCGCCGCGGGGCGCGTGACGCCCGTGGGGCGCGCGGCGGAGGCGCCGGCACGGCGCGCGGCGGTGGTGATGGGATGCGTCCCGAAGCTCCGCGGCGGCTGGGACAACCCGTATTTCACGGCGCGCATCGAGGCGGCGGCGGAACTCTGGCGCGCGGGGAAGGTCGAGGCGCTCATCGTGAGCGGCGACAACCACGTCGAGTGGTACGACGAACCCACCGAGATGAAGGCGGCGCTCGTCGCGGCGGGCGTGCCGGAGGACCGCATCGTCTGCGACTACGCGGGCTTCCGGACGCTGGACTCCGTCGTTCGCGCCAAGACGATCTTCGGCCTCGACTCGTTTCTTGTCGTCTCGCAGGACTTCCACGTGCGCCGCGCAATTTTCCTCGGACGCTGCCGCGGGCTTGATGTGCGCGGCTATGTCGCGCGCGGCGTTCCGTTCGGCCGCCTCTCCTCCCGCACGATCGTCCGCGAGCCCCTCGCCCGCGTCGCCGCCGTCCTCGACGTCCTCCTCGGCCGCCGCCCGCGCTTCGGCGGCCCGCGCGTGACCCTCCCTCCCTCCCGATAACCGGATGAACCGCCCCGCCCTCCTCCTCCCTCTCTTTGCGCTCGCGATGTCCACGTTCGCCCAGGACCCCGCCGCCGCGCCGCGCGAGCTGCGCGTCGGGCCGGGGGAGGCGTTCGCGAAGCCGTCCGACGCCGCCCGCGCGGCGCGCGACGGCGACACGGTCCGCATCGCCGCCGGAACCTGGTGCGGCGACGTCTGCGTCTGGCGCGCGAACGACCTGACGATCCTCGGCGCGGGCGCGGACGCGACGTTCCTCGACGCGGAAGGGCGCGCCGCGGCCGGCAAGGGGCTCTGGGTCGTGCAGGGGACGAACGTCGCGATCCGCGGCGTCACGCTGCGCGGGGCGGCGTGCCCAGACCGCAACGGCACCGGCATCCGCCACGAGGCGGACGGCGCGCTCACGGTGACGGACTGCCGCTTCGAGGGCAGCGAGAACGGCGTCCTCTCCGGCGTCGCCACGAACGCGGTGCTGACCTTCGAGCGGTGCGTCTTCCGCGGCAACGGCGCGGGCGACGGCCAGTCGCACAACCTCTACATCGGCCGCGCGAGGAGGCTCGTCCTGCGCGACTGCGCCTCGGACCACGCCCGCGAGGGCCACGCGCTCAAGAGCCGCGCGCTCGAGACGGTCGTCGAGCGCTGCGTCTTCGACGACGGCGACGACGGCCGCAGCAGCTACCTCGTCGACTGCCCGAACGGCGGCCGCGTCCGCATCGCCGGCTGCCGCTTCGTGCAGTCGCCCGTCGCCCCGAACGGCACGATGGTCTCCGTCGGCGAGGAAGGCGGCCTGCATCCCGGCTCCGTCCTCGACCAGCGCGACAACCGCTTCGAGAACCGCCGCGCCAGCGGCACCGAAATCCGCTCCCTCGTCCCCCTCGCCACGCCATGAACCGAACGAAACGAACCCTCCTCTCGGCCGCGCTGCTCGTCGCGCCGGCCGCCGTCGCCGAACCGCCGTCCGCCCGCTTCCCGGGCGACGGCTTCGAGCTGCGCGTCTACCAGGACGCGGAGCAGGCCATCCCGCCGTCGATCTTCTCGATCCCGGGCGACGGCCGCCACCCCGATCCGCCCCCGGGCGGCGCGTTCCGCTCGTCGTGCAACGTGTTCCTCGTGATCGAGGGCGACCGGCGCGTCCTCGTCGACGCCGGCAACGGAGCCCCGCGCGGCTCCCTCCTCGCGAAGCTGCGTGCAGACGGCGTCGACCCCGCCACGATCACCGACGTGCTGCTCACGCACGAGCACCGCGACCACGTCGGCGGGCTCGTCGGCCCGGACGGCGCCGCGGCCTTCCCGAACGCGACGCTCCACGCGCTCGTCCCGCCCGGCGCCGACCCCGCGCCGTTCCGTCCCGACCTCTACGAGCTGCGCGCCTTCGCCGACCCCGCCGCGGCGACCAACCTCCCCGCGGGCTTCGTCGCCGAGCCAGGCCCCGGCCACACGCCCTGCCACGTCTTCTACCGCAAGGGGACGCTGCTCTTCGTCGGCGACGCCTTCCACGCCGTCGACCTGCAGATCTTCGTGCCGGAATACTGCGCCAAATGGGATCAGGAGCCCGCCACGGCGGTCGCGACGCGCCGTGCGCTGATCCAGCGCTCGTACACCAACATCCCGAAGCCGAAGCCCAATCGAATCACGCCGCTATCGAGTCCGCCCATCGACCATCCGCCGCTCTTCCTCTGCGGCGCGCACATCCCGTTCCCCGGCATCGTCTCGAAGATCCACCTGCCGATGGCGTCGGCCCACGAGGCCCCCTCCTTCGACACCCCCGATCCCGGCACGCCCATCCCCGCCGAACCCCGCCCGCCCGAGCCGCTCATCAAAATCCATCGCCGCGCAGACGCCGACCCCGCCACGAACGCGCCGCCCGTGCGCTGACGCGCTCATTCGTCCGCGCGAACGCCGACCCTGCCACGAACGCGCCGCCCGTGCGCTGATGCGCTCATTCGTCCGCGCGAACGCCGACTGCGCCACGAACGCGGCACACGAGCTAGCTTTCATTCATCTGGGCGAATTCTGACATCATCGAGCCGCTCGCAATTCACCGAATTCTCATTGGATAAGTAGCTGTAGATTTAATAAAATCAAGCTTGTAGAATTTACTGCGTTTTGGTAGACTGTTCGCCATGCCCTACGGAACCCGTTCGCGTTGCGGCCGCCCTCGCCGCCGTAAGTCGGTCAATTGCTCCGGTCGCCGCAGATGTCGTCATGCGCCGGTCGGTTACTCCAACCGCCGCCGCTATCGCTACGAGCCGGTCGAGCGCTTCCGGCCATCCGACACGGGATCCGATTTCGCGAATGCCTCGGCGGCATTGACGCTCTGCGCGCTCGCCGCCCCGCTCGTCGCCGGCGTCGCGGGCTTCCTGATCGCGCGTTGGCTGCTGCGCCCCGTTCTCCGGGCCCTGCGGCGCGAGGCCGCCGGCGCACGTCGGCGCGGCCTCGCGGCGGCGGCTTGCGCGCAGAAGGCGATGCGCGTCGTGCACCGCACGTCGCGGCGCGAACCGCCGTCGCGCGAGCTTCTGCTGCGTTGCTGGGAGATGTCGCGCGATTCGCTCGAAGGCAAGATCCTGCTTGGCTCGCTGCTCGGCGACGCCGATGCGGCGGCGGACCATTCGTACATCCGCGGCGACAACGGCGAGATCGTCGGGCGGCGCGGCGGCGTGCGGCGCTGGCTCGACGCGGTCTGCCCGGAGCTGGCGCCGTTCTACAAGACGCTCATGCGCTACAAGGCGCTGGCGGACAAGTTCCGCCGCGTGTGCGGGCTCGGCGACCCGGACGGCGCGGAAGACGCGCTTGCGCCGGGTTTGATTTCAGATTTGAAATTTCAGATTTCAGGTTTTCCGCCGGCGCCGGCCGCAAAGCTTGCGGCGGCGCGGCAAAAGGCCCGCGAACTGCTTGCGGCGCACCGCACCATGAAGGCGCTCGACGATGCGCTATGGGCGGCGCTGGGGCTCGTACGGATGCGACGACGCCCCGCGGCGGCCTGACACGACGTCCCGACCTGTGCTAGAATTCCCTCGTCCGTTCCCGATGAAAGCCACACGCCTCTTCCTCCTTCTCGCCCTCGCCGCGCCCGCGCTGGCGCAGGACCCCGCCGTCCTCTTCGTCGACGCCGCCACGAACGCGCCGTCCGGCGCGCCGGCGCGCTACCGCTCGCTCAAGCTCTTCCGCTCGCGCTACTCGCCGGAGGA
>CADBEF010000182.1 GCA_902793555.1 uncultured bacterium | reverse complement strand
CGCGGGAGCCGCCCGTAGGCCTCGATCAGGCGCACGTGGTTCTTGCCCGGATGCTCGATGCGGGAAATGTAGAGGATGGACGTGCCGGACGCCGCCCCGGCGGCGTCCGGCGCGTCCGGCAGTCCGTTGTAGAGGACCGTGACGTCCTCCTCGCGGCAGTGCCAGAAGCGGACCATGTCCGCCTTGGTGGCGCCAGAGACGGCGACGAGGCGCTGCGCGCGCTTGGCGAAGAACGGCAGCACGCGGGCGAGATAGAACATCCGCGAACGCGAATACTTGCCCGGGACGTGGAAGTTCGCCAGGTCGTGGTCGCCGTCGTCGGGAGCGGATACCAGGCGCACGCGCGGCGGTTGGCCGCGCAGATCACGAACCCGTCGAACTCCTTCCGGTGCCGCCGGATGCGCAGCGGCAGGACGAACAGGTGCCAGAGCATCGACGCCACCGCGCGCCGCGTCCATCGCGGCGCGCGCCAGACGGCGGCCCCGTCCGCGCCGAGCGCGGCGGGCTCGACATCAGGCTCGAGGACGAGCGTGAGCTCGTGCCCCTGCGCGCGCAACGCCTTCACGACCTCCCGCGCATACACGGAGAGGCCGCTCTTGCCGCCGTCGAACGGAATGCAGGAGACGAGCAGTCGCATACCGGAAGCTTCAGAACTTCGCGTCGGCGACGGTGGGGACGATCTCGAAGACGCGGCTCACCTTGGTGATGTCGAAGACGATCTTCGGTCCGGGCTGGAGCGCGGCGAGGACGACCTTGCCGCCGCACGACTTCGCCTTCTGCAGGCCGCTCGAGTCGATGTGCGCCATCTTCGAGAGGTCGAACAGCACGTTCGTCCCCTCCTTGACGCGCCCGATCAGCTCCTCGCGCAGGTTCGGCGCGACGGCCGCCACGAGGCGCCCCTCGATCGCGACCTTGATCAGCTTTCCTTCTTCCGTGATGTTCCAGGCCATTTTGTTGTCTCCTGTTTTCGATTGTCAGTTGAAAATCTCCCAGTCCCGCCGCAGCGACGCGGGCAAGGGCTTGCGGTCGCAGACGAGAGGATACAGCGCGTTCATGATTCGTATGAGCGGATCGAGGCCCAGCGTCCGGAGCGGCTCCGGGCCGAGCGAGCGACGCCGCACGAGCCACCGCGCGGCGTCGCGGAGCGAGCGATGCCAGTTGTAGGGTCGGCTCCAAGGCAACCGGTCAATTTCAACGCAGGTGTCGATCCAGACGGCTTGCGCCGTCTCCCAGTCGCACACCGGTTCCGGCTTGGGACGGAACTTCCACTGCACGGCGGCGCGGTAATGGTATCGATCATCGTCGCCGCACGCGGCGGCGCGGTCGAGCGCGCGCCAGCGGTACTTGCCCCAGGCGATGAGCCAGGCGTCCCAACTCCCGAGAATGCATTTGTTGATGTTGCGGGCGACGAAGTCCGGCGAGGCGCCGGGCTCGGCCGCGAGGAGGAGCCCGACGCCGCGGTTTACGAGGAGGCGGACGGCTTCGAGGAACGGGAGCGCTTCGGGCGGACGCCGGGGAATGTCCTTGAAGATTTCGGCGCCGGGCTTGCCCGCGACGTCGCAGTAGCCGTGGACGAGCTCCTGGATCATCAGGCGCTCCTCGTCGTGGCGGATGCGCCACGGCGTCTTGGGCGGACTGAAGTCCACGTCCACGCCGAGCCGCGCGGTCCATTTCTCCGAAACGGGGCGCAGCGCCGCCGCGATCGCCGCGAGGTCGGCGGGGGACGCGCCGTCCTCGGCGACGACGTAGAAGTCGAGATCGTTGCTGAGGCGGGGGGCGGAGCCCTCCGCGTCGAAGACGCCGCCCTCGCCGCGGGCGTAGCCGCCGCCGAGGACGACGCCGAGGAGGCGCGGGATCGCGAGCGCGTCGATCTCGGCGCCGATGGCGCGGATGGCGTCGTCGACGAGGCGGTCGGCCGCGGGGCAGTCGTAGGCGTGGGGCGCGTTCACGGCCGCCTCCCCCGGTTGGCGCGGCCGCGGAGGAAGTCCGCGGCGGCGAGGGCCCAGCGCGGCCACGTCCAGCCGCCGAGGGCGCGGGCGATGCCGCGCTCGCCGATGTCGACCCAGGCGCCCGTGGCGGCGTCGATCACGCGATGGCCGACGACGATCTTGTCCACGAGCTCGAGGTCGGTGCCGACGTAGGTACGGTCGGCGACGACGGTGCGCTCGAGGCGCGTTCCCTCGCCGACGAACGAGCCGCGGCCCACGATGCAGGAGCCGTCGAGGCGGACGTTGCGGGCGCACCAGGCGTCGTCCTGCACGAGCACGGGCTTCTTCGCCTCGAAGCCCGGCTCGGTGACGACGTTGCGCCCGAGGTGGACGCCCGCCTCGGCCGAGTAGCCGGGCAGCGTGAAGCGCCGCCCGCCGAAGCCCGTGCCGGCGAGCAGGTCGAGGCTGGCGCGGTGCCACGCGGCGACGGAGTCGATGCGGAAGCCGGCCAGCTCGAGGCCCCAGACGACGTCGACCTCCGCGTCGCCCGCGGCGGCGCCCGGCGCAAGGGGGCTGGACTGCCGCGCGAGGTCCGCGACGGCGCCCGGGAGCTCCCCCTCGCCGCGCTGGTAGAAGACGGGGATCGGGTGCGCGGTGAGGTCGGCGAAGTCGGCGGCGACGGCCTCGGAGAAGCGCCAGTCGAGCACCTCGACCATCCCGTAGCCGGCTTGCTCCGCCCATTCGACGGCGTAGTCGATCCAGCGGCGGCCGGCGAGCGGCAGCTCGGCGGGGCCGAGGGCGGGGAGCACCTCGGCGAGCCAGTCGGGGCCGCGGACGGCGGGGACGAGGACGACGCCCTTCACTAGTAGGCCCCCTTTCCGCCGACGATGGCCGGGACGGTCTTGAGCAGGATGGCGAGGTCCTTCCAGAAGCCCTGCGCGAGGATATAGTCCTTGTCGAGCCGGACCTGCTCCTTGAACGGGATGTCGCTGCGGCCGCCGATCTGCCAGAGGCAGGTGATGCCGGGGATGACGTCGAGCCGCTTGCGGTCCTCGAGGGTGTACTCCTGCACCTCCTTCGGGACGGGCGGGCGCGGGCCGACGAGGCTCATGTCGCCGATGAAGACGTTCCAGAGCTGCGGCAGCTCGTCGAGCGACGTGCGGCGAAGGAACTTGCCCACCTTCGTGATGCGCGGGTCGTCCTTCATCTTGAAGATGACGCCGTCCTTCGACTCGTTCTGCGTGGCGAGCGACTCCTTGAGCGCCTCGGCGTCCTGCCGCATGCTGCGGAACTTGTGGAACTTGAAGTGCCGCCCGTTGCAGCCGACGCGGACCTGCGAGAAGAAGACGGGGCCGGGGCTGGAGCGCTTCACGGCGATCGCGATCGCGAGGAACACGGGGGAGAGGAGCACCATCCCGACGCCGCTGCCGACGATGTCCATCGCGCGCTTGAGCGCGTAGGAGAGGCGCACGGTGGCGCGCCACGCGGCGAACTTGAGCCCGCGTCCGGCGCCGCCGCGGCCCGTCCGCGCCGACAGCTCGCGCAGGATCGCGTCGAGGTCGGCGTCGGATGCGCGGTCGGCGTTGCCAGTGGTTTCGCGGTCGTCGGACATGGGAATGCGGCGGTCTCTGAACGGCTCTTACTCTACCAAAACGCCCGACAGCGGACAAGGGGCTTTCGCGGCATCCTGCGCCGCCACTTTTTCAAAATGAATCTTTTCAATTCCGCCACTTTTTCCAACACAAAGAGCAAGCCTTTGCCACAAATGCCTACGGTTTTCCGCGCCGTGGCGGGGTGACCCCTCCACGGTGGCAACTGGACGACTCGACGACCGGACGACTTGATGACTTGGCCCAAGTCGACGAGTCGTCATGTCGCCAAGTCGAAGAAACGAGACTCCGGGCCACGGAGCAGGCGGCGAGCGGCGGTCTTCAGTGGGCGGCGGCGTTGCGCGGTGCGACGAAGAAGCTCTGCATCCGGAGCGCATCCAGCGCCAGGTCGCCGTCGAGGTGCAGCCCGGGATCGGTCGAAAGGATGTTGAACGAGCCGGACTTCATGAACCGATCGTAGTGCTCGCCGAGGACTTCGTTCTTGACGTCGGGCCTCGCGAAGAAGCCGTCCACGAGCCCGCCGAGGCCGGGATGGAGGCCGGCGAGCATCAGCGTCACGATCACACGGGGGGGATTGACGTCGTCGGGGCCGATCTCCTTCTGGGTGAGCGCGAGCCGGGCCCGTATGGGCTTCTCGATCTTCAGGGTGATCGCATCCATCTCCGCATAGACCTGATCCGCGGGCGCGCCGTCGCGGAGGAGCGTCTCCAGCCGGCTCGTGTCGATCTTCCGCGCCTCGTCGAGAAGCTGGCCCGGGTCGATGCCCTTCACCTTGTCGAAGCTGACGAGCTGCGTCTTGATGGCGTCCTTCGTCGCCTGGGGCAGGTCGTCGAGGGCGTCGACCTCGGCGAAGCGGCCGACGCGTTCGGCGACGAAGGCGTCCGCCAGGTCGCCGAAGGCCGTCTCGCAGGCGGTCTTGCTCGAGAAGCCCGCCTTGCCCATCAGGATCGAATCCATCAGCTCCGTCGCATTCTTCTCGAGCTGCCTCAGGTTGATGCGGCCGGCCGCGACCGTCTCCGGCGAGATGCCGAGCCTCTCGGCCAGTCCCCGGTGCGCGCGGTCCGCGACCCCGTCGTGCGCCGCCCGGGCGTCGCGGAAGGTCCTGACGAGGTCGCGGACGACGCCGGCGAACCGCTCGTTGACCTGCCCGACCTCCGCCGGCGACTTCGCCTCCACGAGGGCGCGGAGGTAGTCGGGATAGCGCGTGACGAGGGCGTTGCGCACGGCGCTTGCATTGACCCCGCCGCCGTGGAGCGCGGCGATCTCCTTCTCGACGGCGGCGAGGAGGATGCGCCGCGCGGCCGTTTCGAGGGCGGCCTGGAGATAGGCATCGCGCAGGGTCGCCCGCGTGAGGCGGACCGTGTTGTTCCCGGTCATCGGGTCGATCACGTCGTCGAGAACGCCGCTCAGGACCACGGAGCCCGACGGCGTGGCTTCGGGCAGGCCCGTCTCGCCGAGGCGCGCGCGGACGATCCGCTTCGTGTCCGCCATGAGGGCCTCGTGGCCCGGCAGGGCCTTGTGGAGGTTGCCAGTCAGAACGAGCTTCAGGTATTTGTTGAACTCGAGGGGCGTCGTGGCCGGAAGGTAGGCCTGCTTGAACGCGGGGACCGGCTTCGGGGGCCGGGCGTTCTTCATCTGCGCGAAGAAGCCGTCCCGCAGGAGCGCCTCGCCGCGCAGGCCGGGGTGGTCCGCCAGATACTGCGCCAGCGCGATCGCGTTGGCGTCGGAGACGCTGTTCGGGACGGAGAGCGTCTCGCAGTCGGAGAAGCCTCGCCGGTGGAGGATCATCGTCGCGACGACGCGCGCCTTGAAGCCGCCCTTCGGGTCGTCCGGCAGCGTCGCGAGGAACGCCCGGCGCTCCTCCGGCGAGAGGCCCTCGTAGTGCTTGCGGACGTTCATTTCCGCCTTCGTCGACATGGCGCCGTCGAGGCGGACGAGGACGTCCTCGAGATAGCGGGCGAACGCCGTCCGGCCCATCCCCGTCGGCGCGGAGACGACCTGCCCGGAGGGGAGCCGGAACGTCGCCGTCGCGGGGGCGTCCCCGTCCGGCGGGTCGCCGGGCTTCAGCGCCGTTTCGAGCAGCTCCCGCGCGATCCGGCGGATCTCCTGGCGCATCTCGAGGTCCTTGTAGTCCGCGTCGCCCGCGACGATCGCCTGGAAGGCCGTGATGCTCCGGTTGGAGTAGACGGTGCGGCCGGGCGCCGCGAGGCGCGCGTTCACGGCATCGCGCTTTTCCGCGCGCGTGGCCTCCGTCTCCGGATCGACGTGCGGCCTGGCCGTGGCGATGTGCACCAGATCCCCGTTCGGGCCGCGGCTCGAGTTGACCGTCGAGGCGTTCCGGTCGAGGATCTGGCGGATCTGCTGGCGCGAAAGCGGCTTGATGCTGCGGGCGTGCAGCTGGCGGTCGGCGGCGCCGTCCGGCGCGAGGCCCAGCTCCCGGCGGACCTTGCCGATCTCCTCCGGGTCGACGCCGTGCTGCGAAAGCGCCTCCACGAGCGCCTCCTTGATCGCGATCACCTCCTGGTGCGAGATCATCTCGTCGTTCCGGAACCGCTGGCGGACGTGGTGGTTCATCTTGTCGAGCCGGGTCGCGCTGGCGAGCTTCACCTCGCCGGCGTTGTACTTGCCGGACGAAGTGACGAGTGACGAGTGTGGCGTCGGCGGCTTTTCTACGCGCGGCGGGCGCGGCGATCGCCGCGCCCGCGAGGCTCCGGCCTAGAGGGTGTCCGGGCCGTTGTACTGGAACGGGGTCGTAGTGACGGTGCCGTCGACCTTGACCGTGGCGGTCCATTCGAACGAGAACGGCAGTCCCTCGGGGCTGGAGTACCGGATCGTGACGTCGCCGGTCGCATCGTCCTTCGACAGCGAGAAGTCGCACGCGACGTGCTCGCTGGAGCGGATGCCGTGGATCGTAAGCCCGCCGTAGAGGTCCGCAAGGCCCGACTGCGAGACCTGCGCCATCACGCTCGAGGCCTGCGCGGGATGCGCCTTGCCGCACAGCGACTCGATCTTGTTGAGCACCGTTTCGATGTTTTCCTTGCCCTGTTTGGTCTCGTTCGTCGCGATCGACGGCTCGCCGGGGAAGTTGAAGGTGAACGCGACCTTTTCCTCCGGCAGAAGATCCTTGCCGGTCTTCATGTCGCCGTAGTTCTTCGGGCGAACGAGATCGGTCTGGAGCTGCTTCCGGCCCGCCTTGGTGGTGCCGTCGAACGCCTCGATCTCGAGCGTGCCGCTCGACACGTAGGGGGCCGTCGGCGGCGACTTGCCGCCGTTGGCGGCGTCCAGCGCCTCGTCCAGGGAGCAGCCCGTGTCGTACATCGTGTTGACCACCTTGACGAGCATATCGATGGGGAGATTTTTTCCCAGCACGATGCTGTTCACGCTGTCCAGGACGGCGTTGAGCTTGTCCCCCACCTCCTTGAATTCGAACGCGCTGTCCTCCGGCAGTTCGGGGACGCAGACCTTGGCGAGGTTCTTGAAGGTAAGCGTCCCGTTGGCCTCCATCTCGGCGATCTTGTCGAGGTTCTTGAGGACCCGCCTTTTTGGGCCTGGGCGGCGAAGTCCACGAACTGGCGGAACTGCGCGTTGTTCAGGTCGATGCCGAGTGCCATTTGTCCTGTTCTCCGTTGTCTTGGCGGTTCGGTTCTACGGGTTGAGCTGGGCCTGTGCGGCCTGCGTTGCGTTCTGGAATTCCAGGGCGTAGTCCTCCATGAGGGAGGCGATCTGCTTGAAATGCTTCTCGTCGATGCCAGTGAGCCCCTCTTCGCCGTCCGGCATCGGGGGCGCCTCGATGCCCAGCGCGTCGTTGACGACGGCGGCGAGGTCGTAGCGGTACGTGTTGCCCAGCGTGTGCGCCAGCGTCGAGATGGAGATGCGGAGCTGCGGATCGACGCTGGAGCCCGGGGGGAACTGCCCCTCGACCAGCGCGTCCAGCGAGAGCCGCACCGTTCCGCCGTTCCTGGAATACAGCGCGTCCCGGATCCCCTCGAGGGTCTTCTGGTCGCAGCGCGCGAGGACGAGGCCCGTGACGAAGCTGTTCAGGGCGATGGTTTCGACGCCGCCCGCCTCGCCGAGGGTCGTCCCGACCTTCGAGTCGATGCAGACCTTGGACACGATGCCGTGCAGCCGGCAGGTCGCCTTGAAGATGTCCTGCGGACTCGATTTGCCGGAAAGGTTCCGGAGCTCGCCGACATCCTCGTTGGCGACGGTCTCGAACATCCGGGAGATGACGCCGGGCTTGAGGGCGTTGCCTTCCAGCATGGCGAGCTGCTTCAGGCCCATCTCGAAGAGGCGGCCGTCGCCGCGCGTCGCCGCGCGCAGCTCGTTCACGTTGTCGCGCAGCGCCTCGAGCTTCTGGAGGATCTTGTCGTCGGAACGGACCTGTCCGGCGGCGTTCAGCACGATGCCGTAGGTGACGAACCCGCGGTTCATCCTCATCAGGGCGCCGCCGCTAGGCGACGATGGGGCCTTCGTCGCGCTGCGCGGCGATCTTCTCCTCGTCGGTCGGATTGAGCGTCAGCGTGAAGTCCATCCTGCAATCGGCCTTGACCTTGAACTCCTCCGGGAAGGAGTCCACGACCTTCTCCAGCTTGTGCTCCCGGTACTGCCGGGTGCCGTCGGGCATGTCGATCTTCTTGTCGTAGATTATCTTTCCCTCGCTGTCGTCGAATTTGCCGAAGTCCAGTTGCGCGAGGCGGTTGAATTCGGCACCCTTCAGGGTGTAGTCCAGTTTGCAAACGAACTTGCTGCCGTCGCCCACCTTGTATCCGTCTCCGTCCGTTGTGCCGTCGTCGACTTCCTTGAGCGGCTTGTCCATGGTGTAATTCAGATCGATTCCCCCGTCGGCCCGCTTTGCGACCACGAAGGTTCTGGAGGCATCCGCTCCAATCCCATGCAATCTGTCATACTGGCTGAAGCCGGTAATGGTAAACGCCCCTTCGGCTTCCCGCGGATCCATGGCATACTCCGCTCCGTTTTCGCCGGCCTTCTCCGTCTCCTGGGAGATCAGGGCCATCAGCAGGTGGACCTTGTTCCTGTCCGAGGCGGCCTTCTGCACGGCGGCCTTGTCCGCAGCCGTCTCCGCGACCTTGTTCGCGGCCTCGGCGAGGCCTTTGTAGGTCGCCTTGGGGTCGCCCGTGACGAACTGCGCCAGCTCGTCGCGGGCCGTCTCGAAGTTCTGCGTGAGCTTGATGGTCGTCTTTCCATCGGTCAGGGTGGCGTTGGTGCCGCGGTAGATGTCCTTCTTGAACTGGCTTGATTCTCCGCCATCGGCGGCGAGCTTCTTCATTTCGCCGCCGATGCTCCAGTTCATCATGGCGTTGGCGTTCGCGCGCAGGCTCTTGCCGAGCTTTTCACCGGGGTCGTTGGAACCGTCGAGCTTGGTCCGGATGACGTTCTTGATGGCTTCCGAACCCTTTCCGCTTCCCTGCACGGTCGCGTCGACGAAGTTTTGGACGAGTTCGTCGTTGATGTCATTTGCAATGGAAACGGTGTCGTCGACGAGTTCGTCGCCGCCGAAGTCGTCGATGTCGAATTCCCCTTCGAACTCCTTCACCCTGGATTCCTCGTGCGCGCCGGGGTTCAGCTCCCGCAGGTTGTCGTTGACGGCATTGTCGAGCTTTTCCAAGTAGGTGAGGCCGATTCGGCCCACGACCTTGATTCCTTCCTTGAGGTCGTCCGAAGGATTCTCGACCAAACCGTTTCGGCCGGCGTCGGAGAAGGAATAGTATTCATTCAAGGCGGAGGCGTTTTGCGAATCCAAGGCCTTGCGGATGTTCGCGAGGCCCCCCTTGCCGCAGCGCGACAGAAGAGCCGCCGCGACAAAGTCGCGTGCGCCCATTTTCTCGTCGGCGCCGTCCAGCTTCTCCGCTCCGGAGGAAATCATCGCCGTCTTGATGGTCTTGTGCATCTGCATGACGGCCTTGTGGATGTCCATGACGGACGAGCCGCCGGAGAG
>CADBEF010000181.1:351-9902 GCA_902793555.1 uncultured bacterium | reverse complement strand
CGGCGATGCGCTCGAGGAGCGCGCCGTTGTCGTCGCCCGCCAGGTCGCGCGCGGGCCACGCCGCGTCGCACGCGGCGGTCCACGCGGCGAGCGCGTCGGGCTTCGCGTCGCGCACGGCGTCCGCCGCGGGCGAGAGCGAACGCAGCTCGGCGAAGGCGCCCTGCGCGGCCGCGATCGCGTCGAGCAGCGCGGCGACCTTGTCGTTCCGGGTCGCGAGCTTCTCGCCCTCGGGCAGCGCGCCCGCGATCGTCTTGCGGACGCCGCCCCGCTTGAAGAGGCGCGCGAAGAAGCCGGCGTTGGCCTGCGCCCAGCGGCGCTTGAGGGACGCGACGTCGAGCTCGAGCAGCTTCGCCGGGACGAACGCCGGCTCGGCCGCGCGGAACGCGGTCCAGCGCTCGAGCGCGCCGCGGAGCGTCTCCCAGTCGGAGGCGAGGAGCCCCGCCGGGACGACGGGCGCGGCCGCGAGCAGGTCCGCGAGGCGCGCGGCAGCGGTGAGGCGGGCGTCCGCGAGCGCCTCCGGGTCGAAGCCGAGCGCGTCGCGCACCGGCGCGGCCGCGGCGGCGAACTCGTCCGCCGCGGCGAGGACGCCGCGCGCGGTCGCGTCCATCTCGTCCGCGAAGGAGGGCGTCCACGCGGTGGCCCAAACGAACGCGAACGGGTCGAAGAGCTCGGCCGGGACGTCGCGCGCGGTCTCGGCGAGCGCCTCGACGAGGGCGACGGAATCGGCGAGGCCGCGTTCGCCGAGCGGGGCGTCGGGAAGGCCGGCGACGGGCGCGGCGAGCTCCTCGTCCGCGCCGTGCGCGAGCAGGTAGGAGAACGCGCGGTAGGGCGTGAGACCGCACGGGTGCGGCTTGTGCAGGGCGCGGACGTAGGCGTCGAGCTTCTTGCGCGCGGCGCGCAGCTTCGCGAGCTCCGCGTCCCACGCCTCGGGCGGCGTCGTGCCCGCGTAGGCGAGCGACTCGGCGAACTGGCGCAGCACGTCGGCCTTGCCGGCCTTGTTGGAGTGCAGCTCCAGGCAGAACGGCGCGAGGCCGATCTTGCGCAGGCGGCGCTGCACCACCTCGAGCGCGGCGCGCTTCTCGGCGACGAAGAGCACCGTGCGCCCCGCGGCCATGCACGAGGCGATCAGGTTCGTGATCGTCTGCGACTTGCCGGTGCCGGGCGGGCCGTGCAGGACGAAGTTGCGGCCGCGCTGCGCGGCGAGGACGGCGGAGAGTTGCGAGGAGTCGGCGGCGAGCGGGCAGAGCGGCTGCGCCTCGTCGCTGATGCCGTCCACCTGCGAAGGCTCCACGGCGGCGACGCCGTCGTCGAACGCACCGCCGCCCTTCACGAGGTGGGCGACGACGGGCGACTTGGCCAGATCGTCCAGGCGCGTCGTGAGGTCCTTCCACATGAGGAACTTGCTGAACGAGAAGCGGCCGAGCCAGACCTCGGGCAGCACCTCCCAGCCCTCGAGCGAGCGCACCGCGGCGCGGAACGAGGAGAGGACCGCGTCCACGTCGACGCCGTGTTCGTCCGCGGGGAGCGGGTCGACGCCCTCCGGCGCGACGCGTTGCTCGCGCTTGAGCATCTCGAGGAGCGTGACGTTCACGACCGGATCGTCGTCCGCCGCCTTGAGCGTGAAGCCGGCCTTCCCGGGGAGACGCGTGAGAAGCACCGGGAGGAGCAGGACGGGCGCGCGGTAGACGGGCGCCTTGTCGCCCTTGCCGTCCTTCCACTTGAGCGCGCCGAGCGCGAGGAAGAGCGTGTTGGAGCCGCCCTCCTCGAGGTCGGTGCGCGCGGCGCGGAAGAGCGAAAGGAGGCGGGAATAGGTCTTCGCGCCGGCGGACGGCGCGACATAGAGGCGGTGGTGCTCGGCCTCGGCGGCGAGGAAATCCTCCGTCGCGTCCGGCGGCAGCTCGAGCACCTTGTGGGCCTCGCCCTCCGCGAGGGCGTCCTCGAGGCGGGCGGGGAGCTTGAGCGCCAGTCGGACGGCGTGCGGGCCCTCCTTGAAATTGAGCAGGCGGTTGCGGCGCGAAAGGTCGAGCAGCTGCGCGCACCAGCGCTGCACGCGCGGCGGCACGCCGGGCTGCCCGGCGCACGCGCCCTCGGCGGGGGCGTTTTCTGGAGATTCGGTCATGGCATTTTCGGGGGAAGAGGCCGGGACGTTGTTCGTTTCGTTCATGTCGTGCATTCTACACCATCGTCTCTCCCTCGCGCAAGGGCGTCCTCGTCAATCCCACCGTGGATCATTTTCCATCCCGCGCCCGTTCTCCCGCCCGTCTCCTCGTCCGTCCTGCTGGCAGTCCGGCCGCCCTCGCGGCCTATGCCAGCCGCCGCATCCGGTCCCGCGGTTCGGCCGGCCGCCGGACGATTCCCGCCGCGAACGCCTTCACCGTCGCCGCAGCGGGGTCGGCCAACCGCTTCCGCACCCGCCGCCGCGCCTCCGACAGCACCGCCCGCTGCCGCGGCGGCAGTCGCCGCTCCGTTTCCGGCTCCTCGCCGAGCAGTAGCGACGCCGGGCACGGGTCGCCCAGCCCCTGCTCCTCCCGCACCGCCGCCGCCAGGCGCCGGTAGCCCAGCAGCACCCCGTAGTGCACGAGCAGGTCCGGGCAGTTCTCCCTGATCCAGCCGCGCAGCCCCGCCTTGCGCCCGACGATTTCGCCATAGTCGTCCCGGATCAGCGAACTGTCCACCGAGGCCTCCGCGTCCAGCAGCATCGAACCGAGCCGGATCTTGTCCTCCACCCGCCCGCGGCCGCGCGCCGCCGCGTACTGCCTGCGGAGGGCGGCCGGCGAGGGCGGTTCGTGCGCCGTCCGTTCGCAGAGGCGACGGATCGGCGCGCCCCGGCGGACCGGGTTGCGCGCCAACAGCGCCGCGTCGGCCCCGCCCGCCTCCCGGGCCAGCGCCTCGAACCACGCGCGCCAGGCCGCGTCACGCCGGGCGCGGGCCTTCGCGCGGCGGGCCTCTGCGTTCGGGGCATCCGAAAGCCAGACCCGCTGCAACTCAATCGCCTCGCGTTCGAGGGCCAGTTCCCGCAGGGCCTTGCGCCAGGTGGAGCGGGGTGCGCCCCGCAGAGCGCGCAGGCGCGCCGTGCAGCGACCGGCGAACTCGCGGTCAAGCCGAGCGGTCCGCCGGTCGATGGTGCGGCGGGAGAACAGAGCCGGAGGGGGAAGGCTGGATGGGGAGGGGAACGGGAGGGATTGTAGGGGAAATCGGGGGCGGATGCAATGAAAATTTTCCACGGTGGGATTGTCTGTTGGCGGCATCTGCATGGGATGGTTAAGAAGACTGGGAGCATTGGTTTCCCGGACGTGCCAACACAGGAAGTTGCGCGGTCAAGATAAGAGTGTCGCGTGTCCGCGAAGATGGCGTGGCCCAATGTCGGGTCTGCGTGTCCGCAAAGATGGAGTGGCCCAATGTCGGGTCTGCGCGCACGCGAGGATGCAGCGGCCCAAGACGGGCGCGAGACGGAAGATGGTACCCCTGGCCGGATTCGAACCGGCGACCAGCTGCTTAGAAGGCAGCTGCTCTGTCCAGCTGAGCTACAGGGGTGCGGTAAACTAGAACGCCATGAAGTGCCGCACCGGGTCCGGCAGCGCGGCGCGGACCCGCGCCTGCTCGTTGGTCGGAATCGCCGTGCGGAACGCGAACAGGTGCGTGAGCTGCGTCATGTTCGTCATGGAGCCGGGTAGCGTTGCGAGGCGCGCGTTGCCGTCCACGTCGATCCGGTGTAGCTTCGGGAGCGCGCAGAGATCCTCGGGCAGAGCCGCCAGGTCGTTGTCGCCGAGGTCGAGTTCCTCGAGGGATTTCATCTGCAGGATGACCGGCGGGACCTCCTTGAGGCCGTTGCCGCGCAGGTAGAGGCGGCGCACGTCCGTCCAGTTCGCGGCCGTGGCGGGCAGGTCCGCGAGCCTGTTGCCGTTGAGGCGGACCCACTTGAGCGCGCCAAGGTCGCCGATCGCGTCCGGCAGGTTCGTGAGCGCGTTACGGTCGAGGTTGAGGTATGTGAGCCCCTTCATCCCGCAGACGGCGGCGGGCAGCGCCGCAAGGCCGTTGTCGGAGAGGTAGAGGTTGCGCAACGCCGGCAGCGACGCGGCTTCCGGCGGCAGGTCCTTGAGGCCGGTCCCCGCCAGGTCCAGTTCGTAGAGACCCTTCGCGGCGGCGACGGACGCGGGGACCTCGGCGGCCGACTTCTGTCCTCGGACCGACACGCGCCGCAGCGCGGGAAACGAGCCCAAGTCGTCCGGGAACGCCTTCAGGTCCTGGGCGAGTGAGAAGTCCAGGAACGTCGCCGTCTCGCGGAGCGTGGCCGCCTCGGCGGGCGAGAAGGCCGTCACGTCGCGCCGCGGCGCGGAATGCTCGAAGCAACCAGCCGCGAGGATGGCGAACGCGGCGGCGAAAACGGGCGCGAAACGTTTTTTGGGGGGCATGAGAAAAATCCTTTGAGTTTTTTTCCGAAATCGGCTAGGATGGTAGCCGTTCCCGCCACGCTGACGGGGTCGGTGCGGCCGATTATAAACCATCGGCCCCCCGCAAATCAATCCCAAAGGACGATCCAATGACCAAGCAACTTCTCCTCGCCGGCGCCGCCGCGATGCTCGCCGCCAGCGCTTCCGCCGTCTCGCAGATTCCGGCCGACGGCACGATCGAGAACTACGCCATCATCGCTACCGACATGTCCGGCCTCCACGGCGGCGTGCAGGGCCGCGTCGGCGAACGGACCCTCTCGCGGAAGAACGGCTTCGAGGGAACGTTCGACCTCAACCGCGTCGACGCGTATCTCGGCTACGACCTCGTCCGTTCGCTCACGATCTACGGCTTCGTCGGCATCGCGGACGCAAAGAGCGATGACTTTTTCGAGGTTTCGGAGGGTGACACCAAGGCGACCTTCGGCGGCGGGCTCTGGGCCGCGCTGATCGACGACGACCAGCTCGACATCATGTCCACGTTCTCGCGCTTCCGCCTCAATTTCGGGGCGGAATACGCCTACACGGACGCAAACAAGCTGTCGCTCGGCGAAACGGAGGTCTTTCTCACCTTCGAACTCCTCAACGACATGTTCATGATCCACGACATGTACCCCTCGTCGATCGGCCTCTTCGCCGGTCCGGTCTTCTCGATGATCGACGCCGACGGCTTCGAGCAGGACGAAGACGACCGCTGGGGCTTCACGGTCGGTCTCTCGATGACTTTCGCCCGCCGCGTCTACCTCAACGGCGGCATCGACATCTTCTCCGACGACCACATGGTCTACGCCTCGGCGGGCGTCCGCTTCTAGCGCGCGGTCTCCCCGCGCGCGCTCCGCTCCGGCCCGCGTCTCGGCGCGGCCGGAGCGCTCGTTATCCGGAGCAGCCTTTCCGAACCTTTCGAACAACAACCAACCGGGGACCGCGCGCGCGGCCGGAACGGCCGCCGCCGCGCGGGCCCCTCGCGAACATGGACAAGCACTACGATCCCAAGGCCGTCGAGGCCAAGTGGTACCCGATCTGGGAGAACACCGGCGCCTTTCAAGCCGTCCGGCAAGGGCAAGCCCTACTCGGTCGTCATCCCGCCGCCCAACGTGACGGGCATCCTCCACATGGGCCACGCCCTCAACGACACGATCCAGGACGTCCTCGTCCGCTGGCACCGCATGCGCGGCGACGACACGCTCTGGGTCCCCGGCACCGACCACGCCGGCATCGCCACGCAGAACGTCGTCGAGAAGGCGCTCCGCAAGGAGGGCAAGCGCCGCCAGGACCTCGGCCGCGAGGCCTTCGTCGAGCGCGTCTGGGAGTGGAAGAAGCAGTACGGCGGCACGATCGTCCGCCAGCTTCGCGCCCTCGGCTGCTCCTGCGACTGGTCGCACGAGCGCTTCACGATGGACGAGGGCCTCTCCCGCGCCGTCGCCGAGGTCTTCACCGAGATGTACGAGAAGGACCTCGTCTACCGCGGCAACTACATCGTGAACTGGTGCCCGCGCTGCGGCACCGCCCTCGCGGACGACGAGATCGAGCACGAGCCCAACCACGGCCACCTCTGGTACGTGCGCTACCCCGTCGTCGGCTCCGCCCTCGGCGTGAAGGGCGAGGCCTACAAGGACTACATCATGGTCGCCACGACCCGTCCCGAGACCCTCCCGGGCGACACGGCCGTCGCGGTGAACCCCAAGGACGAGCGCTACCTGCACCTCCACGGCAAGACCGTCATCCTCCCGCTCACCGGGCGCGAGATCCCCGTCCTCCCGGACGACTACGTCGAGCGCGAGTTCGGCACGGGCATCGTGAAGATCACGCCCGCCCACGACCCGAACGACTTCCTCGTCGGCAAGCGCCACGGCCTCGAGGAGATCAACATCATGAACGGCGACGGCACGATGAACGAGCTCGCCGGCGCCGCCTACGCGGGCCTCGACCGCTTCGAGTGCCGCGAGAGGATCGTCGCCGACCTCGACGCCGGCGGCTTCCTCGACCACGTCGAGGACTACGACAACCAGGTCGGCCACTGCTACCGCTGCCACACCGTCGTCGAGTCCCGCCTCTCCAAGCAGTGGTTCGTCCGCATGAAGCCCCTCGCCGAGAAGGCGATGGAGGTCGTGCGCGACGGCCGCATCGTCTTCACCCCCAAGCGCTACGAGAACACCTACTTCAACTGGATGGAGAACATCCGGGACTGGTGCATCTCGCGCCAGATCTGGTGGGGCCACCGCATCCCCGTCTACACCTGCGAGTGCGGACACGAGTGGGCCGCGACCGAGAAGCCCACCGCCTGCCCCAAGTGCGGCGCCGGCGCCGAGAAGATCACGCAGGACCCCGATGTCCTCGACACGTGGTTCTCCTCGTGGCTCTGGCCGTTCTCCACGCTCGGCTGGCCCGACAAGACCGCGGACCTCGCGCGCTACTACCCCACGACCGACCTCTGCACCGCGCCCGACATCATCTTCTTCTGGGTCGCGCGCATGATCATGGCCGGCTGCCGCTTCATGGGCGACGTCCCGTTCCGCAACGTCGTCCTGCACGGCGTCGTGCGCGACGCGCACGCAAGATGTCCAAGTCGCTCGGCAACTCCCTCGACCCGCTCGAGATCATCGGCAAGTACAGCGCCGACGCCCTGCGCTTCACGCTGATGCAGACGACCTCCCCCGGCATCGACGTCTTTATCTCGATGGACAAGTTCGAGATCGGCCGCAACTTCGGCACCAAGATCTGGAACGCCGCCCGCTTCATCCAGATGCACGCGAGCAAGGTGGAGGGATTCTCCTTCGCCGCCTACGCGGGGGGAGCGGGGGACGCCGCCCCCTGCCCGCAGGGAGAGGCGGCCTCGCTCTCGCTCGACGACCGCCACATCCTCGCGACCGCGGACGCCGCGCTCGCCGCGATGGACACGGCCCTCGCCGGCTACCGCTTCCAGGACGCCGCCCTCGCCGCCTACGACTTCGTCTGGTCGCAGTTCTGCGACTGGTACCTCGAGGAGGCCAAGCGCGACCTCTACGGCGACGACCCCGCGCGCCGCGCGCAGGTCGTGGGCATCCTCGCCGACGTCTTCGGCCGCGCGCTGCGCATGATCCACCCGTTCATGCCGTTCGTCACCGAGGAAATCTGGCACCAGCTCGCCTACGCCGCCTCCGACGAGGAGACGATCAGCCGCGCCCCGTGGCCGAAGCCCTACACCGCCGAGCAGAAGGCCGCGTGGGGCCTCGACGAGGAGGTGCGCGCCTACGTGAACGCGCGCCACGACCTCGTCACCGCCGGCCGCGCGCTGCGCTCCTCCCTCTCGGCGATCAAACCGTCCGACAAGGTCGCCTTCGTCGTCTCCGCCAAGACCGCCGAAGCGGCCGACCGCCTCCGCGCCGAAACCGAATCGCTCGCGGGCTTCCTTGGCGCCTCCGGCGTCGAAGTGCTCTGCGGCGAAACGCTCTCCGGCATGCCGTCGGCGGACACCGCGCTCGGCACCGTCGCGCTCAAGCTCGAGGGCTCGGTCGATGCCGAGGCCGAGAAGAAGAAGGCGCAGGACGAGATCGCGAAGCTCGAGGGCTTCCTCCGCACCGTGGAGGCGAAGCTCGGCAACGAGACCTTCCTCAGCAAGGCCCCCGCCGCCATCGTCGAGCAGCAGAAGGCCCGCAAGGAGGAGCTCCTCGCGGACCTCGCCCGCAAGCGTGCCCTCCTCGACTCCCTCGGCTAGGAGCGCCGCGCGCAGCAGTTCGCGAAAAGCGCACCGCTGAGGTTGTGCCAGACGCTGAAAAGCGCCCCCGGCACGGCCGCGAGCGGCATTGCGGCGAAGTGCATCGCGGCCAGGGAGACGGCGAGGCCGGAGTTCTGCATGCCGACCTCGATGGCGAGCGTGCGCCGGCGGGCCGCGTCCATGCGGAAGAGCCGCCCGGCGCCCCACCCCAACGCCATCCCGAGGCCGTTGTGCAGCACGACCGCGAGGGCGACGAGCGCGGCGGCCTCGCGGATGCGTCCGGCGGAAGCCGCGACCACGCCCGCGACGATCACCGCGACGACAACCGTCGAAAAAGCCGGCATCGCGCGGCGGACGCGCGCGGCGAAGCGGGGCAGCAGTTCGTTGATTGCGACGCCGGCCACAACCGGCGCGATCACGATTTTGACGATGTCGAGGAACATCTTGACGACATCCACCTCGATCGATTCTCCGGCGAGCAGCCAGACGATCGCCGGCGTCGCCAGCGGCGCGAGGAGGGTCGAGCAGGCGGTCATCGTCACCGAGAGCGCGACGTCGCCCTTCGCGAGGTAGGCGATCACGTTGGAGGCGGTGCCCCCGGGGCAGGCGCCGACGAGGACCACGCCAAGAGCGATTTCGTCCGGCAGGCCGAGCGCCTTCGAGATCGCCCAGGCCGCGAGCGGCATGCAGACGTACTGCGCGGAGACGCCGATCGCGACGTCGCGCGGCCGGCCGAGAACAAGCGCAAAATCGCGGCTGCGCAGCGAAAGACCCATCCCGAACATCACCGCGCCGAGGAGCCACGGAACGCACGACGTGGGGATCGCGGCTTTCACCGGTTCCGGCCTTGCCATCGCCACCGCGCCGGCAAGCAGAACCCAAACGGCCATCCCGCCCGCGACGGCGTCCAACACCGCGCCGACAACGTCTTTCGTCTTTCGTCTCGTCTCCATCAGGAAACCTCCCTCACGCCGCCGGCGCATTGCAGCTCAAGAAACGGACAACGGTCGAACAACGATTCGGCCCGCTTGCGGATTCGTTTTGGCAAACGTCCCGAAACCCGCTTGGCGAACGCCGCGCTTCCAAGCGCGAGACCGTTCACGAATCCCGCCGAACGCCGTGACAACAAAGCCTGCAACGACCCGGCGCGAAACGGACGGCCCTTGCCGTCCGTTTCCACGACATGGCCCTCGGGAATCGATGCTCCGGGCGGCACTCGTCCGCCGATTGTCTCCGCGCAAACCGCCGCGGCTTGCTCCCAGGTCGAATCCTTCGCGCCGTACACGCGCGAAACGAGCGCGCGGAGCCCTGCTTGCGCGAGCGCATCGCCCTGGCAGCCCGCCCCGTAGCCGGTCCACTTCGATTCTTCCGCCCGCTCCACGACCGCCGCGCGGACGGGATTCAGGTGG
>CADBEF010000181.1:0-343 GCA_902793555.1 uncultured bacterium | reverse complement strand
CGTGCCCGTATTGTCGTGCCGGCGGTTGTAGTCCTGCGTGTAGGCCTCCTTGAACGTCTTGCAGAACTGCGACAGGTCGTACATCCGCGCCCGCATCCGCTTCTTTTCGTCTTGCACGCGGTCTTCCTGGTGGATCTTCGCCCATCGGGCCCACTTCTTGAGCACGGCATGGAACTTGGCCGGCCCGTAGAGCGCCAGCATGCGCGTTTCCAGCTCCTTGTCCGGCACCTCGCGCTTGCGCGGCACGCGCACGAGCAGATGGAAGTGGTTGCTCATCACGGCGTACGTGTACACCTGCACGCCCGAAAACGCCGCCGCCCCGCGGATCATCCCCAGCAGAATC